>NZ_JBAFWZ010000013.1:0-96312 GCF_036662795.1 Lysinibacillus sp. 54212
GGCGCTGGAACTAGACACTTACGAAAAGCGCAAGCGCCTCGTTTAGCCCTGACAACTGCTTACAGTAAACACTTAGCATGTTAGAAAAAGCAAAAAGCATATTTCGCCTTTTGCATTTAAGAAATGTATGTTTCAAAGTTTGCTCGCCTTGTTATGCATTTTGCTGCACGTTCACGATCATCTCCGCTTTGGAAACTAATGACTAAAATACCGAATACATCTTCTCGTGTTTCTACAATCCTGATATTTGTGATACTAATACGCTCATCCGCTAAATATCCGGTTACTTCAGAAATAACCCCTGGATAATCCGGTATATCAACGTATAAATCATACGGCATAAAGAATGCTCCAGATGCTGCAGGTAATTGATCTCGTACGTTTTTAGCAACGGCAAAATAATCCTCAATTAATGTATCCTGACCACCCTCGAGCAGCCCCTTTACACGCTGCATTTCCGTCAGCCATTTATCTAATTGCCCTATTAGTTCATGACGATTTTGCACAGTAATATCACGCCATAGAATTGGATTTGAGGAGGCAATTCGTGTTACATCACGGAATCCCCCTGCTGCTAGCATACTTGTCATTGGGAACATTTCATTTTCACCCTGCAGCTGATGAACGAGAGATGCGGCTACTATATGTGGAAAATGACTCACAACAGCTGTCATATGATCATGTTCCTTTGCATCTACTTTTACTATTTTTGCAATCGTGAATTTTAATAGATTTTCTAGTTTATCGATATTTTCAGTTTTTTCATCTTTATGGGGCGTTAGCATATAGTACGCATTTTCAAATAAATGAGGCTTTGCTGCTGTTACTCCACTTTTATGAGAGCCCGCCATTGGATGTCCACCAATAAATGTAATGCCAAGCTCTCGAAGCTCATTTGCTTTATCCATTATAATCGCTTTGGTGCTTCCAGTATCGGTTACAATGACAGATTCCTTTAAGCGCCATTTCTTTAGCTCTTCCATCCATTCGAGCGTAGCATTTACTGGCGTCCCAAAAATAATGATATCAGCTTTACTCGCAGCCTCGGCTGGATTTTCAACTACTTCATGCACAACATTTAATGTTTTGGCTAATGCACGTGTTTGCTCAAAAGCATCATAGCCCATTACTTTCGTTTGAGGAGCCTTTTGAAGAGCTAATGCAACTGAACCGCCGATTAGCCCAAGGCCGATGACTAGCACATTTCGTGTCATGCAAAAACACCTTGCTCGGTTAATACCTCTTGTAGTAATGTCAGGAACTTCTCATTTTGATCTTCTGTACCGATTGTTACACGAATATAGCCTGGTACGCCAAGCGCTGCTCCACTACGAATAATAAATCCACGCCTCATCATTTCTTCAAACACAACATCGCTATCAGCTTTCACTTCAAATAGAACAAAATTCGTTTGTGATGGGAAATAATGCAACCCATGCTTTTCACACCATGCCACGAATTGCCTCTTCCCTTTTTCATTTGCCTCACGACATTTTACTATATAATCTTGATCCTTAAGAGCTACAATGGCAGCTTTTTGGCTTAATATTATGTTGTTAAACGGTGCACGAACGGGATCAAGCTTTGCAATAACCCCCTCCTGTGCAATTCCGTACCCAACACGGAATGAAGCTAAGCCATACGCTTTCGAAAACGTACGTAATAGAATTACATTCTCATACTGACGGAAGTAATCTAATGTATTTTTGTAGCTCGGATCATTTACATATTCGATATAAGCCTCATCCAAAACAACGAGTACATCTGAAGGCACTTTCTCTAAGAAGGATTGAAGAGCTCCGGCTGGCACAAGTGTACCCGTAGGATTATTTGGACTGCACACCCAAACAACCGATGTATTTTCATCAATTGCTGCAAGCATGGCGTCTAAATCGTGATGACCATCTATACATGGAATTTTTCGCACTTCTGCTCCCTCAATTTCAGCATTGTGCCAATATTGAGAGAATGAAGGATCTGCCATTACTGTATTCACGCCTGGATACAACAATGCACGTGTAATAATCGCAATTAAATCGTCCGAACCATTGCCGAAAATTAATTCTGTTTCTTTTACACCTAGATGATTTGCTACGGCTGTACGTAAATTTTGCGCGTAGCCATCTGGATAAATTGCATGATTAGTCTCATCCTGCTGTAAAAACTCTTTTACTTTTGGCGAACTACCAAATGGATTTTCATTTGATGCTAGCTTCACTACTTCATTCAAGCCATACATTTCCTTTACTTCTTCCATTGGTTTACCTGGTTGGTATGCTTTCATCCCGTGAATTTGTTGTTTCCATTTCATAAATAACGTCTCCTCTTATACTATTTACGTACTAAATCTGGTCTTAATTGGACTGCATCATTTAAGTAAATATGTCGAATATCCAGCTGTGTTGTTGCTGTGTTTACATGAAGTAGTACACGAATGCACAATGGTAATGCTCCTGGCACATCCATTTCATGCATACACATAATCGGTACAAACTGCCAGCCCTCTAATAAACGTACAGCCTTTGCAGGAAATGCAGATTTAATATCCGTCGTTGTAGAAATTGTTACAGATGCAATATCTTCTGGTACAAAGCTATTTGCCTTTGCCATTTCTTGTACTAACTTAGCTGTCTCTTCCCAAACAAGCTCCGGCTTATCCGATTCAATCGTTGTTGCGCCTCGTATACCGCGAATCATATAAGCACCTCCGCTAATAATTTTCTAAATTCTATATCCGTTTCCTTGCATAGCGCAAGGTCTATTTTTTGCACAAAAGGTTTGCCAATCTGTTGGAGTAAAACGAATTGAAGCTCCCCATAATCAGCTTTTTTATCTTTTAGTAAATAGTCTTCTAATTCATCAAAAGAATAGTCCTTAACCGCTTCAAAAGGATAGCCGTTACTGTGAGCGAATTGTAAAAAACGCTTCGTAAACGGGCGATCAATTTGACCGAATTGCTCACTTAGTAATAAGCAATAGACTAGCCCGATCATCACTGCCTCGCCATGCGCTAAGCCTCCGTAGCCCGCAGCTGCCTCAATTGCATGGCCGTATGTATGACCTAGATTCAAGTACTTTCGAACAGATTGCTCCGTTTCATCCTGTTCTACAATGGACGCTTTGACTTTTACACCGTCAGCTAAATGACTGATAAGCTTTTCGTCCGTTATCTCTGTCATATTTTCTTGCATAAGCTCAACAAGCCAAAATGGATTTGAAATCATTGCATGCTTAATTACTTCGGCCATTCCTGAGCGTACTTCTCTTTTCGAAAGGCTCTCTAGTAATTTTGTATCGTACAATACAGCTTGAGGCTGATAAAAAGCACCAATCATATTTTTCCCTAGCTCATGATTAATTGCGGTTTTTCCACCAACAGCAGAATCATGTGCAAGAATCGTAGTGGGTACTTGGATAAATGGAATACCACGCATATACGTAGCTGCAACAAAGCCTGCCAAATCACCGACTGCACCTCCACCAAAGGCTAAAATGAGCGATTTCCGAGTACACTTTTGCTGTAGTAAAAACGTTTGTACTGCACTGTAGTTTTCAAAGCTTTTACAGCTTTCCCCAGCAGGCATCACAAATAATTCAAACGGATAAGGGCAGCTCAGCGTAAAATACTGTTGCTGCGCCTCCCATACATTCTCATCCGTTAACACAATGATTTTATCTGCCTGTTCAAAATGGTTTTTGTAGCCTATAAGTACGTCCTTTAATATGCCTTTTCCGATGACAACTTCATATTGATGTGAAGCAGCTTTTACTGGAATTTTCATATTAATACTCCTTTGAAAGCTTACGCATTTCTTCAATTTGAGCCTTTAATTGTGGTAGTTGGTCGCTATGGAATTGCTCCACGATAGCAGCAGCGATTTCCCATGCAATGACATGCTCTGCAACAATCGATGCTGCAGGAACCGCGCAGCTATCTGAACGTTCAACACTTGCCTTAAATGGTTCTTTTGTTTCAATATCAACACTTTGTAGAGGTTTATACAGCGTTGGAATTGGCTTCATGACACCACGAACGACAATTGGCATCCCCGTCGTCATACCACCCTCTAAGCCACCTAAACGATTAGTAGCACGTGTATAGCCATTTTCCTCGTCCCAAATGATTTCATCATGTACTTGCGAGCCTGGTAAACGAGCTGCTTCAAAGCCAATCCCAAATTCGACACCTTTAAATGCATTAATAGAAAGCATAGCAGCTGCAAGCTTCCCATCTAATTTACGGTCATAATGCACATACGAACCGATACCAGCTGGTAATCCTTCGATAATTACTTCAACAACCCCACCAATAGAATCGCCTGCTTGCTTTGCTTCATCAATCGCCTGCACCATTTTTGCAGAAGCTTCTGGGTCGACACAGTAGCAAGGGTCATTTTCAACAATTTCACGAATCTCATCTGCAGATTTACCCGCTACTTTTGATACATCTGCTTTTATTCCAATAATTTCTGTTACATGTGCGACAATCGAAATACCTAATTCATTTAACAATGCCTTCGCAACGGAGCCAACTGCTACTCGAACGGTTGTTTCACGTGCACTTGAGCGCTCTAGAACATTACGTAAATCACGATGACCATACTTAAAGCCTCCAACTAAATCGGCATGGCCTGGACGTGGACGTGAAATTTGACGTTTAATTTCACTAGGATCAATATCCTCCGGAAGCGGATCTGCACCCATAATTTTCGTCCAATGCTTCCAGTCATCATTCGTTACAACTAGTGCGACCGGCGACCCTAACGTTTGTCCGTGACGAACTCCTGCTACAATTTCTACAAGATCCTTTTCAATTTGCATACGTCTGCCACGGCCATGTCCACCTTGTCGACGCTTTAAATCATAATTAATCTTTTCTGAAGTTATTGGTAAAAGGGATGGTAGCCCCTCAATAATTGTTGTTAATTGTGGTCCGTGAGACTCACCTGCTGTTAAGTAACGCATAAAAAACACTTTCTCCCTTCAACTCGCTAAAGTATGTATTTTTCACTATAACATAAATCCACATAAAAAACAGTACGAATTCCGAACTAACGTTATTTATTAGGAATATTCTGAACGCTTTCTCTATAAATGAATGCATGTGTATAGACTTGATAGAAAAACGTATCTCGCCCCAAATGCGAGCGAGATGCTGTGTTTTCATATGCAGAACGTAAGATTGCAACTTTATCTGCTAAAATAACGCCTTTCGCAGAATGCACGAAAAGCGTTATTTCTTCACATGAATCAAAAAATCATCATTTGTGTCGTACACATACATTGTCATTTATTTTTGCGCTATTATTTTTTACGATAAAAAAACGTATCCTCGACTTCAAAGCCATATCTTGCAGGATTGAAAATTTGTTCAGTCGACCCTACAAATAATATACCACCAGGACGTAGTGATTTGCTAAAGTTAGCATAAATCTGATCTTTTGCCTCTTCAGTAAAGTAAATCATAACATTTCGACAAACTATTAGGTCAAAATTAGACTCATACGAATCCTTTAATAAGTTATGCTTTTTAAATGATACAGTTCGTTTTATTTCCTCACTTACTTTAAAAAATGCGCCTTCTTGTGTAAAATATTTGGCTTGTACATCTTTCGGTACTTCTGCCAATGATCGTTCTGGATAAAGCCCTAGTTTCGCCTTTTGTATGACATTCTCATCTAAATCTGTCGCCGATACACTGATCTGTGATAATGGAATATGATGCGACAATACCATCGCTAAGCTATAAGGCTCTTCTCCCGTTGAGCATGCAGCACTCCAAATTTTCAAACGTTTATTATGTTGTAGTAACTTAGGGAATATTTTATTCTGCAATACTTCCCATCGCTTTCCATTTCGATAAAATTCTGATACATTAATCGTCATACGATCTAAAAATTCATTCATTAAATCGCGGTCTTTCTCTAAAGCAGAAAAAAAGTCCACAAAGCTCCGATAGCCTTTTTTCTCATATAACGAAGTGAGACGTCTCTTCATTTGCGCTTCTTTGTATAGCGCTAAGTCGATACCTGTTTTACGTTTAATGCTCTCTATAAATTGTTCGTAATCTGACATTGTGGCACATCTTCCCCTCATAGTATCGTACCATCATTATAGCCGAATTTTCCAATTACTGAAATAATATTCTATACGAATTTGACTAGTAGCTTTTGAAAAGGGCCATTTTATAAAAAACACTAGTTATTATTATTTTCAGCCGATAATACTTGCTGCTGCGATTCAAGTAAAAGCTGTTTTGATTGCTCTAGTTCAATCTTCATTCGTTCAGTTTCATTGTCATACATCTCTAAACGCATTTTTTCCAACTCTACTTCCTTTTCAAGCATTTTGATTTGTAGCTTTGTGTGTGAGCGCTTGTGTGCTGTTACAATCGCCGTTAACGGGATGGAACAAACCGTAACCATAACACCTAGCACGATAATAATTTCTTCCAATTCATTCACCTCTAATTAGTTTTCTTTATTTAACGCTGTATATGGCAGTTGCTGTTTTGATTGGATTAAAGCGAGCTTCGATTGTTCAAGTTCTAGCTTCATTTTTTCTGTTTCTATTGTATACGTTTCTAATCGTAGCTTTTCTAATTCTATTTCATGCTGTAAAGCCTTCACCTTTAATTTTTCTTTTTTTGTTCGATTGTCAGATAGAATGCCTACAATTGAAATAAGAACAAAACCGATAACCCCTAACTCCAAAAAACCCATTCTCTCACACCTTTCTATTTCTATTCTATACGAAATAAAGGTATAATTGTTTCATTTTTCAAAATTCATTTATTATCTAAACACAGCTAGCCACAAATGTAGATCTCACTTCACAATAGGGAGAAATAAAAGGTCCTAAGTCAAATGTTGAGGTGTAGTAAATCATTTTACTACCCTCTTTCTTACGCAAGAGGTTGATTTCCGCTACAGGCAGCTCACTTTTCGCGGGCACGGCTCCAACTAATTTTTTCGGGATAAATGCCGAAAAAATGGGTTTTCCGCCCGTACTGTTCCCGCAGAAAGCTTTGCACCTGTCGGCTACACCTTTCGATGCAGAAATAATCGGTTCCTTTCACTGGGGAACAGATTATTTCCCTGGGGGATTAGCGTCTAGAGAGGAACGAAAGCTAAAACCGTCATATCCTGTGACACCGCCTTCGTGACCAACGTCGTGTAGCTGCCGCTTCGCTTTCGCTACACAAAACATCTGTTGTCCTCTGACGCAACGTAAATCAACCCCAAGTTATGGTGAAGAACCTCCAAAATTAACAATAAAAAACAACTACCACAGATTGTGATAGTTGTTTAAAGTTTAAATTAAACTAAGTCTTCGCCGAAGAATAAAGCGATTTCACGTTCAGCTGACGCTAAAGAGTCAGAACCGTGAATGATGTTGTGTGATACTGTTGTAGCGTAGTCACCACGGATTGTACCTGGGTTAGATTCAGATGGCTTTGTAGCCCCCATCATCATACGAGCTAATGAAATTACAGACTCGCCTTCCCATACCATTGCAAATACAGGACCAGAAGTAATGAAGTCTACTAATTCGCCAAAGAATGGACGCTCTGAATGCTCTGCATAATGTTTTTCTGCTAAATCACGAGAAATTACCATAAATTTAGCGCCGCGCATTACAAAACCGCGACGTTCAAAACGGTCTACGATATCACCGATTACTTGACGTTCTACGCCATCAGGTTTAACCATTAAAAAAGTTTTTTCGATTGCCATTGTTAGAACACTCCTTAATATTGGGTAAAGGCTTTTTTTCACCTACCGATAAATATTACCAAAATTACTGCGAATCTGCAACTATTGTCTAAAATTTGCGTTTCCCCATAAACAGCGCAATATCGCGTAATTTCTTCTTCATTGGATGGTCTGGTAATGCCTCTACTTCCTTTAATGCTTTTTGTAAATATTTGTTACTAATATTCATTGCATCTTTAATTGCCTTTGAACGTCGAACAAGCTTTAGCATGTCCATTCGTTGCTCTTCTGATAACTCACCAGCTACTACTTGATCAATATATGGACGAATTGTTGGATCATCCTTTAGCATCAATATCGGTAACGTAATATTTCCTTGTAGCAAGTCACTCCCTGCTGGCTTACCAAGCTCTTTGTCTGTTGCTGTAAAATCTAAAATATCGTCAACAATTTGAAAGCTCATACCGACGAAGTAGCCGTATCGCTTTAAATGCCGTCTATTTTTATCATTTACACCACCGACAACTGCTCCTAGCTCACAGCTGGATTCAATTAATAATGCCGTTTTCCGCTTTATACGTCGGAAATAATCTTTAAGATTTTGATCTAAACGAAACTTATCTTCAATTTGAATCACTTCACCGTTACAAATTTCAACCATTGTATGGGCTAAAATCTGATGGGCATATGAATTATCTATTGCAGTCACATACTGCAAGGCTCGTGCAAAAATAAAGTCACCTGTATACATCGCCACTCGATTATTCCATTGTGCCTTTACTGTATGTCTACCTCTTCTCATATCCGAATTATCGATTACATCATCATGTACAAGCGAAGCCATATGAATGAGCTCCAATGGTACGGCAATATTTTTAATCCTCTCGATATTATATTGCCCGAATTTCGCACAAAGTAATACAAAAACAGGACGAATTCGTTTACCTCCTGCTTGTAATAGATGAAGAGAAGCATCATTTAACAAGTGTGAAGACGAGTTCAACGCTTTTTCTAATTCTTTTTCGATGAGATCTATATCTGATTTCAAATCAGAATAGAGTAGTTTTAGCTTCATCTTTTCCACGTGAACAAACCTTCTCCCACTAAATTTCTTTTTTATAGCCCATGTGCATAGCTGCTGCGCCACCACTATATCCTTTGTATGTTACCCTCTCAAAGCCTGCTTCCTTAAACATCTCAGCTAGCTTTTTCATGCCAGGAAAATCATCTGCTGATTCCTGTAGCCAAGAATATTCTTTATAGCTTTTCGCGAATAATTTACCAAATACTGGCATTACATATTTAAAATAAAAACGGAAAGCTTGACGGTAGCCCGGAATTTCTGATTGAGATGTTTCTAAACAAACAGCCATTCCACCTGGCTTTAATACACGATTCATTTCGCGTAAAACTTGCATATAATCTGGCACGTTACGCAAACCAAAGCCGATTGTCACATAATCGAATGTATTGTCCTCAAAGGGTAGTTCCATTGCATTGCCGTGAATTAGCTCTACGAAATCATAAGGTAGAATTTTTTCCTTTCCTACACTTAACATATTTTCGCTAAAATCGAGTCCTTTTACCATGCCATCTCCACCTGTTGCATGTGCAAGGGCGATTGTCCAATCAGCTGTACCACAGCAAACATCTAAACAAGCTGAACCTTTCTTTACATTCATATGCTTCATAACATCATTACGCCATAATTTATGCATTTGAAAGCTAATCACAGAATTCATTTTGTCATAGCTACCAGAAATCTGCTCGAATACTTCGTGTACGTGCTCTTCTTTCGATTTTGCCATCTTCTCAAAACCTTTCTTCTCAATAAAACTTAAGACACTCGCTGTAAAATAGCCTGTTTCAGCGCTTCTTCCAATGAACTAGCCTCAACTAGCTCCTGTAGCTTGTCCGTACGCGACTTTATTTCATGCTGAATTGTGTCAGGGAAAGATGCAGATCCGATACTTTTTTGCATCATCAGACTAAATAGCGTTTGCTGTCCTGCCTCGGTAAGCGCAATTTCATGCTTAAGACGCTGAATTGTTAACGCTTCCTTCATAATCGGTATATACACATCATATTGATATACTTCGTAAAAACGTTGGATTAAAACCGTGTCGATTATCGCTAAACTGTTTATCCAATCTGAAAGTGATCGATTTTCATAGTGATATACGGTAATTTCTTGTTCACAGCGACTAACGATCCCCTCAGAAATTTTGTGAATTAGCGGGATATTATTGGCATGTGCCAATATTTCGTAATAACGACCACTATAGTAATCTCCAGATAATACGGTTAATTGCTGCGACTTTGACGTTGCATTTAGCGCTTTAATTTTATCGTGTTCTGCAAGAGATGCATGTACGATACCAACAGTAGTTGCTGCAATCGTCGTGTTATCATCCCATTGCTCACCATTTAATTTTGGAAGGAGCAAATAAAATAATTGATGGTCATTTAATGACGGCGTTTCTATATATTTCAGTAACGTCTTATGTCGAATGCTCTCTAAAATTGTCATTTTAAGACTTTCAGTTTCTTGCGGAATATATGTTGCATTCATAGATAGTACTCCATTTCACTAAAGTGACTATGCTTTATATTATAGCATAGCCATTTTCGGTGTTGTATCAATTTCGAGGTTGTGAACACATTACTTTTTCGAGCTCGTTTCAACGATTCCATGTGCTGAATGGATTTTCGCCTTGCCACGAATTTTCATGGCAGACGTATGCTCTGTAAATTGTGCAATCATTACTTCACCCGTATCGAGCTTTTCTGAATGATGGAATTTTGTATCTGTACCGCGCGTTAAACCGATCACGTGTACCCCATCTTCCTGTGCCTCAATGATTATATACTCAGGTTGTGTCATCCTTAATTCTCCTCATTACAACATTTTCTTCACTAATCATAACATAAATTAGAGCAAATTATGACATTTGAATAAATGAAATGACCTCGCGACGTTTCACTTCATCCTCTTCGTATAGTCCACGTGCGACAGCTGTTACAGTTTTTGAGCCTGGCTTTTTAAGCCCTCTCATTGTCATACACATATGCTCTGCTTCAACAACGACGTAAACACCCTTTGGCTCTAACATTTCCATAATAGTATCAGCTACAGTGGACGTAATACGCTCTTGCAATTGCGGGCGGCGAGCAACAGATTCAACACAGCGACCTAACTTACTTAACCCCGCTACTTTACCACCATTAGGTATGTATGCAACATGTGCTTTACCATAAAACGGTACTAGATGATGCTCACACATCGAGTAAAATGGAATATCTTTAACGAGCACAAGCTCCTCATGTTCTTCATGGAATACAGTGCTGAAATAGTCACGTGGATCTTCTTTTAAGCCACTAAACATTTCTGCATACATTTTAGAAACTCGCTTTGGTGTATCAAGCAAACCTTCACGTTCAACATCCTCACCTACAGCTTCTAAGATCATCTTTACTGCATCTTCTATTTTTTTAAAATCAACGTTCGACATTATTGTATTGCCCCCTAAAATCTATAGCAGTTCAACTTAACAAATGAATCGTAGCATATCCAAACCATAAGTTCAAAAATGCTTACTTTATTTGAGGAAAATATGTATTAACTTGCGGACATAGGATAAATCTTAAGAAATCAGTCAACAACATATAATAGAAATTATTTCCGTTTACTATACTTCCTTTTATGTACATAAAAAGAGCAACCTCCATGAAACATGAAGGCTGCTCTATGTAACTACCGATGTGTATTATTTTACAGCATCTTTAAGCGCTTTACCTGGTTTGAAAGCAGGCACCTTGCTTGCAGCGATTTCGATTTCGTCACCAGTTTGTGGGTTACGACCTTTACGAGCCGCACGTTCACGCACTTCGAAATTACCAAAACCGATTAATTGTACTTTGTCACCCTTTGCAAGAGCATCTTGAATTGTATCAAATACAGCTTCAACTGCTTTAGAAGCGTCTTTTTTAGAAAGACCTGCAGCTTCAGCAACAGAGTTTACTAATTCTGTTTTATTCACACCATTCACCTCCTCTCAAAGGGTCATGAACCTAAATCATGTAAAAAGAGTAACATATCAAAATCCGCTTAGCAACTGTAATTACCGATGTTTTTAAAGATACTTATCTTTTTTTACAAGAAAACGAAAATAACAGGACATTTATACTACAAAGGTAGCTGTCCTGTTCAAATTTTTGATCATATTTTATTGTCAAAATTTTAGATTACAAATGTTACAATACCTCTATCTCCCTCATTTACCATACGCTCTATCGTTAAACGCATTCTTTCTTTCCCACTTTTTGGAATTCCATTCATTTTATAACGAATGCTTTCTTTCAGCACTTCATGTAACGGTGTTCCAAATAATTGCGTTTCCCATAACGCTTCTCTGTCGAACTCAAAGGCATGCTGCAAATCCTTTAATAATTGCTGACTGTGGAACTCTGAGCCGATTAACGGTGAAAACTCGGATGTCATATCAATTCGAATAATATGGTAAGAAGCAGCTTTAGCCTTCATTCTGACCCCATAGAAATTATTTTGCTTAATCAATTCTGGCTCGCTAGGCGTAAATTCATCGATTTCTGGTAGCGTTACGCCATAACCCGTTTCGCGCGCCTGCTTAATTGCTTCTCTAAAGCGCCCCTGCTCCTGTTTAGCCTGTGCGGCCTCTTTAATAAAGACAAGCCAATCTTTTTTCGTATCAATCGGCTCCGTTAACCATTCATTACATACTTCCTTAAATGTATCTGAGCTAATAGAGATACGAACTGTCGCCACGCCAAGTCCTGCATCCACTTGTTGAATATCACACCCATCAACAAAGTCAATTTGCTTTAACACACTTGTAGCATGTTCAACATCTCTAATTTTGCCAATAGAAGCTTCCATATGCTGCACAGCTTCTGATAGCGTTACGTGAAGCGGATGAGACGCATCTAATACATCTAACCAATCCGGTTTTTCTACTTCAATTACCTCAACAGGGAATTCGTATAACGCCTCTTGTAAAATATGTGCAATATCCTGTTTTCCAAGCTGATCAATAGCTACTGAATGTACTGGAACATTATACCGCTCAATAAGTTCATTACGTAGGCGTATTGTGTCCTTATGCGCCGGTAATGAACTATTCAATACAATTACAAACGGCTTGCCAATTGCTTGTAATTGCTCAATAATTTGAATTTCAGCTACTTCAGCAGCTGATCGTTTGATACCATTAACTGTGCCGTCTGTTGTGACAACAATCCCGATATTTGCATGATCTCGAATTACTTTATCTGTACCTATTCTCGCAGCTTCTTGGAAAGGAATCGGCTCCTCATGCCACGGTGTATGAACAAGCTTCGGACCGCTTTCATCCTCATAACCGCGCACCCCATCAATCACATAGCCTACACAGTCGGCAAGTCGAATTCGGAAAGCTAGATCATGCGCGCCAATCGTTACTTGCGTGCTTTGTGCAGGTACAAATTTCGGTTCTGCTGTCATAATAACTGGTCCTGGGGAGCTTTGTGGTAGCTCGTCCAGTGCACGCTTACGGTCATCCTCGTTAACAATATTCGGAATGACAATGGCTTCCATTACTTTTTTGACAAAAGTTGATTTACCTACACGTACCGGGCCAACAACACCTATATACACATCGCCATTTGTTCGTTCTGCTAGTTGGTGAAAAATATGCTCACTAATTTGCGCTCCTCCTTTACGTATTGCATTGTATGAGTAGATGTATAAAAATATGAAAAACGCCCTGCAAATATTTTGCAGGACGTTAAAAATATTATTCATCTTATTTTTCGTCTTCCGTTGCCTCTTTCGCAGCTTTTGCATCCGCTACAGGATCATACATAAAAATCACTTCATTGTTTTCATCCACAGTGTATGGCAATGAGTATGCTGGCACGACTGGATAAGCTTCCCCTAGCAGCATACGAATATCCTCTCCAGGCGTAGGCTTTAAGTTGTTTTCGTTAATAAACAGCTGTAAATCTATTGAGTAATCAACATAAATATTCCCCTCAGAGGAGACAACCAATGGCAATTGGTTATTGGAATACGGACTTGCGACTGTTATTTCATTATCAAAGCCGATATTTTCGAAGTTGATCGTATAAATAAAAGGTGCAACTTCATCCTTAAATTGTGGATATTTTGTTGCCATAAATCGCATATTCACTTCTCTAATTCGCTCTGGTGTACGTAAATCAACGAGTTTCACAGTAGGGTTATTTTCAGGATCCCAAATGACATATTGAAAAATGCCACCTTGCTCATATGAATTCCCAGGAGATTGAGTAATAAATTTTGGTGCAAGCTTTGAAAAATCAATTAAATATTTTATAAAAATGTCAGTATCCAGCTCGCTATTTTTGATCGGTAAAACCCCTGTTTCTGCGTTGTACTCTTCAACTGCACGTTGCACAGAAGCCAGTTGGTCTTGATCAGGCACTTGTTTTATCTCTAGCTCTTCCTCAGGATATAAGCTTCCACAGCCTGATACTATCGTAGCAAAAAGAATTGTTAAAAGTATAATCACCCATTTTTTCATATCTATCACCTACCACTCATTATGCTGGCCATGTTGCAATTACGAGTACCATTAAAAATGATCCCAAAGCAAACATTGCGTAAGCCACAAATTTTAAAATTGCGGATAAAAACACATTTCCTACCCATTTACGAATCGCAGTTATTAAGAATAAGGATAACATCAATAAACCTATAGAATAAAACGAAACCCACATCACATCAAGTGCATGCATGCTAGAAAGTGGTCCACGCGAATTTAAAATGAATATTGATGATGTATCCGTGAATAGAAATGGATCCAATCGTATAACCGCCCTTCAAAAAACTATTTAAATAATTTCACACTGTTTGTAATTATACCTTTTTGTCTATAAAAATAATAGGAGGCACCATTCGATACCTCCATTAATTGTGACAATTTATGAAATTTTTTACGATTAACGTAATTCGTCAATTTCGCTTTTCTTCATCCGAATCATTAACTCATCAACAGCCGTTTTGGGCGCCTTCTCATTAAACAGAACATCGTAGAGCGCTGTTGTTATTGGCATTGGTACATCATATTTTTGAGCTAACTGGTATGCTGCCTTCGTCGTACGAACTCCCTCAACAACCATGCCCATTTGCTCTAATACCTCTTCTAGCTTCATGCCTTGACCGAGCATATTTCCCGCTCGCCAGTTACGAGAATGTACACTTGTACATGTAACGATTAAATCGCCCATTCCCGTTAGCCCTGCAAATGTAAAGGGATTTCCACCCATCTTGACCCCAAGACGTGTAATTTCGGCTAGTCCTCGCGTTATAAGAGCCGCTTTAGCGTTATCTCCATAGCTTAAACCATCCGTAATTCCCGCTGCCAGGGCAATTACATTTTTAAGCGCACCACCTATTTCAACACCAATGACATCATCATTCGTGTATACACGAAAATAGCCATTCATAAACAGATCTTGTACCTTTTCGGCAGAAGAGATTGTGTTACAGGCCGCCGTGACTGTAGTTGGATGCTTAAGTACTACCTCCTCAGCATGACTAGGACCCGAAAGCACGACAATATCCTCAATCCAATCGTGATCAACACTCTCTTCGATTAGCTCAGAAATACGTAGTAAAGAATCGGGTTCAATTCCTTTTGAAACATGAACAAGCAGCACTTTTTTAGCTAATAACGCGGATACGTTGGAGCAAACCTCTCGAATCGCTTTTGTCGGAACAGCTACAACGATTGTAGAAGCATGTGAAACAGCTTCTTCAAGAGAGGAGGTTGCTCGTAGCGTACTTGGTAATTCTGTTTGGGGTAAATATTTCTTATTTGTATGCTGATTGTTTATTTCTGTTGCCTGATCCTCTCGATGTGTCCACAGAAGCGTATTTTGTCCATTTTCTGCAAGCACCACAGCGAGCGCAGTCCCCCACGACCCGGCACCTAAAACCGTAACATTTTCCATGTATAAATCTCCTTTTATCAATTAATCACGCGCACGTGTAATTAAACGAATTGGAGTTCCTTCAAAATCAAATGTTTCTCGAATACGATTTTCTAAGAAACGCTCATAAGAGAAGTGCATCAGTTCAGGCTCATTTACGAACACAACAAATGTCGGCGGCTTGATGGCCACTTGCGTTGAATAGTAAAGACGTAAACGGCGCCCTTTATCAGCTGGAGCTGGATTACGTGCAACAGCATCCTCAATTACCTCATTTAAAATGGATGATTGAATACGCATTGCATGGTTTTCACTTACTCGTTTTACTACTGGTAGGATTTGATGAACTCGCTGTTTCGTTTTTGCTGATACAAAAACAATAGGTGCATAATCCAAAAATAAGAAATGCTCACGAATTTGCTGTGTATAGAAATTCATTGTTTTCTCGTCTTTTTCAATAGCATCCCATTTATTTACGACAATAATAATCGCTTTTCCTGCTTCATGTGCATAACCCGCGATTTTCTTATCTTGTTCTTGAATTCCTTCATCCGCATTTAGCACGACTAACACAACGTCGGAGCGTTCAATTGCTCTTAGGGCACGTAGCACCGAATACTTTTCTGTCGATTCGTATACTTTTCCCTTTTTACGCATACCTGCTGTGTCAATAATGACAAATTCTTGTTCATCATACGTATACGGTGTATCAATGGCATCTCGCGTCGTTCCAGCAATATTACTTACAATAACGCGATCTTGTCCTAGGAAGGCATTAACTAAAGACGATTTTCCAACATTAGGACGCCCGATTAAAGAAAATTTAATCACATCCTCATCATATTGCATCTCGTCCTCTTTCGGGAAATGCTTTGCACATTCATCTAGTAAATCCCCTAAACCTAAACCATGAGATCCTGAAATTGGCCACGGCTCGCCAAAACCTAATGCGTAAAAATCATATATCATATCGCGCATATCAGGGTTATCAATTTTATTTACAGCTAGTACTACAGGCTTCTTCGTTTTATATAAAATTTTCGCTACCTGCTCATCAGCCGCTGTTACACCTTCACGACCATTCGTCATAAAAATAATAACGTCGGCCTCTTCAATAGCGATTTCGGCTTGCTGGCGAATTTGCTCTAGGAACGGCTCGTCCCCAATTTCAATCCCGCCTGTATCAATAATATTAAATTCATGTGTTAACCAATCTGCCGAACTATAAATACGGTCACGCGTTACTCCTGGAATATCTTCCACGATTGATACACGTTCCCCAACAATACGATTGAAAATTGTCGATTTACCTACGTTCGGACGACCAACGATGGCGATTACTGGTTTTGTCATCCTTCTCATCCTTCCAACTTTAGACATAGCATTCACAAATAATGCTAGTGTCAATTCTTACTGTATTATACACCAATCCCTATACTATATCATTTTTTCACAACATTCAAAACGGAAAAGAAATTTTATCTATACATAGCTAATCAAAAATAAACCTCTAAAATAAACTGAAATAACAAAATATAAATATGTAGAATTTTCCGATTTTCTATATAATTCTTTCAATTTATGATACTTTTATTTACCAAAATTATTTTCGTTCATAATATTGACACATAATAAAAATAGGGTTATTTTTGTTACGCAAAGCAATCACTGAATTAAATATTCCCCATATTACAAAGATGTATTCTATTAAAAAGGAAAAGCAATATTATATTTGAGATAGTAAATATAGAGTAAGATATTCAAATTATTCATACGATATAACTACAGCATCTCATTGATCATCTTCCTTCATTATGAAATGTGATCTAGCCATTTCAGCAAGTACAAATAAGCAACAATAAAAAGAATAGAGGATAACAGCATGAGTCAGTCAAAGAAAAAAATTCACTATGCTTGGTGGGTACTATTAGGATTAGTTGTAATGGTCGGAGCAGCTAAAGGTGGCATTATGACGACAGGGGGATTATTTTTAACTCCTGTTACGGAAGATTTAGGCATTGGAATGGGAAGTTTAACATTGTACTTCAGTATATCATCCATTGTAACGATGATAACTTTACCTATTGCAGGGAAGATGGTAACAAAATATAACATTAGAGTACTTTTAGTAGTAGCAGTTATATTAGAGGCCGGGTCCTTCGCGATGTTCGGTTTCATGAATTCCGTATGGGGTTGGTATTTATTTGCGATCCCTATGGCAATGGGATCTGTATTAGTAACACAATTGGCAGGTCCTGTATTGATTAATAATTGGTTTAAAAAGCACAGAGGGTTGGCAATCGGAATTATGGTCGGAGCCGGTGGGTTAATCGGCGCTTTCCTTCAACCAGTAGCTGGTAATTTAATCGCTAGTGAAGGCTGGAGAAATACGTATATTATTTTAGGGGTCGGCGTAATGGCGGTCGTGATACCGGTTGTGCTCTTAACGATACGAATGGCTCCACAACAAAAAGGTTTACAGCCATATGGTATGGATGAAATGAAGCTAGACCAAAAGAATCCTGTCTCAACTACTACAAATAGCGGTGTGAATTTTACAATAGCCAAGAAATCGAGCGCTTTTTATTTTTTAGTAATTTTCTTCTTATTCGACACTTCAATCGGTGCATTTAATCAACATGTTGCACCGTTTGCAATGAGTTTAGGATACGATATTAAATTTGCAGGGAGTGCAATGGGTACATGGTCGGTCGGTGTTGTCATCGGTGCATTATTTTTCGGCTTCCTCAGTGATAAAATCGGCGTAAAAAATACAACGATTGCTGCAATGCTGATAGGGTTAATACCAGTAACAATTCTATTAATTACTCCTGAAAACCCATTAATGTTTACAGTAGCTACAGGCCTTTATGGATTTGTTGTTTCATCTCTCGGGACATTAGGACCTCTTTTAACTTCTGCACTATTTGGCAATAAAGAGTTTAGCCAAATTTATGGACTTGCGATAACAGGATTAGCAATAGCAGGTATTGTTGCATTACCGGGGTATGGCTTCATTTTTGAAATAACAGGTAGTTATACGTATGTGCTATACGGTATTTTTGTTATGTTTATATTAAATATTTTTGCTATTGTCTTTGCATTTAAAGGAAAAAGAAAATTAGAAAATGCTGGGTTATGGATAAAATAACACATTGAGAAGTTCCAAAGCAACATTAAATACTTTCTTATAAATTACAAAAACTGTAGATAAACTCAAGTTCCTTTGAGTTTGTCTACAGTTTAAATTTTCAGTAGAAAAACGTAAATTTTTCTTCAAATTACGATCTATTATTTTTCAGTAAAACGCTTTAACTGATCACCAATTACATCACTAAATGAGAAGCCCGTGTTTTCTTCTGGCAATTCATAATCAAACACTTCTTCTTTATCAGGATTTTCAAGCAAATCTTTTATGTTTAAAGATAAGCGTTTATCAGGCTCACTTACTTCAAGTACTTTCACTTGAACTTCTTGACCCTCTTTTAACACTTCATGTGGCGTATTAATATGCTTATGAGAAATTTGAGAAATGTGTACTAGGCCTTCTACACCTGGGAAAACTTCAACAAACGCTCCAAATGATACGAGACGCTTTACCTTCCCTGTTAAAATAGCCCCCTTAGATGCCTTCTCAGCAACACCTGACCATGGACCAGGTAGAGTATCTTTAATCGATAGCGCAATACGCTCGTTCGCGTGATCAACTGAAAGCACCTTTACTGTTACTTGCTGACCTTCTGTAAGCACTTTAGATACATCGTCAATATGCTCATGTGCAACTTGTGAAATATGCACTAAACCATCGATACCACCTAAGTCAACAAAAGCCCCGAAGCTTGCTAAACGCTGAACTTTGCCTTCTAGCACATCGCCTTCGTGAATGTTTTCAATAGCTTTCTTTTTCTTAGACGTTTTTTCTAATTCAACGACTGCTCGATGTGATAGAATTAAGCGTCCTTTTTCTTTATCTAGCTCAGTAATTTTGAAGCTCATCTTTTTGCCTTTATAATCTTCAAAATCCTCTACAAAATAATCTTCTACAAGGGATGCAGGAACAAAGCCACGGACACCTAAATCAACGACTAATCCGCCTTTCACCACATCTTTTACTTCTGCTTCAAATACTTCGCCGGATTCGAACTTACCGATAAGAGTATCCCACGCTTTGAGGGCATCTACCTTACGCTTTGAAAGCACGAAGTTTTCCTCCTCAACCTTTGTAATCATCAGCTCAAGTGTATCTCCAACGGATACAACATCAGAAGCCTTTTCAATGTGTAAGCTTGAAAGTTCGCTAATCGGTATAATTCCATCAAAAGGAGCACCTTCAATCGAAACGGTTACTGATTTCTCATCTACTTGCTCAGCAATCCCTTTTACAATATCTCCTTCTTGAAATCCTTCGTTAACACTTAAGTTCATTTCCTCAGACATATGTAACCCTCCTTCGCATCTTCCACTCTTATTTTATTCGAAAACAGGAATAAAAACAAAAATTATCCCTTTATTTTCAAAAATTCCATGTTATTAAACACTTTTTTCGTTAGATCATCTTCTCTTTTGCTAATTTTAAAATAGTATCTGCTGCTTCATTTATCGATAACTCGGTTGTATCTAAATAAATTGCATCCTCTGCCTGAATTAGTGGTGAAGCTTCTCGCTCACTATCTAACTTATCTCGTAACGCAATTTCTTGTTGTAATGTTTCAATCGTTGAAGGAATTCCTCGTTTTTCATTATCAATAAAACGACGACGAGCACGTTCCTCTACCGAAGCAGACATAAATATTTTTAATTCCGCATCCTTTAATACATGTGTGCCGATATCTCGTCCATCCATTACAACACCACCATTTGCCGCTAACGCCTTTTGCATTGCTACTAATATTTCACGGATGTTCGCATGTGCAGCTACTTGAGAAACATTAGCAGTAACCTCGTTAGAGCGAATTTGAGATGACACATTCTCGCCATCTAAGAATACAAGTTGTCCATCTTTTGATGGTTGTAATACGATATCTGTTGAGCGAAGCATTTTCTCCAACGACTCAGTATCATTTAATCTTATGTTTTGTTTCATCGCTTTATACGTTACTGCACGGTACATTGCCCCCGTATCAATATACGTAAACGATAAAGCCTCGGCTACAATTTTCGCAATCGTACTCTTTCCTGCACCTGCAGGACCATCAATTGCAATTTGAATTAGTTTCGACATAATAATCCCTACTTTCCTTACACAATTGTACCACAATTTATGTAAAGTTCCTTCATAAACACATCTGTTGTTCGTACATCTTTGAATAAAAAAAGCCACCGTAACAGGTGACTATAAAACCTCATTCATTTCTTTTTTTCGAATTTGTAATTGGCGTTCAAAGCAAAAACGAACGATATATTGTTTATCGATATCATCTGTATCAGTAAATTGAACGGAAGCCAGCGTTCTGCCATCTCGTTCAAAAATACGAACGACATAAGCATCGGTTTGGACATAATGGATATCTCCATTTATGAATGGCAACACAATTGTTAATTTTACCGTATCTCCATCCGCAAAAGGAACCTTTGAACGTAAATTTAACAGGACACCACCTGCACTAATATCGTCGGCGATAAATTGATGGTATTGATTATTCGATTCCACCGCAATATCAACTGGCGTTTCCACGCGCACATATTCACGCCGTTGAATTTTAATAAGTTCTTCCTCCGAAGGCCATGCAAGCATAATCATTGGGATATTCCCAGATTTTCGACCTAGCACCTCCGTATTAAAGGCGTAGCTATCCTTCGATTCTGTATTAAATGTTACTCGGAATTGTGCACCATCCATTAAAAAAGCTGTTTTTTTTGTTGCAATATTTATAGGATAATCAATATAAATTACACCATCATGCCCCTCAACAACTTTACAGCGAAATCTTTCAACTCGATCTGTATATGTTGGTTCTAGTAAAAGTATTGTCCCAATCTTAAGTTCCATGCCGTATCCCCTTAAAGTTAGAAATAATACTTTTATTATCGCATGGGTTTCTAAATTTTTCTATAAATTATCCTAATATTTATTAAGATAAAGCCTCAACTTGTAGTACATCATGATTTTCTGTATCAATCACTACTCGGAATGTATCGTGATTGTCATTTTTTAGTCGAACAATTACTTCATAGCAAAGACGAAGGTCATATGCTTTATTTTCTGTATATATTAAGCGTTCTTCTTCTACAACCGCATTCGGATGGAAAAATTCATCCCATTTAATCGGATTCTTTGCCTGCTGCTTTATTTGTTCTTTCTGCACATATTCCATTGCATTAATTCCAAGTACTTCACCATTATCCTTTGCTAGCTTAAGTTGGATACTGTCTGGATAAACTAATGCATCATTATACAGCCTTGTAAAGACAAAATGCCATGCCTCATGGTTTTCTCTCGCTTCTTTGTAGGTTACATCCTTAAAACCAGCATCCTTCATAAATTGCTCTGCTCGTTGTTTCGCCTCTTGCTGTGATATATTTGCTTCCTTTACGGGGCGTTCTAGTAAAAAGGAAAGTATATGACCACCCTTTTTCGTAATATCCGCATAGCCTAAGCGGGAGCCGCGCGCAAATTGAATATGATAAAACGGATACGGAGCATCATCCTCACTAGTCGTAACGGTTATCGTTGCATTCCCTATTTTAGGAAATACTCCTTCGAATTTTCCAAGTGCTTCATCTTTCGTCACTTCTCGATCAACTATATGCTGTAAATCCTTCTTTTTTTGGTAATCAGATTCACTAGCAGTTAATGGAAAATCAGTTTCGTTATAGCTTTTCAAATTGCCAGAAACCGCCGAGAATGGAGACTCTTCAGTTTCAAGAGCCAAATTGTCAGCCCATTTCGAATAATTCCCATCTTGCTCAAAAAAATTGGAAGTTGCTACATTCCAGTCCTCTGAAAGTGCATCCAAATTAGATGAAATGGTTGTCATTTTATTTTGCCATTCAGAAAAATCCTTTGATACGGATGCCCGTTTAGCCTCCTCACCAATTTTACCTAGGTATCGCATCCAATCATTCGCTACGTTTTGCTGTACTGGAAGACGGCCGATCGAATTTCGCATTTCATTACTAATACGCCAAATAGAATCTAATTCATTTGTGAGCGCTCGTTCGTCCTGGAAAATGAGCGCCTGCGAAAGAGACCTTTGCAGCGCTGTTAATTTTTCTGACGCATTAGCAAGTTCATTTGTGTATTGCGCATGAACAGTCCGCTCAAGCTGATTGTTTTCTTTTGTTACATAAATAGAATAAAGCCCTAGCGCCAAAATGATTATACCGAGTAAATAAAAACTATTTCTCATTTTTTGTCACCTCTAGTAGCAGAAAATATGCTCCCCTATTTGTTTAATTTGTGGTCTCGTCCAAATCCATTTACTAGTTGCTGTTTTAGGATTGAAATAATATAGTGCGTTTTCTGACGGATCCCATCCATTAATGGCATCTAGCACTGCTTGTTTCGCTCGATCATTCGGCGTTAACCAAATTTGTCCATCAGCTACCGCTGTGAATGCTAACGGTTGGAAAATAATATCAGAAATTGTATTCGGAAATTCCGATGACTCTAAGCGGTTTAAAATAACAGCCGCAACGGCAACCTGCCCCTCATAAGGCTCTCCACGCGCTTCACCATAAACAGCATTAGCCATTATTTGCAAATCCTTTTCTGTATATTTTGGGGGTAGCTGTGTTGTTTCGTTTTTTGTGCCCTCTTTCACTTGCTGTTCTAACGGAATACCGCCATATGTTGTAAAGCGATTCCCTTTTTTTATTTGATCCATAACAAATTGCTTGTTGTAACCCGAATTATCGGACAGTTTTTTCTTAGTCGTTGAACCAGCAATTCCATCTACTTTTAATCCATACTGCTCTTGAAAGGTACGCAACGACCAATAAGTTGCATAACCAAAAATACCGTCAATATTCCCATTATAGAACCCTAAATATTGTAATCTTGATTGCAGTTCAATAACATCATCACCAAATGCACCTCGTTGTACCTCCTGTGAACTAAATGCAGCGCTATTACTTACAGGTAATACGGTAGCAATGAGCAATAATAAGATGATAATTTGTTTTCGCAACATAAATATCCACTCCTTTTTCATAGCATGCAAAAAAGAGTTTGTTTTATACATAAAAAAATAGCCTTTCATTTACACGAAACTGTAAATAAAAAGCTACTATAATTTGTTGTTTTCAAATAAATGCTGAACTAAATGTTGATGAGCTTGCTTGACTTTTTTTAAGCCAAACCACCAAAGGAAAAGCATAAACGGGACCATTAACAAAGCGAAGTTACCCTTTAACGTTAAAATTGTGTTATAACTAAAATGCAAGAAAACGGGTGCAACTAATGCTAGCAACAAGCACTCTTTACTTTTATCATCATGAGAGAATTTACATTTTCCAAAATAATAGCCCATCACTACACCAAACAAGGCATGACTAGATACAGGTAATATAGCGCGAGCAAACGCCGTATCTAATCCAAAGGACAATAAATATAGCACATTTTCAACAGTTGCAAAGCCTAACGACACAGCGACTCCATATAGGATTCCGTCATATGGGTCATCAAACTCAATATGTCGTAAAATAGCGACGAAAATGACAAGCCACTTAAAAAATTCTTCTATCGTACTTGTAAACAAAACATTTGAGACAAATGGGCTTGAAAACACTTGCTCCTCTTCCAAAACAAATTGAATAAATAAAATGGGGAAAGTGATTAGACAGCCATAAATAAAGGAATGTATAAGCGTTCTTCTTGGCTCTGTTGCCATTTGATTTCGTAAATAAAAATAACTAAGAAGCGCTAGTCCAGGGGCAATCGCAGCTGATAAAAGTATTAACATAGTATTGCTCCCTCCAAATCCGTACATTCAATCGTGTTATTTTATTATAACACTAATCAACCGACATAGAGTTATATAGGGAGGATTTTCTTATGAAAAAAAATATTTTACTTATTCATACTGGTGGTACAATTTCAATGAAAATAAATGCAGAAGGTGCTGTGCTACCGAATGAGCATAATCCCATTATGGATGAGCATGATACATTAAAAAAATACGCAAATATTATAGAAATCGAGGCGTTCAATTTGCCTTCACCACACATTACACCAACGGAGATGCTGAAACTTCGTAATTTAATTAGGGAACAAGCTAATATGGCAGCTTTAGATGGTGTCGTTATTACACACGGTACGGATACATTAGAGGAGACTGCCTACTTTTTAGATTTAACGTTAAAGGTGAATTTCCCTATCGTATTAACAGGCGCCATGCGTTCTTCCAATGAGCTCGGAGCAGATGGTGTTTATAATTTAGTGGAGGCAGTGAGAGTTGCCTGTGACGATCAGGCACGAGAAAAAGGTGTCCTTGTCGTAATGAACGATGAGATTCATCAAGCATTTAATATTACGAAAACTTCGACTTCTAGTGTAAACACGTTTCAGAGTCCGCAATATGGACCGATTGGTTTAATCACGAAAAAAACGGTCGTGTTTCAACAACAGCCCATTAGAAGACAATTTGTTGCCGTCGAGAGAATTGAAAAAAGAGTCGCACTGCTAAAAGCATATGCAGGAATGGAAGCCGATTTGCTCGATTCACTTATTTCTTTAGGCTATGACGGCGTTGTATTAGAGGGACTAGGGCAAGGAAACGTTCCTCCCGCTGTCTCTAAAAGTATTGGCCGCTTACTCGATCAAAAGATTCCTGTCGTCCTAGTTTCTCGCTGCTTTAATGGTATTGCAGAAGGTGTCTACGGCTATGAAGGCGGTGGCAAGAGCCTCGAGGAAGCTGGAGTTATTTTTGCAACAGGCATTAATGGTCAAAAAGCGAGATTAAAGCTACTCATCGGTCTAAACCAAGTTCAATCACCAGTTGAATTAAAAACGTACTTTTCCTAATTGCTAGACAGGATTAGGACATAAATAGTCTAAGGCTACGTTCACTATTAAAGTGGATTATCACAGCCTCTTCTAAGATTTTACTCCAGTGATTGAAGGATAAAAGCCACTCATTTCCTTTGAAAAATGAGCGTTTTCATATAAAAAATAACGGTTAGACCTTTTAAACAAATGGATAAATTCAGAGATAATTAATATTATTACTACCACTTCGGAGTACAGTTTTTCATGCAAACAGGTGAATATCGAGAAAAAAAGTTAAAAAAAAGAGCTCTTTTTTAGAAGATTCCTGCCACAACCTCAGCGATCGTACCACGCCTTTTTTTCTTTATTAGTTTAGAGATACAGAAGCGCCCGTTTAGCCTGACAGCTGCTGGCAGCCCCGTATAGAAAGAAGCCTTTCCTCTTTCAACCGAGGGATGAAGAGACCTCGAGGGGCTAGACAATGCTAAAACTCGAAAAATTTTTACCTTCTAAACTTTATAAAAAAGCACGTGTACTGATTTTATTTTTACTAAAAAAATATAACGACCTCATTTTTAAATCGCCAAAACGCTATTTGACGATTTTGATATACGACTTAAATATAAATATGTGCCAAATTAGGTAAAAAGATCTACCGTGACACTTATTTTAAAATAAGTTGTATATCGATTTCGCCAAATGAGCAAAATCGTGATTTGGAAATTATGCTACGAAAAATAATTACACATTTAAAGCCTCGAAAATTTTACTGAACGTAATTTTTCGAGGCTTTTCATTTTTTGAGGAGACTCTTATGTCACCCTCTTCTTTTCATTATTACTGACCTTTTATCCTTTGTGCGATCATTCCACCATGGAAGCGACCATTTTCAATGAAGATTTCGTTCGCATTATTTCCTGCTGCCAGTACACCAGCAATAAATAAATTTTCAACATTCGTTTCCATTGTTTCAGGATCGAATTGTGGTCGACCTGATGAATCATCGATACGTACACCCATCCCACGAATAAACTGATGATCGGGGTGGTAGCCTGTCATCGCAAACACAAAATCATTTTTTATGTTTTGTTCTTTGCCTTGAACATTAATAGTAACTTCCGTCTCCCGAATCTCTTGTACATGACTTTCAAAATGCATCGTAATTTCGCCTTCACGAATACAAGCATCAAACTCCGGCAAAATCCACGGCTTAACACTTGGCGAATAGACTGACCCTCTGTACACAACCGTAACACGAGCCCCTGCTTTATTTAATTCAAGCGCCGCATCAACAGCTGAGTTCTTGCCGCCGATTACAACGACATCCGTATCGAAATATTCATGCGCCTCTTTAAAATAGTGATGCACTTTTGGTAAACCCTCACCAGGAATCCCAAGAAGGTTCGGATGATCATAATAGCCTGTGGCGATAATAACATAGGGTGTTTCGTACATATCTTTATCGGAAGTGACAACAAATTGCTCTCCAATTTTTTCTACGTTTTTAACCATTTCAAAACGGTTTATTTGTAGGTTCTTTGCTTTTACAACTTCACGATAATAAACAAGAGCCTGATTTCGGCGAGGTTTACGTTCTTCAATAATAAACGGTACATTACCGATCGCTAATTTTTCACTTGTACTAAAAAATGTTTGGTGTGTTGGATAATTGTATAGGGCATTTACAACATTCCCTTTTTCAATAACAATTGGCTTTAGTCCAATGTTTTGTAGCTCTATGGCAGCAGATAATCCACATGGCCCTCCACCAACAATTACTGCATCTACCTTTTGCATCGTAACATCTCCTCTAATTGCTATGACCTCTATATAGTATAGCGCTAAAATTTATTGCACTGTACTTTCATTTCCCGAAATAATTATGTCAATAATGTGACACTCCGGCTTAGCACCTAATCGAAATGGCACAAGTGTAGTACCGTAACCATTACTAATCAATGTAGGCACACCTTGCCGTACAGTAAAGGATCCATGTGGATGAATACCAAATTTTCCAAATCGAATTTGACCTCCATGTAGATGGCCTCCTAACATTAGTATTGGTTTTTTTATTGTTGGCACCTTCTGTAACACTTGTGGATTATGAGAAATGAAGATAATCAAATCGTCCCCCTCACATTTTGCTAGCGCTCTTTCAAAGGAATAATTCTGAACCGAAGTATCATCTATAGCACTGATCCAAATCGGATTTTTTCGTTGCTGTAGTTGGAACGCATCATTTTCTACTATCTTTACACCCATTTCCTCAAAGAGCTGCCGAAGCTGTTTTTCGCCAACTTCTCGATCATTATTTCCCCAAACAAAATAAACTGGCGCAAGCGACTGTAATAGCTCAATATTATTTTTTATTCGTTCGAGTGATGTACGACTATCTGCGAAATCTCCACCAATAATGACTGCATGAATCTGTTTATCAATTGATTGGACCATTTTTCGATTAATTTTCCGTAAATGAACATCGGAAATAAAAAATATCGATAGTTGTTCGTTATTCCCCTTGGCATGTATCGTATGAAGCTTTACATTATTTTCATTCGCTTCCTTATACATATAGAACATGAGTAGAAGCAAGCTTGCCGCGATGATTATCAAAAAAATCATGTCCTATCCCTCCATTTCAACAGAAAAAGACGTCACCATTAACGGGCCCGTCTTTTTCGCATCGCTTTTTCAGCACTTTATAAACATCATTATTTTAACATCCTATGGTAACATTATGGAATGATTAAAGATTGACCAACGTAAATTTGCTCTGAACCTAAATTATTTGCCTTTTTAATCTTTTCTACTCCGTTCGGATCTTTATAATATTGCATCGCAATTCGGTACAGTGTTTCATTACTTTTAACAACATGTGTTTTTTGTGATGCAGCTTGCTCGGCCTCAGCTTTTCGCTTCGCCTCTTCTTCTTTTGCCTTTTGCTCAGCGGCTGCCTTTTGAGCTGCCTCCTGCTGCGCCTTCTTCTCTGCTTCTTTTGCCGCTTGGGCTGCTGCTTCTGCCTGTTCCTTTGCTAATTCCTCTTGGTCGTTAGAAACATCTGTTACACCACCTGTATTTTCATCATCTTTCTTAGCAGAATGGATTGGCTCATTTTTTTCTACTACAATACTTTCTTCTGGCTCCGCTACTTCCTTTGGCGCTGGTTCATAAAAGAATTGAACATAAACTAATATCGTCAATGGAATAAAAATAAAAACAACAAGTAATATCTTCATAAGCGGATTTTTACGTTTTTTTTGCTTTATTTGTGAGCGCGAAAGTCTTGCTTGTTCACCTTCAAATTCCACTTCCTGGCGATGCTCTTCTATTTTTTCGCGATAATCTTCCTTCGTCATACTTACACCCTCCAACTTACACTCTCTATGTTCATATTATGACGAAAATAGATTCAAAAGTAAACGGTACATTGCTAGTTAAACGTCAGTAAACAACAATTTTCGCAATCTATTATTCCATGCTAGCATGTGTTCGACCTTTTCTTCACTTCGGGGAGCTAGTAGCTGCTGGAGTTCGATGCCACAGTTTTGACAACAGTTCGGAGGTCTATACGCTAGTTTTTGTCCAAAATAGGATACTATTTTTTCCCTCATACAGCCTGCTCCTACAACAATATTCATCATTTCACGGACAGCTTCATATTTGTGAATCTCCATATTTAGTAGTCTTTGCTTTACCGCTTCAACATTTTCTTGCTTCATCCAATAATCTAGCACTCGGAAGGCAGTTTCTGATATTTCGCCCGCTTGTAGCATCGACATCGGATTTTGCATCCCCTGCTGATATCGCAAGTAACTGTCAACATGTACTGACTTTGGCAAGTCTTCTGTGGCAATATATTTTGCAAAGTGCTCGTCCCCCTCCACATACAATAAAATTGCGACAGCATCCTGGCCATCACGACCCGCTCGTCCAATTTCCTGCATATAATTTGATATATTAGCAGGCATCGATTCATGGATCACTTGGCGAATGTTGTTTTTATGCACACCCATACCAAATGCATTTGTTGCTACGATCCATTGTAAATCACCTGCAATAAACTGCTGCTGAATAAATTGCCGATCCTCAGCTTCCTTGCCGGCATGATAAGATGCAGCTAAAATCCCATGTTCTAAAAGCTGACGGCTAAAATTTTCTGCCTTTTTTCTCGATTGTGTATAAATTATCCCTGGACCCGCGCTATTTTTTACATGCTGTAGGATCCATTCAAACTTTTCTTCCTTTGCCATAAACGATTTTTGTGCAATACCAATATTCGGGCGATCCACATTACCGATAAAAGTATACGGCTCCTGCATATGTAGGTAAACTTTAATATCCTCTAGAACCGTTTGAGTGGCAGTAGCAGACAAAGCAAGTATCGGTGGACGGTTTGCCTTTAGCACTTCACCAATCCGTAAATAGTCTGGTCTAAAATCAAAGCCCCATTGAGAAATACAATGCGCCTCGTCAGCTACAATTAATGAAAATTCAATTTGTGCAAGACGCTCTCTCACCTGTGGCTGTGTTAGCATCTCAGGGGATGTAAATATAAAACGATACTCTTGTAAATAATGAAGAGCATACTTTTTTTGCTGAGGTGATAAAAATGAATTGAGCGCAACTACTCTCTTTTCTCCAAGCTGTTTTAGTTGATCGACCTGATCCTGCATTAGGGATAGAAGTGGTGAGACGATCAACACAGGCTTCTCGAATAGATACCCCGGAAGCTGATAGCATAGGGATTTACCCATCCCCGTAGGCAGCAATGCAATTACATCCTTACCGTCGAGCAATCGTTCGATGACTTCCCTTTGCCCCGTTCGAAAAGAAGGATAACCAAAATACTCATATAGTTTTTGTTCGAGTTCCATTTAACTATCCCCCTTTGCCAAGGCTAATCGAATTTGAAAATAGGATAAATTCGGCAGCACTTCACGTAATACCTTTAGTTTTCGAGTTGCATACGCTTCTACAGCCTGATGTACATGCAGACAATCGGGCTGTGAAATAAACGGTGATATATCAAAGTCTGGCTCATTCATTGCTATTTCAACTAGATGATCTTCTATCGTACTTAACTTTAAACGGCGCATGGAGCCTATTTGCTCAGGACTATAGCCTTGACGGTACAGTAGGGCTGTCTGATTGGCAGAGTCTGTTAGGGGTGCATCGATTCGTACCCCCTCCATCATTTGAAATAAAAGAGGAAACGCTGCCTTCTTTTTATAAATAGCCTGTAACCATTGATGAAGCGCTGCGATGTAAAGAAACTGGCAATCTAGCTCCGTTTGCCCAGTTTCATAAGCTAATTGCTGCCACGTAACACCGGGCATGTTTGCACCAACTAAACGGCTCACGATAAATTGCTTTTGCTGCTCAGTAGTGTCCGATTCTATCAAACTTTGCTCCATTTCATCATGTAAAAGTTTTTGAATCGAATTGGATTGATATTCATTCGTAAGTAAAAACCCTCTACACCATTGCTGTATTTTGTCATTTCGTTGAATAGGAATAAACGAACGAATCGAAGCCTTTTGATACGATAAGCTTTGCACAATGAGCGATAGCCGTGCGAAAAATACATGCTCGTTTCCTTGATAATGCCAGCCATCAAACGTAATCGACATAGGGGTATTTGCCTTTTTTAGCCCTGTAGCCTTCATCTCATAGTAGCCATTTTCAGTTACCTTTAAATAATTATATTGAACTAATAGGGCAACCTCTTCATCAAATCGCTTTCGGTCTAGCTTTCTTAATAAACCGAAATACGGATGCAGCTTAAAAATGCCGACATCCTGAATTGTTTGCCCCGACCGCTTCCCTTTTATAAGATGATAGGCAGCCGAAACGGTTCTTTCATTATTCAGTTTGAGAAATATGTGTAAAAGAATTTGTTGAAATAGCAAATCAAATCCCTCATTTACTAGTGTTATGCTTAAAAGTATAACCTAATCCTAAAAAAAAGCCTATAATATCAATGATATCAAGGCTTTTTAACCGTATAAAATATTGTAGACTAACCGTGCTTAGTAGACGAATTATACTGGTAGCGGCTCATCCGCGCGATACGTTTCGTCGATGATTAAAATTGGTTTAATCGTTTTCCCACTATTTGAATCGGCACTCGCCTCATTAATTTGGTCAAAAGAATAAAACTGCACAAGTCGATCAAAGGAGAATTGACCAGCCTTATAGAATCCAATTAGCTTCGGAATTTCTAGCTGTGGAACTGAGTCGCCCATCAAAATACCCTTAATCGAGCGATTAGCAAAAACTAAATCTAAAACAGTATGAATCTCAATACTATTTGGTGTTACTGCAACTGGTGCCGTAATACCACCAACAGCAAGCACATCGATAGCAGCCTTCATCACTGCCGCAACTCCAGTCGTATCGATTGAGAAGTTTACTCCCAGTCCCCCTGTAATTTCTCCGACACGGGCTGCTAAGTCTTCTGTTCTACTATTAATCGTATGTGTAGCCCCCAGCTCCTTCGCAATTTCGAGGCGCGAGTCATGGATGTCTACCGCAATAATCGTCGAACAACCTTCAATTTTAGCTGTCATCAATGCACCAAGCCCTACAGCACCTGTACCGAAAACAATCATGGAATCACCAATTTCCGGCTTTAAACCGTTCACAACTGTACCTGCCCCTGTTAAAAAACCACAGCCTAGCGGACCAATTAAGCGTAAATCTGCATCGGGGTCTACCTTCACTAGATTATTTTGATGAACAATTGTATGTGTAGCAAAAGAGCTCTGCGTAAAGAAATTGGATACTGGTGTTCCATCTTCTTTTGTAAAAACAGAACTACCATCCGGACGCATACCGCTCATGTTTAGCATTGGCCAGTCCTTACATGAGGAAGGATGACCTGTCCGACAGCTTGGACATGTACCACAGTAATTGTAGGAAAGTACAACCTGATCCCCTACTGCAAAGTTTTTTACGTTACTACCGACCTTTTCAATAATCCCAGCACCTTCATGGCCAAGTACAGCCGGTAAAGGAAATTCAGCGTCTCCAACACGCAACGCTTCATCAGAGTGGCAAATACCTGATGCAACGATTTTTACTAGCACCTCATCCTGTTGCACTTCACTTAATTGCAATGCTTCCATTTCGTATGGACCATTAACCTTATTAACAACTGCAGCTATTACCTTCATAGCAATCCCCTTTGTCAAATGAATTAGCCATATATAAAGGAATTAACCTCTAATTTTGCTGGCTTTATACAACAATATGTTCGAACTCTAATTTTATTCTCTACTAAATCAACGTCATAATTCATAAAACAGTTAATATATACGAACATTCAATGTACAATAACAATAATCGTTCGATTTAATCTACAGACGGACGTCTTCCGCGGGCGAAGCGCTGAGCCTCCTCGTCGCTTTGTTCCTGCGGGGTCTCATCACTTCACTTTCCCGCAGGAGTCGCCGTCTTCCGCTTCAATCTAAAATAATGTTCGCCTTTTTATGCAAAAAACTATTTATGAAATTGACCAACTAAATAATCATCCTTATATTTTTTGAGTCTTGACGTAATACGTCGTATGTTCTATTATCTTTTCAACAAAGAGTAAGTAGGTTATGATGTATTTCACCAACATGCCGGAAAAGAAAAATCTTAATCTTTCAGGAGCTCAATATCTCGTACATTTGTATGAATTTAAAACATTGAAGGTTGAAAAGAATAGTAAACCGATTTAGAATAAGGAAGTATCGAATGGAAGAGAGACCATAAAGGAGAGAAAAGAATGCCAAAATATACAATCGTAGATAAAGATACTTGTATCGCGTGTGGCGCATGTGGCGCAGCTGCACCTGATATTTATGATTATGATGATGAAGGTATTGCCTTTGTTATTTTAGATGATAATATGGGGACGACAGAAGTACCCGAGGATTTACTAGAGGATATGCAGGACGCTTTCGAGGGCTGCCCTACTGATTCCATTAAAGTAGCAGACGAAACATTTGATGGTGATTCATTAAAATTTGAATAATACTGTACTGTAATTTTGAACTGCACCCCAATTATTAATGAACATTTAATAATTGGAGTTGCAGTTTTTTATTTCGCTTCTCTCCATTTCTTTAATACATAACTAAGAATGAGTAATACAGCGCCTACAATCACCTGAGTATACTTACTAATTGTCACTGCAGTACCAAATGGTTCAATCCAAATACTTAATAGCATGACAATAAATATAAATATTCCACTTGCTGTTCCCCAAAACCATAAAATCTTCTTATTAATTGATTTTCCATTGAAAGCTTGAGATTTTAATAGCTTCATTAATAGTACAATTATTATTAAAAACCCTATAATAAGCCACCCTACCAATAAACTAATTGAACCAATATAAATTGTATTCGGTTTATTACTAAACATTAAAGGTATCCCGGTAATTACCGTATAAATACCTAAAAACTGTAGAATAGTTTCTAATACAAAAATAATTATTTTAGATGGTCTTTCATTCGGTAATGTTGCGATAATATCATCAGCAAGCTCCTTTGGCTTCTTTCCAAAAACCTCTTCTGCTCTCTTTCCATCTTGTTGTGCTGCTATTAAATGCTCTAATAGCTCCAACAACAATTCCTCCGTCGCTCTGTCATCCTTCATGAAGGAACTACGTATATAGACTAATAAATTTTCATAATAGATAAAATTTTCGTCATTTAATAATTTCCTACGTTCATTATTTTCCTGTAAAAGCGTCTTTATTTTCACTATTCAATCACCTCTTAATAATGTTGTAATCGGTTTTGCAATAGTTTCCCATTCAAGCCTAATTTCATTTAACATTTCTTTGCCCTGTGATGTTAATGAATAATATTTCCGATTAGGTCCTGATTCAGATGGGCGCATTTCCCCTTCAATATATTGATTTTTTTGTAATCGTAGAAGAACAGGGTAAATAGTTCCCTCACTAACATCTTTTAGACCTGCCTTTTGTAATTTTTCAGACAATTCATAGCCATAAACCGTCTCGTTCTCAATAACGGCTAGCACACAACCATCCAATATCCCCTTTAGCAACTGACTTCGAATTGACATCCCTTCACTCCCTTGCATAACAAGATAGTTAGCAAAAATCTACTACCTTGCAAAACAAAGTAGCTAGGTTCAGTATATTGCATAACAAAATAGCTGTCAACTTTTTATTGCGTGCTGATAACAGAAGTGTTATAGTTAATTTTAGTAGTTGGTACTAATAACAGATAACATTTCAGTAAAGAGGTGTCTAATAATGGATATTTTAGGGTTAAAAGATAAGAATATTGTTGTGATGGGGGTTGCGAACGAACGAAGCATCGCCTGGGGGATTGCAAAAAGATTAATGGAAGTTGGCGCAAATGTTATTTTCACGTATCGTAAAGAGCGCTCAAAAGGAAAAATCGAAAAAGTATTAGCAGACTATAGTGAGTATAAAACAGCTGTCGTAGAATGTGATGTAAATAGTGATGATTCGATTGCAAAAGCATTCGAGGAAATCGGTTCTTCTTTCGGTACAATCGACGGGATCGTCCATTCTGTTGCCTTTGCAAATGGGGACGACTTAAAAAACCGCTTTGTCGAAACTTCACGTGATGGCTATGCATTTGCACAGGATACAAGTGCATACTCTCTAATTGCCGTTGCAAACGCTGCAAAGCCTTATTTAACAGAAGGTGCTTCGATTGTAACGATGAGTTATTTAGGTGCTGAGCGAGTACTAGATGGCTATAATGTGATGGGCGTTGCTAAAGCAGCATTAGAGGCTTCGATGCGATATTTAGCTGCTGACTTAGGTAAAGAAGGCATTCGTGTCAATGCGATTTCTGCTGGTGCCATTCGTACATTAGCAGCAAAAGGCGTACCAAGCTTTAACCAAATCCTACACAAAATCGAAGAAACGTCACCGTTAAAACGTAATACAAATCAAGAGGAAGTAGCTGATATGACGATCGTTATGCTAAGCGCCCTTTCTCGCGGTGTAACGGGTGAAACGATTTACGTAGATTCAGGCTACAATATTATGGGTTAATAAAAGCTATCATTTTATCTATAGCAGAATCACAAAATTGTGATTCTGTTTTCTTATGTATTGCATGAAAATTCACGATCAAAAAAAGTGTATAGTTATAATGAAACTCCTAAATATAAATGTTATGGATAGATTTCAGGTCAATAACACCTATTACCTAAGAAAATTGTAATTTTATTCATATTTTTCGATTTATTCGACCCGCTCTATTGTTTTTAATTGTATAATAAATGTAATACATAACGGAGGGGATTTTAACTATGACAACGATGGATCATACAGCAGTTGATGAGACTCTACAGTTTATAATTGATTTTGCTCCAACCTTAAAAAAACTATTTGCAGCGGATGTTTCAGTTTCAATATCCGATTTGGAAAAAGTGATCATTGTTATCGGATCTAAAGAGCTTGGCATAGAGGATATGGCCGATTTTCCGCTTAATCCTAACGATCCAATGGCACAGGCTATTAAATACAATAGAATACAAGTGACAGATATCCCTAAAGAAGCATATGGGATGGCATTAAAAATTGTCATGGTACCAATTACAAACCGTAGCGGAAAGTTAGTTGGTTGTATTGGTATAAGCACTAGCGTCAATAATCGTGCAAATCTTATTGAAATCGCTGAAAAATTTGCGGCTTCATCTGAGGAAATTGGGGCAGCTTCCGAACAATTAGCTTCCTCAGCGACAATACTATCCGATACGATGAACGAGGTTGCCGTTGCACAAGATAATTTATCCAGCCAAGTAGAAAATACGACAAAAATTTTAGACATGATTAATAATGTGGCCAAAAACACACGTATTTTAGGATTTAATGCAGGTATTGAAGCTGCTCGTTCTGGAGAACACGGACGAGGGTTTAGTGTCGTTGCAAAGGAAATTACGAAGCTTGCAGATCAAAGCGCCGAATCAGTAAACGAAATTCGACAACTACTTCAATCAATGAAGGAAAAAGTGGCACTTGTATCAAAAAACGTGAACGAAACGATCAGCCTTTCAGAAAATCAAACAACCGCTATTATTGATATTTCAACCTCAATCGGGCAGTTAACAGAAGTTGCCGAAAAAATCGATGAGCTCGCACAAAATTTATAAAGGAATAGCACCGATATCACTTCGGTGCCATTCCTTTTAATTAATACATTTTCATATACTGCTCACGTTCCCAAGGATGAACCGTCGTCCGGAACATATCAAACTCCAATTCTTTCGCCTCTTTGAAATTTTCATAAATATGTTCACCTAATGCAGCTTGGATCACTTCATCCTTTGCTAAAGCCGCGAGCGCCGCATCAAGTGAAGCTGGTAGATTGTCAATACCATGCTTAGCACGTTCCTCAGCATTCATACGGTAAATATTACGATCCACTTGCGCCGGTGGAGTTAAATTATTTTTTACACCATCAAGACCCGCTGCTAAAATAACCGCCATCGCTAAATAAGGATTCGCTGATGGATCGACCGAACGTAATTCAATACGCGTTGATAAACCACGAGACTCCGGAATACGCACTAGCGGAGAACGGTTTTTCGGTGACCACGCTACGTAACAAGGGGCCTCATAGCCTGGTACTAAACGTTTGTATGAGTTCACTGTTGGATTTGTGATCGCTGTAAACCCTTGAACGTGCTTTAGTACCCCAGCTAAGAATGAACGAGCTGTAGCTGATAATTGTAAATCAGCCCCTTCATCCCAGAAGGAATTTTTACCTTCTTGGAATAAGGATAGGTTAAAATGCATACCAGAACCATTAACTCCAAATAACGGCTTTGGCATAAATGTCGCATGTAAACCGTGCTTACGAGCGATCGTTTTTACGACAAGTTTAAACGTTTGAATGTTATCACATGCTTCTACTGCATTTGCATATTTAAAATCAATTTCATGCTGACCTGGTGCAACCTCGTGGTGAGAAGCCTCAACTTCAAAGCCCATCTCCTCTAATTCGAGTACTATATCGCGACGACAGTTTTCTCCAAGATCCGTTGGTGCTAAATCAAAATAGCCACCATCATCATTCAATTCTAATGTAGGCTGACCCTTTTCATCTAATTTAAATAGGAAAAATTCCGGCTCTGGTCCTAAGTTGAAATCTGTAAACCCTAACTCCTCCATTGTTTTTAACATTCGCTTTAAATTCGAGCGAGGATCTCCTTCAAACGGTGAGCCATCAGGTCTAGCTATATCACAAATTAATCGAGCTACCTTCCCCTTTTCCGCAGTCCACGGGAAAATCATAAATGTATCAAGATCTGGACGTAGGTACATATCAGATTCTTCAATACGAACAAACCCTTCAATAGATGAGCCATCGAACATCATTTTATTATCTAACGCTTTATCAAGTTGACTTACCGGTATTTCTACGTTTTTTATCGTACCTAAAATATCCGTAAACTGTAAGCGAATAAACTTTACATTTTTATCCTTTACAATGGCTTTAATATCCTCTTTCTTGTATTTGCTTGTTGAACCAACAACTGAATTTACCATACCTATTCACTCTCCTATTTTTATTCACTTTTAACTTGGAAGAAACGCGATAAATCACCTTGACGTAGCGAAGTTTTTTGCATGCTTTGAGCTTGCTGCATTTCCTCTCTCAAAATGGCGCGAAGTTCAGCGTCTGAAATAGCAATTGCGTCATAACTTCTAACATCATTTCTCTTCCGCATATCAAACACTTTTTTTATACCTGCCATATTAATCCCTTGGTCAAGGAGCTCTCGAATTTCTAATAAGGCATCCACATCATCTAGTGAAAACATTCTTCGGTTGCCCTCTGACCTAGCAGGCTCGATTAATTCATGCTCTTCATAATACCTAATTTGTCTTGCAGTTAGCTCGGTTAGTCCCATCACCATACTAATAGGGAGTAACGGCATCGCTCTTCGAAACTCTCGACTCATTGGCATCTCCTCCTTTCCCTACAACCACTTTACAATATGTTATGTTTATTATCAATATTATGTAAGGAATTATAACATATCCTTTTTGGATGATTTTTATCGAAAAAAAAGATAGGACAAGCGAAAGCACGTCGGAATACCCGAAGCGAAAGCAGCTTTTTCGCTTTCGACCGAGGGGATGAAGTGGCCTCGAGGGGCTGGGCGTCCGAGCTAAACACTGCTCAAGCCCCAAAATTTACAATTATATTTAAAAAAGGACCTAAGCTAGTAACTTAGGCCCTTGAATCTATTACTATTTCCTTTTAAGTACCGCTCGAATAGGCGACCCATCCCCACCTTCCACCCGCAATGGAAGTCCGATGAAATCATACAAACCGGACGATACATCCTGTAACAATAAATTTTCAATAATAATTAAATTATACTTTGCACAGGCGTTATGCATTGTGAGTGATACATTTTCTACTGCATCAACCGAGGGTGTATCTACGCCGATCAACTTTACACCTTTATCACACAAAAACTCAGCAACACTCTCATCAAAAATCGGATAGCTCACCGGAAACTTATCAACCTCTACCTCATCCCTCAACTTAACTAGCACACGACTGACCCCCGTCAAATCTACATCAGCAAAATGAGATGCATAGATTACTTCATGACCACGTAAATCAACAACAAGCGCCTCCCCAATAAATAACTCGGGCGACAACCGATCAATCGTTACGCCATCCTCCTTATAGTGAAACGGTGCATCAACATGCGTTCCAATATGCATGCTTGCAGTCATTTCACCGACATTGGCACCATCCGCCTCTAAAGTCGCAACTAATCGATAAGAAAATGGAGCATCTCCTGGCCAAACAGCTGTTGTACTTCGAAGCGGTTGTGATATATCAATCCAAGTCATTTTGTTTCCCCCTAAATAAAAAGCGTAGCCACCGAGGTGACCACGCGTATTTTCATGATAAAAATTGTAAACGTTGATTATGAATCCATTTACTCATCGTGCGGAATAATACGGTAACGATGACAATTAACATAACACCTTTTATTAGGTTAAATGGTAAAATCGCCATTACAGCCGTTCCAAGCATATCTTCTACATAAAAGTTCATGAAATAACCGTACATCGGTAAGAATGCCACGAAATTTAAAAACGCCATCCCTACTGACATCACAACTGTCGCAGCAACTAATCCAACTATTAATCCTGTAATAGATGTGAACTTTTTATAAATAAAGTATACAGGGAAAATGAATAAAATACCTGTTGCAAAGTTGGCGATATGACCTACTGGCATACCTGTTGGTGAACCAGAAAAAACCCAGTCTAAAATGTTTTTAATTAGTTCGACCGTAATCCCTGCTAATGGTCCCATTGTTAATGTTGCAATTAAAGCCGGCACATCACTAAAGTCAATTTGTAAAAAACTAGGGAACCCTGGTAGCGGGAAATTAAATAGCATTAATACGAAAGAAATACTACTTAACATCGCAATTGTTACAAAAGCTCGTAACCTTTTGTTTTGCTTTGACATAAAACATCTCTCCTCATTGCTGATCTCATCTCGCAAGAAGAAAGGACAAATCAATCACCATTCACGAAAAAACCCTTATGCAGAAAATAGCATAAGGGAGAAATAGGCACACTTAAATAAGGGTCTATTCGTAATTCTGTACAATATTGCATATGAAAGCAACAAAATGTACAGCAAACTACGACATTTTCGTAAAAAAATGACGACCGTACCTTCACCTTCTCCCATCCAGACTATACTGTCGGCTTTGGAATCTCACCAAATCCTGCACGCGCAATGCGGCTCGCGGGCTGAAGAAGAGCTGCTGCAATGTCCTCCAAGCTAATGGTCGGAGATTGCGTCTTCTATTACCGCCGGTCGGGAATTACACCCTGCCCCGAAGATGAATCAAACTATTAAATTAGCTTACAAGTACTATTATAGGATAAATATCTGAAATGTAAACCATTTTGTTTAACACCTAGTAGCTTTCTAGCTGTTCTAAAGAAATTGTATTTGCTCCAACTGGGATCGGCAACGGAGAGCTGAAATTAAATCCTTCCCATTGTTGCTGCACAATGTTTGAAAATTGCACCTGCTTATTAAAGCCCCCCGCCGTTAAAAGCATTCCCTCAAGCATTCTCATAGCTTGTTGAGGATCGAAATCATTTAAATCAAGCGGCGTAGAAAAGGTAACTACAGCCTTATCCCCTTCTTCTACTACTGAATAGTCAACACCTTGTAGGATGGCCGTTTGATATTGGTCGTTTTCAACAATCTTCATATACTCTAGTGCCTCTTTCGCCGAGTTAAAAGAATGGTTAGAATGTGGCGCTAAATAAATCCTATCGTTCCCCTGCCCGTATAAGAAATAACTCCCCCGCTTACTTAAACTCATTGTTGTATTCGCTTGTTCTTCTTTACCAGCGCTAGGTTCGTTATGCAATACTACTCGCTCGTAACTGTTACCAAATGTGTCTAATAAGACATCCCAATCGCTGGAAACCTTATCATTATACTGGTGATCTTCTGGTAATGTATAAATTAGTGTTGACCCTTGTTCCTCAATCTTACCTTGCAACGGATGCAATTCTGTAAATCCTAAAGCTTGTTCATTTAGTGAAGCTGCATATTTACTATACAAATCGACAGCTGACGGTGATTCATGCCCAAACTCCTCAATAATCTGCTCGTTCGGAATCACAACGGTAACTGGTACACTTTCCCCATTCTTCCCTACTAGCCCTAGGTGAATTGCAGTATAAACTGAAAGCTGTTCCTGATACACGGAAGTTCGTAAATCCATATTATTTAAAGCTCTTATGCCCCGTGATTCATCCTGTTCTAATGCTACCCCACTACTTGCCCCATCATCTTCCGCTACCTCTACCTTCCTTTCAGCTGATGAATCTGATAAGGTATTTTCCGATTGGCCAGCCATTTTATCATTTGAAGTTTGAGGTGATAAAAAGTAAGCACCGCTAAACAATACGACAAATAAAGCTGCTGAAATTCCCAGTATAATTAAAGCATGATTTTTCCGTTTAACAACACTTACCGGTGGATGTTCCTCTTCAAAAGCACCCGCCTGCTGCAACTTTGCGAAGACGTCTTCCTTTGAACGATTATCCTGAATTTTTGGAGCTTGCTCTAGTAGCTTTTCAATATCTAGTTCATCCCATTTTTCATCATTCATAGCGAATTCGCCTCCTTCTGTTCCTTATTTAACCTTGCTCGCAAAGCATGAATAGCGCGGTGCTGTGTTGTTTTTACTTTCCCCTCAGTCCAACCTAAAACCTGTGCGGTCTCCTGTACCGATAGCTCTTGAAAAAAACGCATGACAATGACCATTTTTTGATCACCTGTACATAGTTCTAAAGCATGCAGAAGCCCTCTTAAATCTTCACTAAGCTCCAAAAATTGCTCTGGGGATTTTTCGGATGAAATAAGCTGCTCATTTTCCCATTCAAAAGCATTAAAATGATGTCGATCACGAACAGCCATCTTTCGAAAATGATCGATTGCTACGTTTTTAGCGATAGAAAATAGCCATGTTTTTTCAGAGCTATTTCCCCGAAAACGATCGTATGATTTCAGCACACGTACGTATACTTCGTGCGATAAATCCTCTGCAACGCTTCTATTTTTCACTAAATAAATTAAAAACTGAAAAACATCCTGATGGTATTCGTCATACAATCGATGGAAAATGGATTCTTTAGAATTCATCCATCCCACCTCCGTTCTAAATATTAGTCGTATAATACGCTAAATCGTTTCAATTCTAACTCGATCTTTAACATCATAACATAAAAAAATCCGCTTCCTTCCAATGGGCAAGGATGAAGCTTACAAAGTGCTATGCAGCACTTACTTTGCTCGATCACTCACTTACCCACAGAAGTATTGCGGATTATTTTTCCTAAGAGTTATAGCGGTAAATAGAAAGTAAAGATCGTACCTTCTTTTTCCACACTTTCAACTTTTATATTTCCCTCATGCGCTTCTACAATATTTCTTGCAATAGCTAGCCCGAGACCCGTGCCCCCCTTTGAACGTGTACGTGCTTTATCCGCCTTATAAAAACGTTCAAAAACATAAGGTAGGTCGTCTTGAGGTATACCAAATCCAGTATCCTCAACTGCTATTTTTGCATAGGAAAGCTCAGTTGTTAGTGTGACTTTTACAGTCCCATCCTCTGGCGTATGACGAATGGCATTATCGATTAAATTCGTTAATACTTGCTCGATGCGGTCCTCGTCCATTGATATCGTTATATCTTCTCGTAAGTCCGTTTGGAACAGCAGGTGCACATGCTTTTCTTTTGCAACTTGCGCAAATTTTTGCGTCATTCGCTCTAACACATGGGCAACAGGCACAATATCCTTATAAAGCCGAATATGCCCTGATTCCATTCGCGCTAAATCAAGTAAGTCTGTTACGAGACGTCCCATTCGCTGCGATTCATCATAAATAATACGTATCATTTCATTACGTTCTTCCTCGGATGAGACGACATCATCTAAAATCGCCTCCGAATAACCTTGTAGCATCGCAATCGGTGTACGAAGCTCGTGTGAAACGTTGGCAATAAAATCCGAGCGTAGCTTTTCTAAACGATTTTGCTCTGTTTTATCTCGAATGACCGCAACAGCCCCTCGAATGAGCTCCCCGCTATATAACGGACTTATCGTTAAGCTATAATAAGAGCCGTCTATCGCTAATTCCTCTTCTATTTTATCCTCAAAATCTAACACATGATCTAGCATATGGTAAATTTCTGGAGGAATCGGCTTTGCACTTTGCGAGCCTTTGCTAATAAACCATTTTTGTAGTAATTTTTCAGCCGGAGGGTTACTTACTAAAATTGTACGATCTCGATTAAACGTAATCACGGCATCCGTCATCGAGGTTAGAATGCTTGAAAGCTGCTCTTTTTCCTGATTTATTACTTCTAAATGATGTTTCAGCTGTCTAGCCATTTGGTTAAAGGCTACTGCAAGCTGACCAATTTCATCATTTTGCGTTGTCGGTACTTGTGAATCAAAGCGCCCCTTCGATAACTCAAACGCATGCTCTCGCATTTTACGTAACGGATACGTAATACGGCTCGACAGGAAGAAAGCAAAAATCGTCGTTAGGATAAACGCAATGAACGCAGAAAGGAATACAATTTTCGTCGTTTCCTTGCTCGTTTCGTGCATGGCAGCTGGACTTTGATAGATAAAAACTGCCCCATGTAGCTTTTCTTCACTTTTTAATGGAAAGCCAAGCACAACATACGATTCCTTTTTATCCTTCCCTGTTTGCGAAGGTAGGATCATCTCTTTTAATATCGGTTCATTTGATTCATAGATAGTTTCAAAGGCTTTATTAGAGAGGATGCTATCTTGGATTTCCTGTTGATTAATCCCTTCTTGAATTGCATAGACAACCTCATTGGGATTTTCTGCAATAAGGGCATTTGTATGTTCATCTAGTATGTCTTGAATGATCTTTACTTGCACGTTTCCTTCCGCTCGTTCATCAACAATACTTGCAATGGTGGACGCTGTTTGACGAAGTGAGGATTCCGCCTGCTGATTGTGATAATTTTCTAGAAACTCTAGCATAAAAACCGTGAAAATAAAAAGTACAAATGAAACGAGAAGCAATATGGTTACCCATAGCTTCCCGACAATACTATTCCATATTCTATTCATTAACGACCTCAAATTTGTAACCAACGCCCCATACCGTTACAATCATTTTTGCCGCATTTTCAGACACACGATTTAGCTTTTCGCGTAATCGTTTTACATGCGTGTCCACTGTACGTAAGTCGCCGAAAAAGTCATAATGCCAAACCTCCTTTAGTAATTGTTCACGGTCAAATACTTTATCAGGTGATTTTGCTAGGAAGTACAATAACTCATACTCTTTCGGTGTTAAGTTAACTTCTGTTCCATCTGCTGTAACACGGTGCGCGTCATGATCAATTGTTAAATGTGGAAACACCACTAAATCCTTTGAAGCAGAAGAACTTGAAACAGGTGAAAACGCTGCTGAACGGCGTAGGATTGCTTTTAGTCGAAGCACAACCTCACGTGGACTGAACGGTTTGACAATATAATCATCCGCCCCCAGCTCAAAGCCTTGTACACGATTTGCTTCTTCACCTTTTGCCGTTAGTAAAATAATCGGCGTAGTTTTCTTTTCACGAATTTCCTCACATACTTGTAAACCATCTTTTTCAGGCATCATAATATCTAAAAGAATACAATGATAGTCATTTTCAAACGCTTTTTCAATCGCTTCATTGCCATTTTCGGCTTCATCTACTATATATCCTTCACGCTCTAAATACATTTTTAACAGACGGCGAATGCGATCTTCATCGTCCACTATTAAAACAGAAATATTTTCAGACACTTGTTGTAACCCCTTTCTCGCTATCTACAATTCCTATTGTACAATTTCATTCATGAAATGAAAAGGAAAGGAGTTATCTGAAAACCCTTTTTCAGACAACTCCTCTAAACATTCTACATTTTTCTTGTTGCCTTATGAAGCAGCGTAAGAGTGTAATCCGGCAATAATTAAGTTAACAAACACTAAGTTAAACATAATAATAGTAAAGCCGATTACAGCAAGCCATGCTGATTTTTTTCCTTCCCAGCCTTTTGAAAGACGAAGATGAAGGAATGCTGCATAGAATAGCCATGTAATAAGCGCCCAAACCTCTTTCGGATCCCAGCCCCAGAAGCGACTCCATGCAATTTGTGCCCAAATCATCGCGAAAATAAGAGCACCTAACGTAAATACTGGGAAACCAATTAATACAGAACGGTAACCAATCTCATCCATAAGCTGTGAATTTACTCTTTTCACTAGAGGTTGAAGCATCGCTGAAATAGAACGACGACCTATTAAACGAATGAGTAAATAAATAACTGTACCAAATATAATTGACCACGTCAGCGTCGATAGCTTTTTCGCATTAATGAGCGCTGGCGTTTCTACTAAAGGCTCGAATGATTTATCTTCTTCTAAAACGGGCTCGTATAATTTCTTTTCTTTATCCACGAACGTTATTTCTTCATATTCATTCATACCAAATAAGGCTGGCGTATTATAGACGATTGTTTGCGGATTATCTTCCTTGTCTACATATTTATACGTCGACTCGTAGCCCATTGTCCCAAACGTAATAGACGATGCTACAAAGCCAATAACAAGTACACATGAATACATAACCGCTTCTAACCAGAAGCGCTCTTGTGATCTCTTAGTTAAATCAACATTCTTCAATAAATAAATCAAACCTGCTACGGCACTAATAGCTAGAATAGATTCACCAATTGCTGCACAAATTACGTGAATCGTTAACCAATGACTTTGCAGAGATGGTACGAGTGGTGTTACCTCTTTAGGGAACATCGCAGCATAACCGATAATTAAAACCGCAATCGGTAACGCCACCATGCCAAGTGCTGCAACACGGTACATAAAGTAAATGACGATAAATGATGCCACGATGAACATACCGAACGCTGTTGTAAATTCAAACATATTACTTACAGGTGCATGTCCAGTGTATATCCAGCGTGTAATAAAGTACGCTACGTTTGCTATAAAACCAATTATCGTTACAGTAATCGCCAGTTTTCCCCATTTTTCTGCACGAGCTGGGGCATACTCTAATTTTGAAGGTTTAATTGCACCACCAAATAAAATAGTTGCAATCAAATACGCAATAAACGCCGTAAACAATAAATATCCACTTACATCAATCAAACTCATAAGGTGTTGTCACCTTCCTTTTCTTGTTGTTCCTTTTCGGATTCTACTTGATCTACGTATTTTGGTAAATGTGCAAATTGGGTTACAGCATCTATTTCTTTTTTCATGCTGAACCAGTTTTTATTCGTATGGGCAGCCAGACGAATTGTTCCATCTTCTAGCCTTTCCACCCATAATCGACGATGGCTCCAATACGAACCAATCACTACACCAATCATAAAGATTAATCCACCTAAAAATAACAGCGGAATCGTTTTATCTTTACGAATTGTTAAACCTGTAGAATTCCTTGTTTCTACACCTTGGAATGCCATTTTATACGTATTTTCACCAAGTGGCTCTAGTGTTTGCTGGATGCCGACAAAGCTCGTTTCACCATCTGGCTTTTCAGGTGTGGTCATACGGAAAATAAATGCTGGGTTATTTGGAGAAGGTGTTTTTGTTTGTGGTACACCATCCTTAAATCCAGAGAAATCAGGTAAATACGTAATAATTTCTACTTTTGTTTTGTCATTTATAATGTATTCTCCCTGAGGATCTGTTAAATCAATGGTAATCTCACCGAGCGATTCTCCAGTTGCTTTATTTGTCAGTGCAAACCTCATCGCCTTTAGCTCATTTAAGCCGTAGTCCATTTGATAGATTGCATATCCATCATACTTAAGCGGCTCATTTACTCGGATTTCAAACGTATCTACCACTTCTAAATTATCTGTTTGCCCAGGAAGGTCACCTTCTTGTTGTTTATACAGTGTCACATTTGTTTGGAAGTTTTTCGCTAATACGTTAACACCTTGCTTCAGCTGTTCACCTTGGGCTTCATTATCATATACTTCTAAAATAAATTTATTATTTTCTATGAAATAACCGTCCATGCCATCAACTGCACGAAGTTCTCCTTCACGTAACCAAATCGACTCGTCCACATAGAAGCCTGGGAAAAGTCTCATCATCACTGCACCTAAAAAGATGATTAAACCTACGTGGTTTATGTATGGACCGTAACGTGCAAAGCGCCCTTTTTCAGCAAGTAACGCATTGTCCTCACGACGAACCTTATAGCGTAGCGCTTTCATTTTTTCTTCAATTAACTCAAGCGTCTTACCTTCCTCGGCAGCTGGCTTCCCTTCAGCAATAATACGCTGACGCTTCATAAAGCTTTGATGGCGCTTTACTCGCTGATTTTTTAGGGATTTATGTAACGGCAAGCCACGATCAATACTAGCAACAATAATCGAAATCGCAAGCATTCCTACTAAAATTTGGAACCACCAAGAGGAGTATAAATCGGCTAAACCTAATTTATAGTAGAGCTCACCGATTAAACCGTACACATCCTCGTAATAAGCAGCTTTTTCAGCTTCTGTTTGTACCTTTAACGCAAATTCTTGCGGAAAAATCGTACCGATAGAAGCAGCAATTAAATTTAAAATGATCAGGGTAATTCCAATTTTAACACTTGAAAAGAAGTTCCAAACTTTATCAACAAGTGATTTGTTGTATGTTTTTGACCGGATTGCAATACCATCATATCGCATATCGGCGATCTTTTTGTCCTTCTCCTCGACTGTAAGTGCCCGTCCACATTTTTCACATAGCTTTGTACCGACAGGATTTTCATGACTACATTCACAAATAATTTTTTCCATATTGTAAAACTCCTATCTCGGCATGATAGCCTCCATATAGGCTGCAATGCTTGCCTCGCTCATTTCACCGGTAATAATTTTTTCTACTTTTCCTTCTGGATTAATTAAAATTGTTGCTGGCAAATTCGTCACATTATAAGCTTCCATTACACTTTTCGTCTTATCAATTGCTACTGGGAAAGTTAGCCCCATAGTTTTAACATAACTTTTTACTTCAAAATCTGATTGCGCAATATTAATGGCTAGCGTTTGAACACCTTGCGACTTGTAGGCAGTATATTGACGATTCATTGCTGGCATTTCACGTTCACAAGGCTCACACCATGTACCCCAGAAATTTAAAAATACGCCTTGTCCTTTATAATCAGACAGTCGATGTGTATTACCGTTTAAATCAACAAGCTCAAAATCTGGTGCTTGAGAGCCAACCTTTAAGATTTCTACTTTATCCTTCGTAAGTGTTGAAAAAACGGTATATCCAATGGCAATGGCAAGAAGTGCTAAAATAATTCCGCGAATTACCGAACGTCGTTGTTTTTTTTCCATATTTCGCAATTCCCCCCTGTAAAAGCTCCACAATCCATTTTTTATTATATCAAAAAATTGGTTTACAACTTTTATCTATTTTGAAGTATTTATGAACGTTTACACTAAAGGGCTAGTGTTTAATCTAATTTACCTGTTTCAGCTAATACACGAAGAAGCTTTACTTCATGCTTTGTTAGCTCGCGGTATTCTCCAGGATTTAAACCAGTTAAATCTAAAAAGGCAAATCGTTCACGCTTTAATTTCACAACTGGTGTACCAATTGCTTCGAACATACGGCGCACTTGTCTGTTGCGGCCTTCATGAATGGTAATTTCACAAATTGCCTTACCAGCCTGTTCGTCAAATGATGTCATACTTACTTTTGCAGGAGCTGTTTTTCCATCCTCTAGCTTAATACCGCGCTGCAATTTTTTCAGACCCTCAATTGTTGGCACACCTTTAACACGAGCTACATATGTTTTATCGATTTTAAATTTCGGATGTGTTAGCTGATAAGAGAACTCACCATCATTTGTTAATAATAAAAGACCAGTCGTATCATAATCTAATCGTCCTACCGGGAAAATACGTTGATGTACGCGCTTTTTAAAAATATCCGTAACCGTTTTTCTACCTTTATCATCTGTGACAGCAGAAATATATCCACGTGGCTTATACAATAAAAAGTAGACTTTATCTTCCTTCTCCAATTTTACGCCCTCTACTTCAATTGTGTCTGAATTCGACACTTTTGTACCAAGCTCACGGACTACCTTTCCGTTCACCTTTACTTTTCCTTCTTGAATTAATTGCTCTGCCTTACGACGCGATGCTACACCAGCATAAGCAATTACTTTTTGTAATCTTTCCATAAGTTCACCTCATTGATTGATATGCTTCACTGTAGATGTGAAGCTAAACATCATTTTCCCGTAATCTGTTGAAAATTATGTCACACTTTAGCGGATTATTCTAGGGAAATTACTTATTTCCGTTGATATGTCATGTGTTGAAAATAAAAATACCACGTGACAGCGTGTCAGCGTGGCAATAATTGATTAATCTTGTACAAATATAAGGAGGCCTGACACTCGCCAACGAACAGCAGAGTGACGGGCCATACCAGTTTGCATACAGTCTAAGTCCGCTATACGTAACCTCTTTTATTGAACATCTACCGGAGTAGAGTATATAACTCGATTATCAAGCATTATATGCCAAACAGCTTGCCTCTTTGATCTCGTCAGCTGTAGGACATGTTGAAGCTCTTCCTCTTCCTTTTCCGATAGCAAAATACGAATTGGTTGAGCTAATTTTAGCTTTGCATGAGGCACTTCATAGGATCCTTTTTTTGCAATTTCTTCCACTTTATAATTATCATCAATCGTATCAGCAATAGATTTATGCAATTGCCAGTCATTAGATGCATTTATCGTCACAACAACAAATTTTTTCTCATCTCGCTCAAAGTAAGTAGCAAGTGTCCGGCCTGCCACTTTCGTATAGCCTGTTTTCCCAGCTAGAGCACCGACTTTTTGTGATAGAAGTTTATGTTTATTTTGCCAAGTAGTTGTTTTCCCTTTATAAATAATTGTCGAAGCGATTTTTCGGAATGTCGGATTTTTCATAGCTATTTGCAGCATTCTGGCCGTATCATAGGCACTAGATAAATGGTTTTCATTGTGCAGGCCTGATGGATTCGTAAAGCTTGTATTGATTAGCCCGTAAATTCTTGCCTTATCATTCATAAGCTTTACAAACCCTTCCTCAGAGCCGCCTACATGCTCAGCTAAAGCAAAGGCAGCATCATTTCCTGAACGAAGAAGCAATCCATATAACAAAGTCTCAACCGTCACACTCTCCCCTTCTTCTAAATAAATAGAAGAGCCTTCACTTAACGTTGCTCGCTTAGAAATAGTTACAACATCATCCAAATCACTTTCCTCAATCGCAATAAGCGCTGTCCACATCTTTGTTAAGCTGGCAATGGGTAATCTCATATGTATTTCCTCACCCATTAATACACGCCCCGTCGTTGCATCAATCGCAACATATGAGCTATTTGCACTTGCTGAAACAGGCAATATGAACACCATCAAAAGAATCAACAAAATTCTTGTCAAACTCACACTCCTTTATTCGTTAAATGCTTCCTGGAACTTCGTCAAAAATAAATCTGTTGCCTGGTCATCGTCCCCAGCCTCACTCATCTCTGGTAGCGGTGGCAGCTCTTTAATATCCTTTAAGCCGAAATAATTTAAAAATTCCTTTGTCGTCCCGTAAAGAATTGCACGACCTGTCCCCTCTGCTCGGCCAACCTCTTGAACTAAAGCACGAGATACGAGTGTTTGAATCGGGCGCTCACTCTTTACACCGCGTAAATCCTCCACCTCTGCACGCGTTATCGGTTGCTTATATGCAATGATCGCTAGTACTTCAAGAGAAGCAGAAGTTAACACTTGACTCGAAGGATTTTCAACTAGCTTTTTTATCGTATCTGCCACAGCCTGCTTTGTCGTTAGCTGATACGTACCTGCTAGCATTTTTAACGTAATGCCACGCTCCTCTGATTCATTATATTGTGTAGCTAGCTCACTTAGTCCTGCTTCTATATCAATTAGTTCTACCTCTAAATATTGTGCAAGCTGACGGGAGGATAATCCATCATCACCAGCAACAAAAAGTAGTGCTTCGATTTTACTGATCAAATTCTTCGAGTTCATCGCCAATTTCCTCCTTTTGTAGTAATACTGTTAGTTCTTCGAAGTTATTTTGCTGCTCTACAAAAACAACTTGGCGTTTCATCAATTCTAATAGGGATAAGAATGTCACAATGAGCGACTGCTTATCTTCATATGGAAAAAGCTCTGAGAAAGTCATTCTTCCCCCACTTCTTTTTAAACTATCAACTACAGAATACATTCTATCCTTTATTGAAATTTCTTGTCTCGTTACACGAGTTTGTAGCGGTTTTTTTAATTGCTTTCTGCGAAGTAGCTTCTGAAATGCACTTAGCATATCGTATACATTTACATTCGGATCAAACAATGCAAGCTGTTCATCTGGCATTAAATCGGATAAATCTGCAGGTGGTCTTGTATACACCTGAGAACGCTCAGCCTCTAATGTTTGCAAATTTGTTGCTGCTTCTTTATATTTTTTATATTCAATTAAGCGCGTAACCAGTTCATCACGTGGGTCAGGACTATCTAGATCAAACTCTGTTTCCTCTAACTCACCCTCATGAATTGGCAGAAGCATACGACTTTTAATCGCTAGTAATGTTGCCGCCATTACTAAATATTCGCTCGCTTCATTTAGCTCAAGTACTTGCATAGCATGGATATGGTCAATATATTGGCCTGTTAACTCTGCCATCGGAATATCATATATATCAATTTCCAATCGATGTATTAAATGCAATAATAAATCGAGAGGACCAGAAAAGGCTTCTAGCTTTACTTCGTAACTCATGTGTACCCACCTGTCGTTTAATGTCGGGAATATGTATACTAGATTATTGTTCTAGCATAATTATTATCATTAGTATAGAGGAAAGGTGATTGTTTTGCATCATTCGTTTCACCCACTGTATGTCGATTTTTGTACATATTTTAATGGCAATCAAGACTATTTTGAATGTCATGAGAGATTAGAGGAATACTGGAAAGAAGTAGCACCTGGCGAAAAGCTCCATCCACTCGTAGGGCTCATACAGCTAGCTACAGGGCTTTACCATTGGCGCCGTGAAAATTTTACTGGCGCAGCACGAAGTCTCGAGAAGAGTCTACGAAACTTCCATTCCAATGCCGAGTCGTCATTTTTAGCGCCATTTAGAATTGAAAACCTTATCCATCATATCGAGGATGCTTTAATAAACATAAAAAACGAAAGAGCCTTCCAATCTTTTGATCTACCTATTGAACATAAAGAACTGCAACAACTCGTCCAACATCAAATTGCTGAGCTGCCACATGAAAGCCCTCAATTCTTGTTGCACAAGCATAAGCTACGTGACCGCTCTGATGTTTTAGAGGCTAGAGCTAAAAAATTGGAGGAAAAGAGTAAAGGAAGCCGACCATCTTAAGCGTCAGCTTCCTTTAGTACGGGCATATATTTTTGTAGGAATGGCTCTGTTTCATCGTTCGGTTGAACTGTCGTAAATTGACCAATTTCACATAGCTCCTGTAGCATTTCAAAGGCTACTCCCTCTCCTCGATAGGATGGAACTACGGTAATATGTTGAATCGTTGCAACCGCATCTTGGACATAAACGCCAATAATACCAACATACTCTTCGCCCTTTTTCCATAGGTACAAAACCCAATCATCCTGTTGCTCATACTGCTGTATTGTTTCCATTAAACGCTTAATATCTTTTTCTTGTGGCATATACGAAATTAAGCCCATTGCGATCTTTTCAAGCGTCTTTTTATATCGTACTAACATCGTTACATTCCCTCAATTCTATCATTGCACATCCTATCATAACTAGAAACCGAAATGCAATAACACAATTTGCCAGCAATCAATCCCTACCAATCATCGGACTAATTACATAAATGAATAGCAATGCATAAATGATACAAAATGAGACTAGACCAGCGAACAACTTCCATTTTTTCATGTTTTGCAAGATTACTCACCCTTTTTTAATGTTAACGGGAGATCATTTACAACGATATCATCATAGCTTTCACGTTTAATCGCTAATTGATGTTCGCCAGCTTCAACAAACACAACGGCTGGACGTGGAACGCGATTATAGTTTGAGGCCATTGAATATCCGTATGCTCCTGTACAGAACATTGCTAAAATATCGCCAGCTTCCGCCTTCTGCAGCGCGGCATCCACCATTAATTTATCACCAGATTCACACAGCTTCCCTGCTACAGTATATGTACTGTCTTTCTTTTGGTCTGCTTTATTTGCAAGTACCGCCTCATATTTTGCATCATATAGGGCTGGACGAATATTATCACTCATCCCACCATCTATGGCAATATATTCTCGTACACCTGGAACTGTTTTTTGTGATCCTACTGTGTAAAGTGATGTTCCTGCATCACCAACAAGTGAACGACCTGGCTCAATCCAAATCTCCGGCATTGATAATTTTAGCTTATCACTTTCCGCTTGTACAGATTTAATCATCTCTTCAACATATACATGTGGTTGGAGTGGCGCATCCTCCTCCGTATATCGGATACCAAAACCACCACCAAGGTTAAGTACTGTACACTCGAAGCCGTGCTCTTCTTTCCATGTACCCATTTTTTGCATTACTTTTCCTGCTGCTAAACTAAAGCCATCTGTTTCAAAAATTTGCGACCCAATATGACAATGTAATCCAAGTAAATTTAAATACGTGTGTCCGTTTGTTCTTTTGAATGCTTCATCCGCCTGACCATTATTTAAATCAAAGCCAAATTTAGAATCCGCTTGACCTGTTGTAATGAAATCATGCGTATGTGCTTCAACACCAGGCGTTACACGAAGTAAAATATTCATTTTTTGTTGTTTCTTTTCCGAAATCTCTTTTAATAAGTTGATTTCATAAAAATTATCCACAACGATACAACCAATTCCAGTATCAAAAGCCATTTCAAGCTCTGGCACTGATTTATTGTTTCCATGGAAATGAATGCGCTCTGCTGGGAAGCCTGCTTTAATCGCTGTATAGAGCTCACCACCAGAAACGACATCCAACGATAAATTTTCTTGTGCTGCTAATTGATAGGCTGCGATACATGCAAACGCTTTTGATGCATAGGCAACCTGTGCTGTTACCCCTAATTTTTCGAATGTATCCTTAAAGCCACGAGCACGATCTCTAATTAAAGCTGTGTCATATACGAAAAGGGGTGTTCCGTAGATTTTTGCTAATTCTACCGAATCTACTCCACCAATTGTTAAATGCCCTTTTTTCACTTGTTGCGTACCATATAAATGCATTCTTTTCTCTCCTTCGTTTGAAAAACTAGCCTTGTGTACTAATTTTCATAAAAATCACAAAATATTATATGTGAACTTTAACATAGGAAAGTGATGTACGCAACGGGGCAATCATGTCCGTTTTCGCTGTTTTGCTCCGACAATATACGGCCTTAATGCATCGTCTGACATCGGGAAACGGATAAATACACGTAGCAAGGCTTTCGGAAAAAATGGCACTAATGGCCACAAGTATGGTACATTCATCGGCCTTAGCATACATACATAAGAAAAAATTAAGAATAACGTAATAAAAAATCCATTTTCCGCAAAAATAGCAGTTGCAGCTAATAAAATATGTCGAAACACCTTTACAGATATACTTAGCTCATAATTTGGTATAGCAAATGTAAATAAGGCGGCAATCGCTGTATATAAGATAACTTCACTTGAAAATAAACCAACATCGATGGCGATCTGCCCAATCATGATCCCTGCAATTAACCCCATGGCTGTTGATAAAGGGGTTGGCGTATGGATGGCGGCGATTCGTAAAAATTCAATTCCAACATCCGCTAATACTAACTGCAAATAAAGTGGAATCTCGGATTTTTCCGACACCCCGAGAAAGGAAAGCATGCTTGGCAAATCGCCCTTATTGGTCGCAAATAAATACCATAGGGGCATGATAATTAAGCTTGATATAACTGCAATATAGCGAAGCGCCCGCATAATGGTACCGATGAGTGGTGCTTGTCGATATTCCTCTGCATGCTGCAATAAGTGAAACATCGTTACTGGAATGAGCATAACAGATGGCGATGTATCAACAATGATGGCAATGTGCCCTTCAAGTAGATGGGCAGCAACAATGTCCGGGCGCTCTGAATATCGAACAAACGGTAAAGGATGAAACTTTTGTTTAAATAGCCATTCCTCTAACGATTTATCTGCCATCGTTAAACCATCATGGTCAATTTTCTCAAAACGTTTCATAAGCCACTCTAAGTGCTCTTCATTTACCAAATTATTCATATACGATATCGAGACATCTGTTTTACCGAGCGTTGAAACTTGCAGCATTTTAAAGCGCAGCTCTGGACTTCGTATACGTCGACGAATAAGTCCAGCATTAATAATGATATTTTCCGCAAAACCATCCCTTGCGCCGCGAATAACCTTTTCATTATCTGGCTCCTCGGGATTTCGACCAGGATAGGAGCGGAACTCTGTTAGGAATGTAAAGCCGCTTTCCGTAATAAAACCAACGCGGCCACTTAACACGCCTGTAATAAAGGCGTCACGCGTCTCGACATCTTCAATTCCTTGAAAATTAAAATGGGCATGAAAATATTCATTTTCATCCTCGATTTCCTTATCAATATAATGCTGTAGGTTAGCTAGCAATACCGTCACACTATCATTATTAACAAGTCCGCTAACATACACAGCGAGAACGGTTAAATCTTTCACATATACTGGTTGAATGACTATGTCGAAGGAATCACCCTTGCCAAAAATATCTTCGCAATACTGCTTCCCTGCTTCTAAAGATGTAAACAATTGATTTGTCATTTATTCACCGTCTTTTTCTGAGTTGTTGCTTCCATCCATATTTTTAATTGAGATAGGATCTTTTTTTCTAGCCTCGACACTTGCACCTGTGAAATGCCGAGCCGCTCAGCTATTTCCGTTTGTGTTAAATCGGCAAAATAACGTAAATAGATGATCGATTGCTCTCGTTTCCCGAGTCTTTTTAACACCTCCTTTAAAGGGATATAATCAAATGGTAGCTGCGACTTTTCATCCTTCATTTGATCCATTAATGTAATAGAATCCCCATCATTTTCATAAAGTTGCTCGTGCAGTGAGGCTGGATCACGCATAGCATCGTTCGCCATAATAATTTCATCTACTGTTACGTTTAACATTTCTGCAAGCTCTGATACGGAAGGCGGCTTTTCATTTGTCTTTAAGTAGGTTTCAGTGGCATGACGTATTTTAAAATTTAGTTCTCGAATAGAACGGCTCACCTTTACCATTCCATCATCTCGAAGGAAACGCTGTATTTCTCCGATAATCATAGGTACAGCATATGTCGAGAATTTCACTTCATAATTTAAATCAAATTTATCCACTGATTTCATAAGACCGATGCAACCGATTTGAAATAAATCGTCTAGCTCCACACCGCGAGAAGAGAAGCGCTGTACAATGGACCATACTAGACGCGTATTGCCTTCAATCATTCTTTTTCTCGCGTTAGAATCACCATCCTGTGCACGTGCAATCAAAATCCGCATTTCTTCCTGAGTTAATAACGTTTCTGACGGCTGTTCGATTGTACTCATCCCCCTATCAATTACATAACTACCGCTCGCACTGGTGAAATTCTTTTCGAAAAAGTAATGACGGTCCCTTTACCTAATGCCGACTCTACTTGTAAATCATCAGAAAAACTTTCCATAATCGTAAAGCCCATCCCAGAGCGTTCCATTTCACCCTTCGTTGTAAATAACGGCTCCATCGCCTGCTCTACATTTTCAATGCCGCGCCCTTCATCCTTAATCGCAACACTAATATTGTCGCCATTTCGAACAGCATGAACAGTAATGACACCGAACTCATTGCCCTCATAGCCATGAATAATAGCGTTCGACACAGCCTCCGAAACAATTGTCTTACATTCTGCAAGCTCATCAATCGTCGGATCAAGTTGTGCAATGAAGCTCGTTACAGCAACCCTTGCTAGCGCCTCATTTTCACTTCTTGCTAAAAATGATAAAGTCATCTCGTTATCCATTCACAATCCCCCTAACTTGCATGATGGCTGTCTCTTCTGAATCATGTACAATATATGATGCTAGTCCAGAAAACCGGAAAATTTTCTCCATCGTACGTGACGGATTTAATATAATTGTTTGACCATCCACTGTATGAAGTTCTCTCATCCTGCCTAAAATTAATCCAACACCTGCACTATCCATAAACTGCAAATACTGTAAATTCCAAATAAGCGTTTTTAAATTTCCTTGTAAAATCGTAGATGAAATATGTGAGCGAATCTTTTCTACCTCATGATGATCTAGTTCACCGTATAATTGAATGACGGCTACTTGATTCTCATACATCGTCATTTTAAAATTCATGCTTTCTCCCCCTTCACCATTGCATTTCGAGAGTAGTTCTGAATTTCCTTTCTCGTTGACAAAACTAGTGCTCGTTCGGCGAAAGTAGTGAATGGTCGACAGCTTTAATTGAAAGTATGGAAAACATAGGCACTTTTTATACAAAAAAAACAGATAAAATCGAATAATCGACTCTATCTGTTTTTACTGATTCTATTACGCTTAAAAATACATCCGACACCAATTTGCAAAATTTAGTTAATCGTTGATTTCCGTTCCAGGCGGACGCTTTCCGCGGGCTTGGCTTCAATCTCCTCGTCACTTCGTTCCTGCGGGGCTTTCAGCTCAAGCTCATCCCGCTGGAGTCGCCGCCTTCCTCTCCAATCAACGAACATCCATCTGTTATTAATTACATTCCAATAAATGTATTTAACTATAATTCTAAAAAAAGGTTAGGATCTTTAGCTAATGTTTTTCATTCTTTAAATAACCGATGCTTTTACCGTAATACCCAACTTCAATATTATTTCCCAATCGTTTCTAATGGGCGAGAGATTGACTCATTCTCGTTGCCGAGCGATAGAGATTGGCATTCTCTGAAGGCGTAGTGTTTGCAGCCTAAACATCCTTTCCGTTGAATGTGTCGAATCGCTTCATTTATTGCATCGCCAGTATTATAGAAGAAATTTTCCTGACCTATCTTCTCCGACAATCCGTTTGCATCTAGGATGGCTTTTAAAGTTGGATGCGCTCCTGTAACAAGCAGCGTGCCACCTTCCGCTTTAAAATGTGTCACAATATTTCGGAAGTATTCCTCCCCTGTCGTATCAATGAACGGCACCTTTCTCATCCGTAAAATCAACACTTTCGGTCTCACACCAATCGCTTTTAAAATAGAGGTTTCAAATGTTTGGGCTGCTCCGAAAAATAATGGCCCCTCAATCGTATAAATACTAATTTGCGGACAATCATGTTGCTCCGTCACAACATGTGGCATGACCTTTCCGTGCTTTGTTTCATGATCTGGTAGCACCTTCGACACGACTAGGCCTTCACTCATCCGTTTCGCAAACAATACGATAGCTAAGCCAATCCCGACCTGCACAGCAAAAGTAAGACTCGTAAACACCGTTAATATAAATGTAATTAATAGAACGAGAGAATCGCCTGATTTTAACTTGACGATATGGGCGAAATGATGTCGTTCACTCATATTCCATGCTACTAGCATTAGTACTGGTGCTAAACTCGCAAGTGGTATATGAATGGCTAGTGGCGCAAAGACAAGTAACGTTAACAGCACAAAAATCCCGTGAATAATACCGGACATCGGCGAGGTCGCACCCGATTTTATGTTCGTCGCTGTACGAGCAATCGCTCCAGTCGCTGGAATTCCACCGAAAAAAGGTGTGACAATATTGGCAATCCCTTGCCCGATTAGCTCTTTATTACTATCATGCTTACTATTGGTCATACCGTCAGCAACTACAGCCGAAAGCAATGACTCAATCCCCCCGAGCATCGCAATGACAAACGCCGGACCGAGTAACATATAAATACGCTCCCATGTGATGTCTGGTATTGCAAACTGTGGTAAAGAATTTGGTATGTCTCCATAAGTCGAACCTATTGTCGCTACTTGTCCATTCAAAAAAATCGCCGTAAAGACAGCTGTGACGATAATTCCAACAAGTGCACCAGGTACTTTCGGAAAGACTTTCGGCGTTAATAGAATAATAGCAAAGCAAAGAAGCGCTACAAAAATACTTGGAACATGAAGAGTATCCAAAGCGTTCGCGATTTCCCGAATATTATCTATAAATTTCTCGTGCTTCTCTAGGCCTGTTAATCCTAGAAAATTAGGGATCTGTCCTGTAAAAATGATGACTGCAATGCCTGCTGTAAAGCCTACCGTAACAGGTCTCGGTATAAATTTAATGAGTGAGCCAAGCTTTAACACCCCCATCAACACAAGCATAATCCCCGCTAAAAGCCCCGCGATTAATAAATTTTCATAGCCATATACAAGAACTACACCAAGTAAGACTGGAACAAACGCGCCTGTAGGTCCTCCAATTTGAAACTTTGACCCGCCGAGCAGTGAAATGAGTATTCCCGCTATAATGGCTGTATAAATCCCATATTCAGGCTTTACACCAGAAGCAATAGCAAAGGACATTGCTAGAGGAACGGCTACAATCCCAACGATCGTTCCTGATAATAAATCCTTCTTAAAATGATTCATAGAATATCCTTCAAATCTACCCGACCAAAAACGACTCATACGATCCCTTCTTCACCTATATTATTAATTTCACTAAAGAACGATTTTTGTGTATTTACGAGAGAATATTATTCATATTTTAACATATCCCATCAAAAAAAGAAGGGGTGTTCAGAAAGTAAAAACTTTCAGAACCCCTTCAATCCTTCATCATTATCCATTAAGAAATATTGCTTCTGCAGTCGTCGCAAAGTTACCGTCTCAAAATGTCTTTTCAGACGGCCCCTTCTCTGTTATTATTTCGTAATAATATCTTGAATAAGTTTTGGAGCCGTAACTGGCTGCTGTGATAGATGAATATGCCCATAAATTTTCTGGAGCACAGCATCAACATTTTCAGTATTTGCATACACCGTTACAAGCGACTCACCTTCACGAACCTCGTCGCCCACTTTTTTTCGTAGCACTAAGCCTACTGCTAAATCAATTTGGGACTCCTTTGTCGCTCGACCTGCACCTAGGAGCATTGCAGCTGTTCCAATATCATCCGCTTCGATTTTTGCTATATAACCAGCTTCCTTAGCAGGTACCTCTACGACATATTTCGCCTGCGGTAGTTTTTCTGGATAATCAACAACAGACGAGTCTCCACCTTGTGCTGCAATAAATCTCTTTAACACATTTAATGCCGCGCCGTTCTCTACTACTTCCTCTAGCATTTTTCGTGCTTCTTCAATCGTTTTTGCTTTACCGCCTAGTACCACCATTTGAGAGCCAAGTGTATAACATAGCTCGTTTAAATCAGCCGGTCCGACACCCTTTAATGTGTCAATTGCCTCTTTAACTTCGAGTGAGTTCCCAATTGCATACCCGAGTGGTTGACTCATATCTGAAATAATGGCCATCGTATTTCGACCAACACTATTTCCTATTCGTACCATTGCATGGGCTAGTGCACGTGCATCGTCCAGCGTTTTCATAAAGGCACCATCACCTGTTTTTACGTCTAAAACGATAGCATCCGCACCCGCTGCAATTTTTTTCGACATAATCGAGCTCGCGATTAACGGAATACTTGAAACAGTTCCCGTCACATCACGCAGAGCATAGAGCTTTTTATCGGCTGGTGTTAAATTTCCACTCTGACCGATAACCGCCATTTTAATATCATTTACTTGTTGAACAAATTCCTCACCCGATAGCTCGACATGGAATCCATGGATTGCTTCTAGCTTATCAATTGTGCCACCTGTATGACCTAAGCCTCGACCACTCATTTTCGCAACAGGAACCCCGACTGCCGCTACCATTGCTGCAAGTGGAAGGGTTGTCGTATCGCCTACGCCACCTGTTGAATGCTTGTCTACTTTAATGCCTTCTATTTGAGATAAATCAATCCGATCGCCTGATTCCACCATCGCCATCGTTAAATCTGCACGTTCACGATCCGTCATATCTTTAAAATAAATGGCCATCATTAAAGCACTAACTTGATAATCCGGAATAGAGCCATTAGTGTAGCCCTCTACAAAAAAGCGAATTTCTTCAGCAGTTAACTCTTCGCCATCTCGTTTTTTTTCGATAATATCCACCATTCTCATATGAAGGTCCCCCTTATTTTAAGTCCCCTAAAAAGCTTGTGCCAAATTGTGGTGCCTGTACGTTAAAGTTTTCAGCAATTGTAGCCGCGATATCCGCAAAAGTTTCACGTAACGGTAGTTCTGCTCCCTTTGCAAATCGTGGTGAATAAACAAGCAACGGCACATATTCACGTGTATGATCTGTACCTGGGAACGTTGGATCGTTTCCATGATCAGCTGTAATTATTAATAGATCATCGTCAGATAGGGCTTCTAGCACCTCTGGTAAACGACGGTCAAATTCCTCTAATGCTTCACCATACCCGATTGGATCGCGACGATGACCGAAATTTGCATCAAAATCAACTAAATTTAAAAAGCTAATGCCGTGGAAATCTCTACGAACGACTCTATTTATTTTATCCATTCCGTCCGTATTATTTTTTGTACGAATCGCTTCTGTAACCCCTTCTCCATTATAAATATCAGAAATTTTACCAAGTGCAATGACATCAAGCCCTGCATCCTTTAGCTCGTTCATCGTCGTACGGCCAAACGGTGAAAGCGCATAGTCATGACGATTTGAAGTACGTGTAAAGTTACCGGGCTCTCCGATAAATGGCCGAGCAATAATACGACCTACTAAATATTCCGGATCTAACGTTAACTCACGGGCAATTTCACAAATTTTATATAATTCTTGGACTGGGATGATTTCTTCATGTGCTGCAATTTGCAACACAGGGTCTGCCGATGTATACACAATAATCGCACCTGTTTCCATATGCTCTTTAGCGTAATCATCAATAACAGCTGTTCCGCTATAAGGCTTATTGCAAAGCACCTTACGACCTGTTCGCTTCTCCAGCTCGTAGATTAACTCTTGTGGGAAGCCGTCTGGATAAACTTTAAATGGTTTATTAATGTTTAGGCCCATTATTTCCCAATGACCAGTCATCGTATCCTTTCCAACAGACGCCTCTTGCATCATGCCATAATACGCTTTTGGCTCAGGTGCCGGCGCAATTCCTTGTAAAGCACGAATATTCGACAAGCCTAAGCTCGCCATTGTTGGCATCTTTAAGCCATTCATTTTTTCTGCAATATGACCAAGTGTATGTGAACCAACATCTCCAAATTCGGCTGCATCAGGTGCTTCGCCGATTCCAACTGAGTCCAATACGATTACATGTATTTTTTTAAACGCTTTCATTACACGTCCTCCTCTTTCTTATATTTCTATTTTACCAAAAATAATCGAGAAATAAAGGTCAGACATCTTACTTACATTATTTTTTTACTGTTTTAAGTCATAATAGAATACTAAGCTCGTGGATGGAACTGCTTGTACACCTCAGAAAGTCTCGTTTTACTAATATGTGTGTAAATTTGTGTTGTCGAAATATCAGAATGACCGAGCATTTCCTGCACCGCACGTAAATCAGCCCCATTTTCAATTAAATGTGTAGCAAATGAATGGCGCAGTACGTGAGGTGTTAACTCCTTTTGAATATTGGCTTTAAGAGCATGCTCCTTTAAAAGCTTCCAAAATCCTTGACGAGTTAATCGTTTTCCTCTTTGGTTAATAAATAATGCATCTGTTTTTGGATATTTTCCTTGCAGCTCATACCTTGCTCGCTCTAAATACTTTCCAACAGCCGTTAGTGCTCCTCTACCTAAAGGAATAATCCGTTCCTTTCCACCTTTACCAAACACACGTACAAAGCCCATCGTTAAATGAATATCTTCAATATTAAGCTCAATTAACTCACTGACCCGCATCCCAGAGGCGTATAGCAGCTCGAGCATCGCTACATCGCGAACTCCTTGAGGCTTTGCTGTATTTGGTGCTGCGATGAGCGCATCAATTTCTTGAATCGATAGCACTTTTGGAAGCTTCTGTTCGAGCTGTGGCATTTCTAGATGCACGGTTGGATCCGTCGTTGTCACCTTTTCACGCAGAAGAAATTGGTGAAACGAGCGAATAGAGGATATATGTCTCGCTACCGTTCGAGCCGTCTTCCCATGCTCACGTAAACTTTCCAAATGCAGTAAGATATGCTGCCTTGTTACCCCTTCAAAGGAGTCTAACCCTTGCTCCTGCTGCAGATGCTCGGCATAGCTCATTAGATCACGCTTATAGGAAGAGAGTGTATTGGTAGAAAGCTGTCTTTCCACACGAATAAAATGAAGATAATCTTCTATTGGATATGAGAATGATTTCATCCGAACTACCACCTATCTAAAAAAATAAAAGCCTTGTAGCATTATTATACTACAAGGCTTTAGCACGTATTATTTATTTAATTGCTTACGTAGCAATCCTCCACCAAAGAAGCTAGCAAAGGCTAATAAGAACGAGCAAATAATTGTATTCAGAATGCTTAAACTAACTTCGAATGAATCGCCGAAGAAGGATTGGTCAAATTCGATATTAATAGAAGTAAAATACACAAGAACTAATTGTAATACTGTGAACATACTTGCAAAAATCGCGACATCTACCATTTCCAATTTGTGAATGCTATATAAAATATACCCTGCCCCACCAATTAAGGCGATTGCTAACAATGTTAGTAAAAAAGTAGGTAATACTACTATTTCCTCGTTTCGGAAAAATTCATTAAGCACCGTGTAATCTTCTCCCGAGTACCATCTCAATGAATCACTTTCTCCAAACTGAACGATTGAAAGTTTACCAAACTGAGATAACATCCAATTTCCAGTACCTGTATATAGACTTACAAACGCTTTACCTATACTATTTAAATCTTCCGTTTCACTGCTGATCCCTATAAACGAATGAAGGATATTTAGGACTAAGCCTGCCACGGTAACAGCAGTAGCAAATATTGCATATTGTAAATATTTCGCTTGCTCGCTTAATTTTTCTAGAGCGTTTTTGCCGTAATATGCAATTAGACTTGTACAACCAAAAACAATAGTTGCTAATAAGAATGATGAAATAAGCATATCAATGAACGACGAGGATGCCTTTATTATAAAGCTATATTCACCGAAAAATTCAAACTTCTCTTTTATTGATAGACGTGCAAATAAAGATATTACGGTCATAACGCCTGTATAGGCAATGACTGAATATACAAAGCCTTTAAAGAATGGCCAATGATGTCTCCTTGCTAAAATCCCGTAGACAATACCACCTACTACTAATGCTAAAAATGGAATAAGTAATAAGCCGTAAAAAATATTATCGATGCTACCTTTCATCTTTTCCTCATAGCCATCTTCACCGATTGATGCGGAGAAGGATAGATCTACATTATGAAAAGCTGAAATATAAGATGGGATTGATGCCCAGTTCGGGAGATTAACATTCATGTCAAATTCTTCTTCAATGGCATATTCTAAAATCGACGTATCAATCACACCTAGTACAATTGCGGCTTCTTCACCTTCATCGACCATTTCCTTCCCGAAATCTACAAGAGCAAATTTTAATATAAAGCTAGAAAGTAAAACAATTACGAAGGAAATTAAAATTGGTAGCAGGATCAGTTTATTCCCCTTTATATAATCGATGCTTTCCTTCGACGCTACTTTAATATCTTCTGTATTGATTCTCTTCGCACTTGGGATTTGAATATTTTGCATTTTCGGGATTTTATTATCTAACAGTTTATTAATTAAATTCTTCTTTTGTTCGATCATCAATTGAGTAGCACCACAAGCCGAACAAGCCGAATGCCCTTTTTCATTTTTCGTACCACATGCATGACAAAATTCCATTGTGTTATATTGATATTTTTGTACAAGACTATGATCAATAGTTTTGGATGTCTCAGGACAATATGTATAGTAGAGCGGGTGCTGCCTATTACAATGTTGACAAGTCATTAGTAAGCCCCCTGTTGACTACCACAGCACGGACAATATACATCGCTTGATAAAATCGTCTCCTCACAAGTAGCACATACCACTTTTTCAACATTCGTCTCCTCAAATAAAGGATTTAATGTTCCACAGCTACCACAAAATTTTGCATTTGGTACAAGCTGCTGCTGACAGTTCGAACAATTAGTAGATGAAGCTGATACTTTTGCAATATGCTGTGCAAGGTTGAAAATTTCCTTATCTTTTTCTAATATCTCGCTAGAAATTTGTCGTAGCTCCTCTAAATCTGTGTTCCCTCTCATCATTAATTGATGTGATTGCTCACCTAACCTAAAGATTAGTAGTACTCGTTCTTCTTTTGCATTAACTAATAACTGCCTAATCTCTTTTACTTCAATATTATTTAAATCGATTGTTAATGGCATAACCATTCCTCCTCACCTATGCAATATACACTATATTAAATCCAATATTATACTTTTACAATATAATTTTATATATTTTATAATTTTTTCATGATATATTATTCATAAATTAGGATGGAAGGAGCATAATTATGCGCACTTGTACAGTATGTGGGGCACAAGCTAAAGACAATCAAAATTTCTGTTTAGAATGTGGAAACACGTTACAGCCTTTGCCCGCTTCAAAAGAACAACAGGCATTAGACCACAATCAGCAGCCTACCCCACAAAAGAATCTGGTAAAAACACCTATGAAGAAGTCTACTAAAATCCTACTCGGTGTTATAGCCGGATTAGCAGTTTTCATTGGGATTGCCCATTTTATTATTGAAAGCACACTCGATCCGTCAAAACAGCTTTCTGAATTAAATAAAGCATTTGTAGATGAAAATTACTCGGCATTTACTAGTTCCTTTACTTTTCCAAAAGGTACCATAGTAGATGAGAAAGCCTTTTATACATATTTAGAAGAGAATAATTGGCAGCATGATATTCGAGATGAACTCAAGGATCGTATAGAAAAAATCAAAAGTGATGATTTTATCGACCCTATTCTTGATTCTAACGATAACAAGCTCATTACAGTGAAAGAAGAATCATTTTTATTGTTTTATAAAAAAGTAGTTTTCCAAGTAAATCCTGTTAGAGTGAAGGCTTCTACAAATATCGATAAGGTAACGATTTCATATGGGGATTCTTTCGAGGATGTGATCGGTACAAAAAATAAATCAATCGGCAAGTTCGCACCCGGAAACATTACGTTTAAAGTCAACCTAAAAGATGACTATTTTGAGCAAGAAATAAAACAAAAGCATTCTATTGCTGGTAATGGCAAAAACAAAACTGAGATATATTTTGATTTTGAAGAACAGCTTGTGACGTTAACTTCGGATGTTCCAGAGGCCATTGTCTTTATTAATGGAGAAAATACGAAAAAAACAGCGGAAGAAATTTCATTATTTGCAGCGCCGCTAGATGGCTCTGTTGAAATTTATGCAGAGTCCGAGGATGCCAATGGAAAAAAAGTGAAATCAGAAATGTTAGCGTTAAAGGCTGAAGATTCTCATATTAAATACGGGGCTATTCAGGAACAAAAGCAAAAAGAGGAGAAAAAGAAGGAAGCTGTGGAAGCAGCTGAAGACTTTTTAGATTCCTACAGTGAGGATGCTCGAGATCTTTATTATGCGTTTAGAGATGATTATAGCTACGCTGTTAACCAAGCAAACTTTGATTATGTTCAGCGTTATTTTATTCATAATAGCCAGCTTCAAAAGGATTATGTAGAATTTGTAGTAGATCATCAAAACTTAGGTTACTATAGCTATAATTTTGTATCTAATGAAATTACAGACATCCAACCACTTAATGAAAAAAGCTTAACAGTGGATACGATTGAAATATTTGAGTTTTATTCTGAAGAGGATGGGACCTGGTATTACGAACGAAATAAACGATATGTGGTTGAACTAGTGAATAGTGAGTTACGTATTTCCGGCATTACAGATACAGCGGATGTGAAGAAAAAACTAATTGATTAAGGGCAATGCTTTGTATACAAGGCTAGCTTTTATCTTATAAAAACCACATTCTATCTCAATAAAAAAAATTCGGCCCTGCATGATTATGCTGGGCTCTTCTTTTTACCTACAGCGTTTTCTACAGGTTATATTGAGCAACATCTAAGTCATATAGAGAATATATATTTTCTCGAATTATAGCTGAGAAAGAAAAAAGAAACAGCCCCCTCTGCCGTTCCTTTTTTCTAAGCATACTTTAGCTTCTTATTCACCGTTGCCATCATGACAGCGATGGCAAATACCGTGGAATGTTAGTCTATGATCTTTTATAATGAAATTCCAACGCTTTTCAACCACTTGCTCCACGTCGTCAAGTAAGTCTTCTTGAATTTCATCAACTGCACCACACTCGATACAAACTAAATGATGATGGAAATGCTTCGCTCCTTCTTGACGTAAGTCGTAGCGAGATACACCGTCACCAAAATTAATTTTATCGACAATTTTAAGCTCCGTTAACAATTCCAACGTACGATACACAGTCGCTAGCCCAATTTCAGGTGCTTTTTCTTTCACTAACAAGTAAACATCCTCTGCACTTAAATGGTCTTCTTCGTGTTCGAGTAGTACTGCTACAGTTGCTTCACGCTGTGGCGTCAGCTTATAGCTAGCACTATGTAGTTGCTTTTTGATTCGATCGATTCGGCTCTCCATGTGACGCCCTCCTAAACTCCTTTCATTATACCAAATAGACAAAACCTATTACAAGATAATGATTCATTTAAAAATGTACGAAATTACGAAAAGTTCAACTATGAATATTAAAATTATAAAAATGATGAGCACAAGTAATTGCTTGAATGGTAAAAAACCTTTTTTTCGATGAATTTTATTATTATGGATGATGCTTTCACAAATTAGGAGCAGCAGGATTGCATAAATAAATTGAAAAGGAAACCACCATGCCCCATATGCTAATAGAGCATTTTTTTGTGCCAATAAGTAAACGGAACTAAATCCGAAAAAAGTCATTTTCATCGCAATAAATATTTTCGCGATAGATGAAACATACGGATGCGTGGCAAATAATAGCACTATGACAATCGAAATTGCTAGCGGAATGATTGAAGAGGTTAATGTTGGGAGACTATCAGCCAAAATACGGCTATCAATCATACTAATAAGACGTTTAGCATCCTTCAGTTCGAATAATTGATAGCAAGCTACCCCAGCAATAAAACTAATTGCAATCATTAAAGCATTTTGTAAAATAAGACCTTTTCGCATCTCATCCCCCCTTGTCCTACAACTTATGCTCAGACAAAGAGGATATGCATAGAAAAATTGTTGCTATATTTAGGCGAAATTAAGAGAAAATATCCTACTAATGTGCGGTAAGCTACTTGTTTTGCCTATTCGACAAGTGTTTTGTTCGGTTGGGTGTTGCTTTAGTTCGGTTGTGGTCTTTTTTTGGATACGCTTCTTTTATTCGGTTGGGTTCTGCTTTTGTGCTGATAGACCAGCCTTTTGTGCGGATACGCGCCTTTTGTTCGGTTAGGACATCCTCTTGGGCGGATACACGCTCCTTTTGTTTGGATAAGATACCCTCTTGGGCGGATACACGCTCCTTTTGTTCGGATAAGATACCCTCTTGTGCGGATACACGCCTAATTAATACGATTGGCTCTCTCTCTTAAACTATCATTGACAGTTCAATTGCATTTTCATCCATAAAATCGCATAGGCTGTTTTCGCATCGTATATTTGCTGCTCTGCTACCATTTTTTCAGCTTCCTCGAGTGAAATTTCCATTCTTTCGACAAATTCATCCTCGTCGAGTGCGGCTTTATTTTCAATCGGGTAAAGATCACGCGCTACGTATAAATGAATAACTTCATCTGCAAAGCCAGGCGAGGTTGCGAAAGATAGTAAATACTCTAGTTCATGGCATCCATACCCAGTTTCTTCCTCTAATTCACGGCGAGCTGTAATTTCTGGTGCTTCCCCTGGCTCTAGCTTCCCGGCAGGAATTTCGACAATAGAACGCTCTAATGCCTTTCGATATTGTTCTACCACAACTAACTTGCCGTCACTAGTAATCGGGATAATCGCCACAGCACCTGGATGATTGACAATTTCACGTTTACTTTCATGTCCATTTGGGAGTGTAACATCGTCTACTTTTAGTGAAATCACCTTCCCTTGATAAATTTGCTCGGAATGAATCGTTTTTTCTTCAAATTTTTTCATTGATTTAGCCTCACTTGTCGTTTATATTACTTTCATTGTACCATTAGTATAAATACGAGAGAATCGTTTAGGGGGCATACGAAATGAAAAAACGAGCACTCGGTCAGAGTGATATAGAAATATCAGAGCTTAGCTTAGGTTGCATGTCGTTGCCTACACGTATACAGGAAGTAAAGTCTGTCATCGATACAGCACTAGACGCAGGCATTAATTACTTTGATACAGCTGACCTTTATGATAAAGGGTTAAATGAACAATTAATTGGAGAAGCCTTAAAGCCATATCGTCATGAGATTATTTTGGCTACAAAGGTAGGAAATCGTTGGCAGGAAGGGAAGGATGGGTGGACTTGGGATCCGTCACCCTCACATATTGAAAATGGCTTAAAAGATAGTTTACGTCGACTTCAAACGGATTATATCGATGTCTATCAGCTTCATGGGGGAACAAAGGATGATCCATGGGATGAAATTATCGACACATTCGATCGCTTGAAAAAAGAGGGGCTCATTCGTGAGTACGGTATTTCATCTATTCGACGGAATGTATTCGTTCCTTTCCTACAGGAGAGTAAAGCCGTCAGCAATATGATGCAATTTAATTTACTCGATCGCTGTGCAGAAGAATGGTTTGCACCTATTCGAGAAAGTGGTGCATCCGTTGTAACCCGAGGCTCTATAGCGAAAGGGCTTCTCACAAACGAATGGCGAGCTAGAATTTCTTCTTATGGAAGCTATAATGAGCAGGAGCTAACGGGACTTTTACAAGAGCTTTCGGAGCATTACGGAGATCTTCATGCGCTCGCATTCGCTTTTAATTTACATTTCAAAGCCGTTGCTTCTACTGTCATTGGTGCACGTTCATCTCAGCAATTATTAAGTAATATTGCAGCCTACGAAAAGGCGACATCTATTAACGATTTATCGTTTGCCTTTCACTTATTAAAAAAGGATACCTATAAAGAACACCGATGAAAAAGTATATATTTCTAGTTACATTTGTCTTAATGATTGTTTTTATTGCATCAAACATGAGCTATGAGCAGCAAACAATTGTGCCAGAGCTCCAAACCATTTTGAAGGATAAGCCCTTTGAGGAAGAATTAAGTAAAATAGAATTGACATATTGGGACATGCCCATTTCCGTCGAAACACGTGGTTACTATTATTTTATCGAATTTTTAATTCGTAAAGCAACTCACTTTTCCGGATTTGGACTAATAGGTGTTATTTTTTTCTTATTTTATCGAAAAATGAAATTTCGTTTCCCAGCATATTTCGCCATCGCGAGCGTATTTATTCTCGGCTCCCTAGATGAATATCGACAAAAAATGCAGCCTGGTCGTACTGGCCTTTTTGAAGATGTAATGATTGATACAGCGGGAGCCATTTTCTTTGTCTTTCTAGCAAAGCTATTCCTATGGTTATTGTCTAATAGAAAAAGAGTAAGTAAGCGCCCCGTATAGCCCATTGTTGGTAAGAGCTAGACACCACTCGAACTCCAAAAGATTATTTAAAAATGGCAGATGCATCGTTCGCATCTGCCATTCTTTCATTCTAAAATTTTGAGCCTTTATCACCATACTGATCCAACAGCTCTTCAAAGCTCATATTTTTCTCACGTTGCTTTCGCTCGAATGCTTGGCGCGCTTGACGCTCCTCTTCCTTCGCTTGTTCCTCAGCGACTAAAGACTGCTTCGCCAGCTTTAATTTAGCTAAAACATCTCCGCCTAGCTGATCGGCTAGCGTTACGGCTTCCTTTTCCTGCTTTGGCTGTGGTGCCTGTTTTTGTCCTTGTTTTTTCTTTGCCATTTTTTTCACCTTCTACTTTCATTAACGACGAACGACTGTTGCTACGCCTTGGCCTCCACCAATACAAAGTGTTGCTAAACCCAGCGACACATCGCGTTTTTGCATTTCATATAATAGTGTAACTAAAATACGCGCACCGCTCGCTCCAATAGGATGACCTAATGCAATCGCGCCGCCATTCACATTTAGTTTATCATGATTAAAGTCCAATTCGCGATCGACTGCAATAGCCTGAGCAGCAAACGCTTCATTTGCTTCGATTAAATCCATTTGTTGTAAGGTTAAATCTGCCTTTGATAAAGCTTTTTTCACCGCTGTTACTGGACCGATTCCCATAATTGACGGGTCAACACCGGCACTTGCATTCGATACAATAGTCGCTAATGGCTTGATTCCTAATTGATCAGCACGCTGCTTCGACATTACTACAACGGCTGCGGCACCATCATTAATTCCTGATGCATTTCCTGCCGTAACAGAGCCTTCTTTTTTAAAGGCCGGTCGTAAGCCAGCTAGTTTTTCTGCGGTCGTACCCTCTTTAACATATTCATCCCGCGCGAATACAAGAGGCTCACCCTTTCGCTGCGGGATAGAAACTGGCACGATCTCATCGTCAAATATACCAGCATCAATCGCCGCTTGTGCCCGTGCCTGTGAACGAGCCGAAAAATCATCCTGTTCCTCACGTGAAATTCCATACGCATCACATAAATTTTCTGCCGTTATGCCCATATGATACTGATTCGTCGCACACCATAAGCCGTCGTGTATCATGCTATCAACTACTTTTTGATCGCCCATACGGAATCCTTCACGTGCGTTTTTTAATAGGTACGGCGCTTGACTCATATTTTCAAAGCCACCTGCAACAATAATATCTGCATCCCCAGCTGCAATTGCCTGTGCCGCTAAATGCACAGCCTTTAGTCCTGAGCCACATACTTTATTGATCGTCATTGCCGAAACAGATACGGGAAGCCCAGCTTGAAGCGCTGCCTGACGCGCAGGATTTTGACCTAAGCCAGCCTGTAAAACATTACCCATAATGACTTCATCTACAACATCTGTGCCAACACCCGCACGTTCAATTGCTTCTCTTATCACAATACTACCTAAAGTAGTGGCCCAAACGTCTTTTAGTGACCCTTGAAAAGAACCAATCGCTGTTCGAACTGCGCTAACAATTACTACCTCTTGTGTCATGATAATTCCCCTTTTCCCTTTGTTTGCTGTAAGGACAAAACGCTTACATTATGATTCTACCAAAAAATGTGTGTCGTTTCGAACCTATCAACACGTAACAAGTAGTAATGCATGATGAGAAAATGTTCGGGAAAATTAATGTTACCAATAATTCAAAAAAAGGTGGTGAAATCGATGAAACGTAAATTCATGGTCTTGTCTAGTATTGTGACCACAGTGTTAGCTTCAATAACGGCTGTTTCAGGTGTTATCCTTTCAAATAAATTGATGTACATTAAACTAAAGGATCCAGCGCTTGTCCTTGAACGCGAAAAAAAAGCACGTCGTTTTGATGAAGAATGGTTCAACCAATGCCATAAGCAAGAGCTTTTGATTCAATCACCAAATGGATATAGTATCAAAGGTATATTTTTGCAGCCTTTGCAAACGAATAATATTATTATTATTTGCCACGGTGTCACAGAAAATAAGATGAATTCTGTAAAATATGCACGAATGTATGAACGATTAGGATTTAATACGGTCGTTTATGATCATCGTAGGCATGGTGAGAGCGGTGGAAAAACGACAAGCTATGGTTATTACGAAAAAATGGATTTAGGAAAAATCGTCATCCATGTTCGTGAGCTCGTCGGTGAGAATGCCATCATTGGGATTCACGGCGAATCTATGGGCGCGGCCACAACTCTTTTATATGCAGGATCAGACGAGGATCAGGCAAAATTTTATATTTCAGATAGCGCCTTTTCAGATTTTAGACAGCTTCTCTACTTAATCGTCAAAAACTCGATTTCCGTCGATTTGAAATTTGCAGTCCACCTCACTGACCTGTTTATGCGTATGCGTGATGGGTACTGGATAAAAAATGTGTTACCTAAAAAAACTATCAAAAAAATCGATAAGCCCGTCCTCTTTATTCACAACATTCACGACACGTTTATCCCATATACAATGACTGAAGAAATGTTCGAATTAAAAAATGAACCAAAAATGCTAAGACTCTTTGAAAAAGGTGAACATTCACAAGGCTTTAACGAAATGCCGCTCGAATATGAGGATACAGTTCGAGAATTTTTAACGAGATTTGTCCCTGAAGCATTGGTGATTGAAGAAGATATTGATTAGATAGGGATATCAGGGGAAAGTTTAGATGAATGGCTAGTATGTATTGTGTGGATAAAAGGTGTGGCTATTTGAGTATAAGATGGCTATACGCACATAAGAGCGACTTATCCGAACAAAAGGCTGGACTATTCGCACAAAAGGAAGTCGTATCCGAACAAATGAAGTCTATCCGCACAAAAGACCAGCCTATCCGAACAAAAGAAGGCTATCCGCACAAAAGAGCGACTTATCCGAACAAAAGACTGGGCTATACGCACAAAAGGAAGTCGTATCCGAATAAAAGAAGTCTATCCGCACAAAAGATGAGCCTATCCGAACAAAAGAAGGCTATCCGCACAAATGAACGACTTATCCGAACAAAAGACCAGCCTATCCGCACAAAAGATGAGCCTATCCGAACAAAAGAAGGTTATCCGCACAAATGAACGACTTATCCGAACAAAAGACCAGCCTATCCTCACAAAACCGGTCCCTAATATTCTATTACCACATAAAAAGCCGAAAGCTCGCTCGCTTTCGGCTACTATCATTCATCAGGCAAATACAATATGCCATTCTGCACGTTTGTCTAAAAATTCTTTTGCTAAGCTTTTTGCACCTTCTAAGTTATGACTTGCTGCCCAGCCGCATTGCACCTCATTACAGGCAGGAACACTGTCAGCTGCTAATACATCTTGCAATGTTTTTTCTAAAATAGTTAAAACTTCATCGTAATTATCATGGTTAATAACTGAAAGGTAGAAGCCTGTTTGACAGCCCATTGGTGATAAGTCAACCACTTGCTCGGAGTGATTACGAATACGATCAGCCATTAAATGCTCTAATGAGTGAAGCGCTGGCATTTCCATATGCGCTTTATTTGGTTGCTTGAAGCGAATATCGTATTTCACGACAACATCACCGTGTAGCCCCTCTTTTTTTCCTGCTAAACGTACATACGGTGCAGCTACCTTTGTATGATCTAAATCAAAGCTTTCAACATTTGTTTTTTCTTTTTTCATTTGACATTCCTCCTGCACATTCATAACTTTGATACTAGTATACGAGGATAGAAAAATCAACAAAATGTTCTTAATATTCAGTGTTACAAGGGGCATTCATGAATTATACGCTGAGCCAATGCTTGAATTTTTACAGGAAAAGAAAAAAGTTGTCAGGCTATAGTAGCGAGACAACTTTAACATCTTTATTTATCTTGGAACTTGTTCATTTGTGACATCATTTGACGTACTTGCTTTTCTGATGGCTTACGTCCCATTTGTGCCATCATAACACGAATCATTTGTTCATTAATTGGTGGATTTTCTTTTAAGTACTTCATCATATATTGACGGGCGATGTAAAAGCCTAACGCTGCTCCCCCGATTAAAGCTACAATGATAAGTAAAACTCCTAACCATATTGGCATCATTTGAATCCAACCTCCTCCGCATGCAATATCCCGAGAAAACTCTCCAAAATGCATTATACACTAATTTGAACAGCGTTTCTATAGTATTCCTCAATCGTAGATGGATAATTATTTTATACTATTTATAAAAATAAACGAACATTAGAAAACTATGCAACAATTATCTTTAAAAATACGTTAATATTTGGTAAAAGGGGAGGATAGAGATGAGTAAATACACATATACAAATTTCGAAATAGATGGTGTTTTCACTTTATTACAACCAGTTTATCGAAGTATTTTTATACTAAGTGTAATTTTTTTAGCAATGGTTATTGCAAAAAATATACCGACTTGGATTGCTATGTTCTTTGCAGCTTTTGCTAGCATTGTCGCTGGGCAACTCCTTTGGTTTTCAGGCATTATTGTGGATGAGCTAGGATTAGGTGGAAGCGCAACGTCGACAACACTTTTTTTAGCTATTGTTACAACGAATATCGTCTCCGTTTTTGTTTCTATGACAAAGAAAAAGGCGCCTCAAAAAAGTTGAGTACGCCTTTTTATATTTTATAGAGCTTTAACTTTCGCTACTACATTTTCTACTGTGAAACCGTATTTCTCCATTACTAATTCTCCAGGTGCAGATGCGCCGAACTTGTCGATTGCAAGTACATCCCCTTCGAAACCAGTATACTTATGCCAGCCGAATGAAGAGCCCATTTCGATCGCTAGACGTTTTGTCACAGCCTTAGGTAATACAGACTCTTTGTACTGGGCCGACTGCTTATCAAAGCGGTCTACAGAAGGCATAGATACAACCGAAGCATCGATTCCATCATTTAATAACGCCTTTTGTGCTTCAACTGCTAATGAAACCTCTGAACCAGTCGAGATTAAAATAGCATCTGGTGTTTCTTTAGTAGCTGGTGAAATCACATAAGCACCTTTTGCAACGCCTTCACTTACAGTAGCAATAGATGCATCAAGTACTGGTAAGTTTTGACGAGAAAGAACTAGTACCGTTGGAGTAGATTCAGACGTTAGCGCAAGCTTCCAAGCCTCAGCTGATTCGTTCGCATCAGCCGGACGAATCACAGAAAGGTTTGGCATTGCTCGTAATGAAGCTAAATGCTCGATTGGTTCATGTGTTGGACCATCTTCTCCTACAGCGATTGAATCATGTGTAAATACATATGTTACCGGTAAGCCCATAAGTGCTGATAAACGAATTGCAGGACGAACATAATCAGAGAATACGAAGAACGTACCGCCAAATACATTTACGCCACCATGAAGTGCCATACCATTTAATGCAGCACCCATTGCAAATTCACGGACACCAAACCAAATGTTACGACCCGCATAGTTTTCAGCTGAGAAGTCCCCAGCACCCTTCATTGTCGTTTTGTTTGATCCAGCAAGGTCAGCTGAACCGCCAAAGAATGAAGGAACTTTTTTCGCAAGAGCATTGATCACATCTCCAGAAGATGAACGAGTCGCTACTGATTTACCTGCTTCATAAACAGGAATTTCTGCATCAAAGTCAGCAGGGATTTCACCGTCCATTGCTTTCACAAATTGCTCAGCTAACTCAGGGAACGCTGCTTTATATGCTTCGAATTTCTCATTCCAAGCTGATTCTGCTTGGACACCTTGAATATCTGCTGCCTCTTTAAAAGTGTCATACACTTCAGCAGGAATTTGGAATGGCTCATGTGCCCAATCGTATGCTGCTTTTGTTAATGTAACTTCATCCGTACCTAATGGAGCACCGTGTGAATCTGCTTTACCTGATTTATTTGGTGAACCGAAGCCAATTACTGTTTTAATTTCAATTAAAGTTGGTTTGCCTTTAGAAGTTTTCGCTTGCTCAATTGCATTGTTGATGGCATCAGTATCATTACCATCTCCTACGTGTAAGTAGTTCCAGCCATATGACTCAAAACGCTTTTGCACGTTTTCAGAGAATGATTTAGCTAAATCACCATCTAATGAAATATCATTTGAATCGTAAAGAACGATCAGCTTTTCTAATTGTAGGTGACCTGCTAATGAGATTGCCTCTGCCGCGACACCTTCCATTAAATCGCCATCTCCGCAAAGTGCGAATGTATAGTGGTCAACAATATCGTGGCCTGGCTTATTATATGTAGCAGCTAAATGTGCCTCCGCCATTGCCATACCAACTGTCATTGCAATCCCTTGACCTAGTGGACCAGTTGTTGCTTCTACGCCAACTGTGTGACCGTACTCTGGGTGACCTGGTGTTTTTGAGTCCCACTGACGGAAGTTTTTAATCTCTTCCATTTCAAGACCATAGCCACCTAAATGAAGTAGGCTGTATAACAGCATAGAGCCATGTCCAGCAGATAAAACGAAACGATCACGGTTATACCATGTTGGATTTTGAGGGTTATGACGTAGTTGCTTTGTCCATAGTGTGTATGCCATTGGAGCTGCACCCATTGGTAAGCCTGGGTGTCCAGAATTTGCTTTTTCGATTGCATCAATTGATAATGTTCGGATTGCGTTAATTGCTAACTGATCCACATTGTGTGTCATTTTGTGACATCCTTTCTCGTGCTAATTATTGTTCTTATATAGTGTAGTCAAGAACCTTTAAGAAAACAATGCTTTTACGGCAAATAGGTTATACTTTTTTATTAAATATGACACATTAATGCCGAAGCAAAATAAGGTTAATTCAAAAAGTTATTTTTCTGTGCTTGTTTCACTTTTTCTGGTGTTACATCATTACCAGCAGCATCAACGATTTTGACATTTTCAATTGTTTGACGCATTGAACTTCTAAATGTATCTAAATATTCTTTACGCAAAATTGAACGTTCCTTTGCCTCAGCCTCTGTTAATGTGCCCTCCTTCGCTTTTTTCGATAACTCATTAATACGAGCGATTTTTTCATTTGATAACATAGCTTTCTCACCTTTCATATTTCCAATAATACAAAGGTATGAGAAAAAGGCACATGATGCAAGTGTTAACTCTTTCAGACTAAAGACTTTCTTTCCTTTAAACAGGTTTTGAAACTTCATCCATTCCATAGTTGGGTTATTCTGTAATGGAAATAAGAATTTTAAAGTATGTCAATTTACTCTACAGTGTTAAAAAAACGTGGAAAAGGTTATTTGCCACTATGTTCGATTTTATTCAACGGATAATTCCTTTCGATAAAGCTATCGCTAGCAAACACGCCTCTATACAAGAAATATTTTTTTTAATAAACACAGCCTAATCTATAATATAGGAAAAGGAGATTCGATATGATAGATACTACGATTACAGTATTAATGGTTGTGGAAGCTGTATTTTTGTTACTAACGTTATATTTTGTTTTAAGCTATATGAAGTATTTGAAAATTGAAGATGAGAGATTAGAAAAGCAGTCCAAATTTGCAGCAATTAGTTGTTTAGCGATTGCTTTTGCCATTCCAATACTCTCTACGATTTTTTAGTCTAGGAAACACTTAAGAAGTAAGTTGTAGTAGCCCACTAAATTTATGCGGGTCTATAATTTTATGAAGAGGCGGCTATACACATTATTTTACACTGCTTTCAGTATACTCTGTATATCTCCGGTGAACGGTTGCTTTACTTACTTGAAATCCTAAGCCTTGAAGCGTGCTTGCGATTTCGTTAAACGTAAGTCCCTTTTGACGAAGCTTAACAATTTCTTCTATAGGTACTTCTATTCGTTCACGCCCTTCTGCATTTCCTCGTTCTTTTAAATTCAACTCTGGTCTATAGCCATTTTCTACTGCCCTACGCATTCCTCTACGTATTTTTGCATTGTGTAACCTCCGCTGGTATTCCTCGACAATCGCCAATATTTCTAAAAGCATTGTATCCATTTCATTTAGTGAAAGTGGACCAGCATCATTTAATGAATACACGGTAGTTTCATTTTTTTGCAATAAATGCAGGACAGCCATTCGTGCATTGCCACGTCCTAATCGTGTTTCGTCTTGCACAAATAACGTCGTAATATTCTCAGCCTTCATAAAATCAAGCATTGCTAACAGACCATCACGATCCACATCATAGCCGCTTTGCTGATCCTCGAAAACTGCTGCAACTGAAAATTGTAGATTACTAGCATAACGAGTTAATTCCTCTCGTTGCCTAATTAATGATGTTTCTTGTGTAGATTTTTCAGTGCTTACTCGGCAATATAGTACTGCCTTGTTGTTGTTTGTCATTGTTGTTCACTCGCCACTTTTACAGAATAATGATCTTCTTTTATTAAATTTGCAATATAGATTGAATGTCTTTCAACTGGGATAAGGATTTCTTGTCCTTCTACAATCGCGCCAGTTTTCATCGCATTTTCTTTTTTTACAAACGTAATCCAATCATGCGTAGACATTTTACCACGATATTGATCGGCTAACGACCATAATGTATCGCCTTGCTCAATTGTAATATTTTTATAGTGCTCGATTTTTTCGTCTGTAATAAATAAGTATAGAATAAAGACAAGAGAAGCTGCGAAAAAAAGTGCTATATAGCTATTTTGTTTTAACCATTTCATTATAAAAAACCCCTTTACGAATGTTTGTTCGGTATGTATGTTTTCATATTAGAACAAACGTTTGTTTTTGTCAACTCTTTTTCGAACCTATGTTTGCATTGTTGTTCGCATAATGTTATACTGTTCGTAATTAGATAGAAGAAACTACATAAAAATAGAGAGGTGAGCACTATGACAAAGGTATCAAAACGACAAGAAGCAATACTAGCATTTATTAAAGATGAGGTGCGAGCAAAAGGTTATCCTCCATCAGTTCGAGAGATTGGAGAGGCTGTTGGTCTTGCTTCAAGTTCAACTGTACACGGTCATTTAGCGAGGCTTGAAAGTAAGGGCTTGATTCGTCGTGATCCTACAAAACCTCGTGCAATTGAAATTTTAGATCATGATGCTGATCCGGTTAATAAACAAGAAGTGATTCACGTTCCATTAATCGGGAAAGTAACGGCTGGATCTCCAATCACAGCAATTGAAAATATTGATGAATACTTCCCACTTCCTAATACATACGGTACGAGTGAGGATCAAATTTTCATGCTAGAGATTATGGGAGAATCGATGATTGAGGCAGGCATATTAGATGGTGACTTTGTCATTGTGAAGCAGCAATCAACAGCTCATAATGGCGATATCGTCGTTGCAATGACAGAAGATGATGAGGCAACGGTAAAACGATTCTTTAAAGAGAAAACTCACTTCCGTTTACAGCCTGAAAATTCTTCAATGGATCCTATTCTAGTGAATCAAGTATCGATTTTAGGTAAAGTTGTAGGCTTATATCGAACAGTACAATAAATATAAATGGAGAAGAATACGCAAGGTTTTCTTCTCCATTTTTCATTCCTGAATATTTAAGGGTATTGATTTCATAAATACGTGAGCATTACTGCAAATTCGTGCATACTTATGTTTTTCTGCATTTCATTCCCATTCAATAGATGGTTCTTGCTTATGTAGATCAACGGAAGAAAATAGTATATGAAGATGACAATTATAGTTATTTCAATTATGGAATTAAAATTAACGAATGAACAGCATCTCTTATATGAAGTCGCTTTAATTAATTGATGGACATACGGCTTCTCCAAAATCGAATCTGTAATCGATTTTTTTAGTTTGTAATTGTAGTAGCTTTATTTTACAAAAGAGATTTTATTGATCCCCATCATAAAAAGGCGGCCGAAAATCCAGATTTTCATCTAAATTTTCGGACAGCCCTTTTCGCTAACTATTGATATATTTTGCCGCCAGATTCTTTAAATTCTTTTGCCTTTTCCTTTAAACCTTCTTCAACCGCTTTCGTTTCTTTTTCTTTGACACTATTGCGAATATCATGTGAGATTCTCATGCTACAAAATTTCGGTCCGCACATCGAGCAAAAATGGGCTACCTTTGCTCCTTCTGCAGGCAATGTTTCATCATGATACTCTATTGCTCGTTCAGGATCTAATGATAAATTGAACTGATCTCGCCAACGGAATTCAAAACGCGCTTTCGATAAGGCATCATCTCGTTTTTGCGCTCCCGGATGCCCCTTCGCTAAATCGGCTGCATGTGCGGCAATTTTATACGTAATGACCCCTTCACGTACATCGTCTCTATTTGGTAAGCCTAAATGTTCCTTCGGTGTCACATAACAAAGCATGGCCGTGCCAAACCAACCAATCATCGCAGCACCAATCGCAGATGTAATATGATCATAGCCAGGGGCAATATCCGTTGTAAGCGGCCCTAATGTGTAAAACGGTGCCTCTTCGCAAATTTCTAATTGCTTATCCATATTTTCTTTAATAAGATGCATTGGTACATGGCCTGGTCCTTCCACCATCACTTGCACATCATGCTTCCAAGCAATTTTCGTTAATTCCCCAAGCGTTTCGAGCTCTGCAAATTGTGCTGCATCATTGGCATCATGAATAGAGCCTGGGCGTAAGCCATCGCCAAGCGAAAAGGCCACATCGTACGCTTTCATAATTTCACAAATTTCTTCAAAATACGTATACAGAAAGTTTTCTTGGTGGTGCGCTAAACACCACTGTGCCATAATCGATCCGCCACGCGATACGATGCCTGTTAAACGCTCCACTGTTAATGGAATGTAACGTAGCAGGACACCAGCATGAATCGTAAAATAATCTACTCCTTGTTCTGCTTGTTCAATTAATGTATCGCGGTAAATTTCCCATGTCAGATTTTCTACGATTCCATTTACTTTTTCAAGTGCTTGGTAAATTGGCACAGTCCCAACTGGCACAGCCGCATTACGGATAATCCATTCACGTGTTGTATGAATGTTTTTTCCTGTAGACAGATCCATAATCGTATCAGCGCCCCAACGTGTAGCCCAAATCATTTTTTCTACTTCTTCTTCAATCGAAGAGGAAACCGCAGAATTCCCAATATTGGCATTCACTTTCACGTGAAAATTGCGTCCAATAATCATCGGTTCTAGCTCTGGATGGTTAATATTGCATGGAATAATCGCACGACCTCTCGCTACCTCACTCCGCACAAATTCAGGCTCCATATTTTCTCTAATTGCAATAAACTCCATCTCCGGTGTAATCATGCCTTTTTTTGCATAATGAAGTTGAGTCACATTTTTTCCTTCTTTCGCACGCAATGGTTGGCGCTTTAAGTTCGGGAAAATGTTGTGTTGAGCACGAGGATCATCCTCATTACTATAGCCATTATCTTCCGCCTTCACTTGTCGCCCTTCATACTTTTCTACATCTGCTCGTTCCTCAATCCATTTACTGCGAAGAGCCTCTAGCCCTTTTGTTATATCGATGGAAGCGTTCGGGTCGGTATAAGGTCCACTTGTATCATAAACTTGCACTGGTAGGTTTTCCTCTTCCCCTACTGTACTCGTCGTTGGACCTAGCACAATTTCTCGCATAGGTACTCTAATATCCTGTCTTGAACCAACCACATATACTTTTTTACTCCCTGGAAAGTTGGACATGATCGAAATGTTTTCTTTGTTTAATGAAGTTGATGACATAAAAAAACTCCTCCTTTATATTTGGTAAAGGACGAGATCTAGATCAATCCATTAGTAGTGGGGCAAACTAGAAAGGCACAGCGCAACTAGAATAGGTCAAGCGGATACCGCGTTTTTCAGATACCTATTCTATGAAAACGTTCCTATACAAAAAAAGCTGAATCCATTTATTAGAAACATAAACGGACCCAGCTTACGATATGTATGTAGAAGTGCTCACATATACTAAAGATTTCTAACTTCCCTACGCTGGCATGATCCAGATCAGGTCCAAAGGGTCAAGAAACTTCTAAGCGTTTCCCTCTCAGCCCAACTCATTGGACTCCCCTAGTTAACACTATTCGATTACCATTATTGTACAATATTACCACTTGAAATAAAAGGGTATTTTTTATACTATTTCGTCATTCACCGTTTTTTTCATAATTGCGATTATAGTAAACGCCAGTACCAATCGATCATTTCCTCACCATAAAAATAAACAACAATGGCAGCTATCGCGATAGAGGGCCCAAATGGTACAGGGGTTTTTCTTCCTTGCCCCCGTATTTTGAGCACAATAATGCCGATCACCATACCAATGACAGAAGCCAAAAATAGCGTGAGTAAGGTTTGCACTGTTCCTAGCACTAGGCCGATAACAAAGAACAGCTTTATATCGCCACCGCCCATGCCGCCTTTTGAAATCACGGCAATTAAAAATAGTAAACCAAAGCCGACAGCTGCCCCGACAATACTATCCCACCATGGCTGAAGTGGTGAGAAGAATCGAGCGAGCAAAATTAATGGCAGAAAAAATAATAATATCTTATCCGGTATTAACATGTACGCAAGGTCCGATACATTGATAATCACGAGCAACGAAATGAACAACAGGGCTACCGCTAGCTCAGCTGTAATACCAAGATGCCAAGTAGCGAAGGCAAATAGAAAGGCTGTTACTATTTCGGTCAAGGCATAGATTGGGGAAACTTTTGCCCCGCAGCTACGACATTTTCCTCGTAAAAATAAAAATGAAAAGACAGGTACGAGATCCGGCACCGTCAGCTGTCGATTGCAGCTAACACAATGAGATGGAGGAGAAACTATGGACTCTTTTTTAGGCACTCGTAAGCCGACTACATTATAAAATGAGCCAAATACGAGACCAAAAACTCCTGCAAATACTGTATACACAATCTCCATCTTTAACGCTCCTTACTCCTACCTGCGAATTTTATTCATAATAGAATGTAGTTACTTGAACGGTTGCTACGACAGTATCCGACTTATCCTCCGCAAACTTGTTTTCCTCACCAGATAGTTCGTATTGGATCGTATCAATATGCATGACCCGTTCAATATTTTCAATTTCCTTAATAAATTGCTGTAGCTTTTTGTAATTTGGAGATGCAACTTCCATATTAAATGTCACGAGCTTTAACGAGCCCGGCAATGAATCGGCAGCAATCGTTGAAACGGGTGTAGTATCTTCCTCTGGAGTCGTTTCTGCATTGGCTTCTGTATCAGTTTGAGTTGCATCCTGCCCTTCTGTTTCCTCTGCTGAAGGCACATGAGGATCCTGTAGCCCTGAATCTGAAACGAGCGAATCGTAATTATTAAACTCTACTTTTAGGATACGTGAGCCAGTTACAAATTCTATTTCTTCAATATTTAACAGCAGCTCATCAATCGCGCGTGTTTCAGGAACCTTTTTTCGCAGATCAAATTCATTTGTCTCGTTGTTAGATCTCTGCTCCTTTACAGCTGCGATGCTTTCCTCAAGTGCAGCCATTTCCATCTTCAAATTATTGACAGACGATTCCATACTTTCTACTTCATCCTGCTTAGGAAGCACAACATAATAGTATACGGCAAAAAGAAGAGCAAAGATTAATGCTGTTAATAATAGCACTGGTGAGCTTTTACTGTTCGAGAATGATTTCATCGAATTCCACCTCCAACAGCAACAAAGGCTATATCAATCATTAGCATAACCTCGACAGAATATCGTGGAACCTCGTTAAACTTCACTTCTTCGCTCTCTCCCTCTTCTGCAGGATCCAATTCAAAGTTTTCAATTGTTCCCACCTGCGAATCAATAAAGTACGGGCTATTTTCTAATCGACTTACGTACGTTGAGACCTCGTTTAACGTTTCAAAATCAACCTTGATTGTCACACTCGATTCACCAAACTCGTATTCTCGTAAATACGTATTTTCCGGTAGCAGACCCTGTGTTTCATCAATAAGTGGAGAAACTGGATAGGAGACAAGTTCTACAAAGGCAACCGATTCCTCGAGTGAGCCCTGATTCATCGTTTGCAAGGCTGATAATTCCGCCTCTAACTTAATTCGTTTTTCCTCTAGCTCTGCTTGTTCACTCGTTAAATCCGACAAATTCGACTTTGCACTAACATACATCCATGAGAGGACTACTAAGCCTAACAGTACAACAATTCCAAGGAGAACATAGAGTAACTTGGAGCTCGTCTCCCCTTTTTCAAGCTTAGGCATGAGGTTAATATCTGGAATCATTCGTTAACCCCCTTCAATGCCAGCCCTAACAATGAGGCATGCTTAGCCTTACAATTCGGAAAGCGCTGCGAAACAACACTATCATCCACTAGCTTTACAGGTGTTACTAAATTTTCACTCAAAAAGTCTGCAATGCTTTGAAGTAAGGGATTATCGCCTAGCACAACAATTTCATCCACCGATTTTTCGCCCTTATGTAAGGAGAATTTAAAAAAATTCATCATGCGATCAATTTCTAGCACTTGATCGGTAATCATCGCTCGGTAATCATCTAGCTCTCCATTATACGTAAATGTAACGTCACCTTCTGTAGCCATATGATCCTGCCAGTTTTCTAGATTTGTTTCAATCGATTGGAAGCGTAAAAATTCCACATTTCCTTTTGAATAAATGCAAATTGATAGCTCATTGATCGACCAATCTGTTATTAAATACGTTTTATGGCTATCTAGTAGATTAATATGCTCGAGTAATCGCAAATTACAAAGCGCCCGAATATCTGCAACTTGAGGCTGTAAATGACAGTCTAGTAGCAGGCCAATTAATTTCGTCACCTCATCTGGTGGGGCAGCAAACAGCACAGCCTGCCCGTCCCCCTCCTGATGATCATACACATCTAGGAGCGGCTCCTGGAATGGCAAATGAATCGACTGCCCAATCTCCATCTGCACATACTCCTTCAACGCCTTCCCCGTCAACTGGGCAGGATGATCAAAGGTTTTTAATAGCACAGAAGTGTCAGGAACAAACAAACGAACATTTTGCTTCTTCCCACCCCATTTTGCAACATTGCTCTTTACAATCTCAAACAAGGTCAGCTCATCAACAACCGCTCCATCCTGTACAACACCTTTCGGCAACGGCAGCTCATAAATCACAGGTTGCTCCAACTTCTGCCCCTTTGACACCAGCGCACGTACTATATAATCGTTTATAGAAATCGACACATGCGACCTCTTTTTCATCGTTAACATCAATAGGGAACCCCCTTTTCCAATACCTCGAGCCACTTAATGTAGCGAATTAGTCACTCAATGGAACACCCAACTATTGGTTGGGTGTTCGATGAGGGAATAATTTAAATACTATTTTTCAATACTCAGTCCAGTATCCGGAACTGCACTACCTTTAGTTTTTTCATCATTAATCCCTTTAACTGTGGCACCTTTAAAGGTTACTGTTTTTTCCCCAGAAAACTTGATTGCAGCAGCTGTTAATTTTCGTGGTACATCCACTGAAATTGTTGCATCAGCAGGAATTGTACCTTCTGAATCTAAATATTTATCTTCTTTTAATTTTTTCACATCAACAGTGGTTGCCTCTGGATTATCTGTATAGTATAAATTCGCTGAATTTATTACATTAATTGCATCAGATTTCACCCCATTAAGACGTGAGTTCTCAATGATGTTACCGATAGCAGGAATTGCAATTGCAGCTACGATAGCTAAAATAACAATTACTGCCAGTAGTTCTACTAAAGATAAACCTTTTTCGTTTTTAATACGTTTTTTCATAAGTTCAAACATATAAAAACCTCCTTTATTATTTTGAATAGTATTTTGCTTTTGCACGGACGTTAATTGCATTTTTTACTCACCTCCCTGCAAAACGCCCATATGCTATTTTTCTATTACATTTGTTCATACAAGCTAAACATCGGTAGGAAAATTGCTGCTACAATAATTCCTATGACTACTGCCAACAACAGAATCATTAGTGGCTCAATTAACGACTTTAGTGTATCTACTGAACGATCTACCTCTTCCTCGTAGAAGTCCGCAATCTTTTCGAGCATATAGTCAAGTGAGCCTGTTGATTCTCCGATTTTCGTCATACTTGTAACGAGTGGTGGAAACAGCCAGCTTTTTTCCAAAGGCTCAGTTAATGAACTCCCTTTTTCAAGGCTTGCTCTTGCTTTTAACACAACTTCCCCAATAACTGGGTTACCAGACACCTTTTCTGAAATGGTCAATGCATGTAAAATCGGTACAGCACTACTAAATAAAGACGATAGGTTACGTGTTAACCTTGCTATAGCTGATTTTTGAAACAGCTTTCCAAATACCGGCATTCGTAGCAAGAAATAATGTACAGTATAGTTGAAGTGCTTATTATTTTTAAAAAAGAAACGAAAGATTAATATGATCATGAGTAGTGTCACAATGACAACCCACCAAAACTGCTTCAGCCAGTCACTAAAAGCTACTGTAAGAACTGTGAGTAATGGTAGTTCTGCATTCATCGATTCGAATGACTCAACAAATGTAGGTACGATAAAGATCAGCATGAAAAACACAACAACGATCGTAATTAGTAATAAAATGGCTGGATACGTTAAAGTCGACTGTACCTTTTTCTTTAATTTAAAGGATTTTTCAAATGTGTTTGCTAAACGCTCTAGCGTGTCATCGATATTCCCGGTCGCTTCTCCAGAGCGCATCATATTAACAAATAGCTCTGGAAATACTTTCGGATGCTTGGCCACTGCCTGCGAGAAGGTTACCCCTGTACGTACATCGTCCTCTACCTGCTCTAACGCTCTTTTTAATGCCTTGCTTGTCGATTGTTTTGCCAAAATATTCGTAGCCTCTACAATCGAAATACCTGCTCGGATCAGTGTAGCGAATTGTCGACAATAGATGACGAAATCCTGATTTTTCACCTTGCCACCGAGTTGCAAATCCTTGTGTAAAATACTATTTGACTCAGCTATTTCTCGTGGATTAATCCCCTGCTCTCGAAGCTTCGCAATCGCAGCACTTCGACTCGTCGCATCGATTGTGCCCTTTTGCGAAACACCCGTTTTAGTTCGTCCTGTATATTTATATACGGTCAACTATAATCACCTACGTTCATATAGGGGCGCGCTTCCTCCAATGAAACCTTTCCTGAAGAAACAAGTGCCTGGATTGAAGATTCTAGCGTATTCATACCAAGTGCCTTACTCGTTTGCATAACACTCGGAATTTGATGAATTTTTTCATTACGAATTAAATTCGAAACAGAAGGTACACTCACTAAAATTTCGGTTGCCGCAATACGTCCTTTCGTATCCTTACGAACGAATAATCGCTGCGAAATAATTCCTTGTAGTACGTTTGCTAGCTGAATTCGAATTTGCCCCTGCTGATGAGGCGGAAACACGTCGATAATTCGGTCAATCGTTGTCGGTGCACTGGATGTATGTAAGGTAGCAAACACTAAATGCCCTGTTTCTGCTGCTGTAATCGCAGTAGAAATTGTTTCTAGGTCACGCATCTCACCGACTAAAATAATATCTGGGTCTTGGCGAAGGGATGCACGTAAACCATTTGCAAAGGATTCTGTGTCGACCCCGATTTCACGCTGATTAATAATCGATTTTTTATGTGAATGCAAGTACTCTATCGGGTCCTCCAGCGTAATAATATGCTTTGCTTTATTTTCGTTAATATAGTCAATCATCGCCGCTAACGTTGTTGATTTCCCTGAACCGGTTGGACCTGTCACTAAAATTAATCCTTGTGGCTTTTGGGCAAGCTCGTATAAGACGGATGGCATATTCAGCGACTCTATAGTTGGGATAGAGCTAGAAATGAGCCTGGCTGCAATGGCACCTGCATTGCGCTGATGATAGGCGTTCACACGAAAGCGGCAAAGCCCATCAAGAGCATAGTTAAAATCCGTTTCGCCCTTCGCTTCAAATTCTGCCACTTTATAATGTGGTAGAATGTCACGAACCATGCCTTCCACCATTTCGGCTGTTACAGAAATATCGCCATACTGTCGAAGGCGACCATCTACACGGTATACAGGCGGAATCCCAATCGTCACATGTAAATCTGATGCTTTTTCCTCATAGGCACGCTGCAATAACTCACGGATTCCTAAATTTGTTGACATCGTATAACTCACTTCCTATTCATTCGTCGCAACTCGAAGCACTTCTTCCGTCGTTGTGACCCCATCTAGTACTTTTTGTAAGCCATCCTGCAGTAATGTATGGAACCCTTCCTGCTTCATATAATCTCGAATAACCGTTCCGCTCTCTCGACTTAAAATCAGATCCTTTAGCTGACGGTCTATTGGTAAAATTTCATGAATGGCTAGTCGCCCACGATAGCCTGTACTGTTACACGAAGGACAGCCGCGCCCTTTTCGAACTTTTTCAACCGTAAATCCATTCGCCGCAAAGATTTCCTTTTCCCGCTCGGTTGCCGTAACATTTTCACCACAATCTCGGCACACGCGACGAACAAGTCGCTGCGCCATTACCCCAATAAGAGACGAGGAAATTAAGAATGGCTCGATCCCCATATCCTGTAAGCGCGAAATCGATTCCACCGCACTATTCGTATGAAGCGTACTTAGCACAAGATGCCCTGTTAACGAGGCACGAACGGCAATTTGTGCTGTTTCTAAATCTCGTATTTCCCCAATCATCACAATATCCGGGTCCTGACGTAAAATAGAGCGCAGTCCAGCCGCAAACGTTAAGCCAACCTCTTCCTTCACTTGAATTTGGTTAATGCCGTTTAACTGATATTCAACAGGATCCTCAACTGTAATAATGTTGACGCCTTCTTCATTTAAATTAGATAGGGCCGCATAAAGCGTAGACGATTTACCAGAACCCGTTGGACCCGTAATAAGCACAATGCCATTCGGACGAGCGATCATTTCACGGAATAGTCCCTCATTTTTATTAGAAAAGCCAATTTGCGTAATATCCGTTGCTGCATTACTTAAATCTAAAATACGCATTACTATTTTCTCGCCATACACAGTGGGGAGCGTTGATAAACGGATATCGACAGGCTTAAAGTTCACATTCGCTTTAATACGACCATCCTGTGGTATCCGATTTTCGGTAATGTTTAAGTTCCCCATAATTTTCACACGAGCCGTCATCATATTTTGCATATGCTTTGGTAGCGAACGCTCTGTCCTTAGCACACCATCTACACGATAACGAACTTTGAATTCCGTTTCTTGTGGGTCAAAGTGAATATCAGAGGCGCGCTGTGCTACACCATTTGCAATAATTTGGTTTACAAGACGGACAATTGGCGAGTCCTCATCCGTAATTTCCTGCTGCACATCGGCTGCATTAACAGACATATCAGATAGTGCAGCCTCCATCGACTCCTGCAAATCGTAATATTTCGTAATCGTACGATACAGATCGTCCTTCGCTGCTATACTCGTTTCGATTTGGCAGCCAGTAGCCATTCGGACTTCCTCAATTGCAAAATAATCCATCGGGTCGGCCATCGCGATAAATAGCTTATTACGTTCACGGCGAATCGGCATAATGTTCGCACGCTTTGCTAGCTCAGCTGGTATTAGGTGTAATAGCTCAGGATCAATTGAATATTGATTAAGCGAAATATGTGGAATACCTAATTGAAACTCAAGTACTTCAATAAGCTGCTGCTCTGTTAGTACATTTTCTTTAATAAGGAAATCCCCTAATTTTTCTTCGCGACTTTTATTTTCTAGGGCGTGTGTTAATTGTTGCTCTGTTATTACACCCGCCTCTAATAGCAAGTCTCCTAAACGCTTACGAGTAGCTACCTTCATCCGTATTCGCCCCTTTCTCTATGGCGTAATTAAATTACCACCTTTGTCGTAATAGCTGCCTGGTGGAAGCTTTTCCTCTCCATCTTCATTTGTGTCCGTTTGTGAGCCTTGTCCATTCGGTTTTTCCGTAGACGAATTGTCATCTGGAACACCATCGCCATCTAAATCCATTCCCAGGTCCGAATCATTCGTCGTATCAGGGTTTACTGGTACAACAGGCTGTCTCGAGGACTTCAGCACAACTCGGTTTACAGGTGGGTAATAATCACGACTTATTAATCTTTCCTCACCTTGGATCGTACGGTAAACTGTCACACGTAACCCTTCCGCACCTTTTTCAAGCTCCTTCGATTGCCCGATTCTTAAATCATTCGAATAACGTGTAATCGTTCTAGGTGCAATTGATTCATCACGTGAAACCTTTAGGGAAACTTCCGTGTCCTTGTGGCTCGTGTACATCTCAACCTTTAACTCATTTCCTTCTATCGTAAGCTTCAACTTCATTGGATGGCTTGAAAGATTCGTAAATTTTAAATCCCGTTTTGCCAATGCATCGATGTTTGCCTCAATACCAGGCTGAAGGTAGGAAGGAATTTCTTTTTGTGAATGACGCTCAGCAATTTCTGTATGTGTATGAAGTGCTGCATGATATAGCATCGATGCAACAAAATTAACAGCATCACTGTTTGCTGCATCGATATACGGATCAATTTCCTCAAGCATCGAGAAGGTTTCGCCTGGATTGATCACCTTATCGTGCAATAGACTAGACAGCTCTTTTACACCTAGTGCTGTCGTTGGAATCTCTTCCACTGAAAGCGCTACTCGATCAGTTTCAACTACCGATAAGTCCTTTATCTCTGCTTCTATCTCACCTTTTTTTAAATAAGAGGCATTGACGGTTACTTTGTCATACGTCTTGTCGCTGTCCCAAGTTGCCATCTTATCTATTTCGTTTTTTACACTTTCGCTTGGAGACACTTGAAGTGGCAGGTGTACCACGGAACCTTTATCCCAAAACTCATACCATGATTTTCGGTAATTCTTTTCATATTCTTCAACCGTTCCATCGATATCAAATTGAAAAGAGGCTGAATTTAATGTAAGCGTACTTCCACCGTCCGAGACGATCACCGGCTGTGAGCTCCACGTATTCACGGCCTCTGTTAATGCATCCTTTAATTCCTGTCCTTTTAAATCCCCAACTTCAACGCCACCAATTGTTGACCCTTTCGCATCCCCCTCTGCCATTGCCGATTGCCCTGTTATAAATTCAGGTAACCATAGTGCAAGTAGCATAGCTGTTAAAGTAAAAACCGTAATTATTTTGATTGATTTTTTCACCTTACCACCACCTCAGATGTACCATTTATATTTTCCTATCTCTACAAATTCAAATTTACCACCGTTACTAATTATCTATAAATAAATGATACTATAAAAAACCACGAAATGTATATACCATTCAACCTACTTACTGTAAAATAATAGATAATGTCAATGAATGTTCAAATAGTTTTATAGATTTTTTTCTAATCTATTAGCTTTTAAATAGATTTATATGATCTCTAATTATATATTTCTACCTATATGTAAATAAGACTTTATTCTAATATTAATTGGATATTTAAAGTGTAAATTATATTAACGTAAATTATAATTTTTATTATTTTTCTCCTATCCGGTAATGAAATATTTATATTTTTTCTATCACTTACCAACCAATAGTAATACACTAAGGTTAAATCTAGGTTAAAAATATATAAATATTTATAAAATTTTTATAACTATAGATTTTATTATAAAAACCTACTATTCTTCATATATACCAAATTAACTACTCTTAAATAAGGGAGGGAATCTACCATTGAAAACTATAAAGAATGAACGAGGGTTTGGTTTACTAGAGGTTGTTGCTTCTATTGTACTAATAACGATTATCTTACTTTCTTTTTTTGCTTTTTTTATACAATCAAAAAAAACAAATTCTTCGTCTGAAAGCATCAATGAAGCTACCTATATAGCACAAAAGGAGATGGAGAAAATTTATAATCTATCTAAGCAAAGTTCATTATCTAATTTATCCAGAAGTTATATAAATGGTTATACTTTCCTTGAAGAAGAAATAAATAACTGTACTAACTCTTCTACTATAGACCCATCAACTTACGGGAAAATTTTTTCTTATCAAAAGGATATCGATAATTTTACATCGAAAATAACTATTTCCACTCTATGTGATTATGAAAATGCCGGGAATGTATTAATCGAAGTTTCGGATTCAAGTGATATTCAAAAAGCAAAAGTTGAAAATATTTATGTATGGAAATAACACTTACTAGAAAGAGTGAGATTTATGAAGGAAATAACAAGCAATGAAAAAGGATTAACTTTAATTGAACTGTTAGCTACGGTCGTTATCCTTTTCATCGTAAGCTTATTTATTTACAATATTATTTTTTCTGCAAATAAACAAAACAAGGTTCAAGTATCAGAATCTATTCAAATAAATGATTCAGCATACATTTTAAAACAGATAACGAAAGATATTAGAAAAACCTACAACATTACCATAGATCCAGTTAATCCAAATCGATATTTCTTTAATGATAAAGACAATAATAAATTAGTAGAGTATACGTATTCTACAGACAATCAATTATCTAGAAATGGCTCCATAATGGCCAATAAAATAAGTTCATTTAAGATAAATTCCGATACAACTAACGATGCCGCAACCGTAACTTTTAAACTAAATGATCAAACATACGAAACAACACTAATATTTAGAAGGGGCGATGAATAATGAGATATCTTAACAGTAAGGGTTATGCTTTATATTTAACTATCTTAACTATATTCCTTATTTCAATATTAGGTTTAAGTCTATTAACCGTAACAGCTAATTCAAATAAGACAACCGTAAATGAACGATACGACCAGTCCATTTATTATATTGCAGAGGCTGGTATCAATTTAGAAAAATCTAAAATATCCGAGGTACTTAACGAACTCTATACTTCTTTAATTAGCAGCTTCAACAGTTTAACCTACAAGGAACAAAAAGCAGTATTAGATTCATACGGTAGCTTTGAAAATTATTATTATGATCAAATTAAAAGTCAATTTTGCAATCAATATAATTTACTAACTAAGACTTCAAAATGTAGCTTTAATACAAGTTCAGGCATTATTATTTACGAAAATTCTTACAATTTCTCTCAACAATTCAATGAACAACCAATAGCAAAGACTACAATTAAGGGCGAATGTACTTCAGGCTCAAATATTTCGTGTATTTTCAACCTAGAATCTGTAGGTAATTTTGAAAATTCCGGCAAAAACTCGCGTTCACTATCGCAAAAACTAACAGTAGACATCAATGCCCCTATACCAGATGGAGGTCCTGGAAGCGGTAATGGAGATGGAGACGGAAATACTACACCAAACACACCAATCTCTAACCTAGCAGCAATTACTAATGGGGATATCATGTTAGTAGGGGGAGCTACAATAAACGGAAACGCAGGAAGTTTAAACGGTAATATTATCATTAAGGGCGGGGCAAATGTAACAGGAACTACAACTCTTCCACCAGAGGCAAATAATATAAAACTAGAAGATTACTTACCAGAATTCCCAAATCAAAAATTTGATGAACTAAAAAAACTTAGTTATCCAGAAGATAAAGAACTTAATAATGAGAATAAAAAGAAAATAATTGAAAATGGAAGTTTTAAGGCGGATAACTGGATGGCTGATAATTACACACTAACTATGAATCAGGATATTCGGTTTGATGATTTTAAAGTAACAAGTAATAATAAAATCACTATAGATATAGGAAACAACAATGTAAATCTATATGTCAATTCAATGGATATTCAACAGGGACATATTAAAATAGTCGGATCAGGAACTTTAAACATCTTTGTAAAAGATGACGTCAATATTAAAGGCTCTTTTAATAACAACGGCAACCCGAATCAAATTAATCTTTTTTACCAAGGAACAAAACCAACAACCTTTAGTGGCGAAACACAGTTGTACGGTTCTTTTTATACAAATTCTGCCGACTTAAAATTAACTGGGGGAGCTGGGTTTTATGGTAATATTTACTCAGGAGGAAAGGAACTAGATATAAGTGGTGGAGTTCCTACGAACGGTCAATATATAATTGCCCCTCATGCTGATTTAAAATTGTCAGGAGGGGGTAACATTACCGGTACCGTTATCGCCAATAGGATCGATGGAAATGGAGGAACATTTATAAAATACGGGTCAAGTGTAGTACCTCTACCAGAAGTACCCGGTTTACCTACACCTCCGTATGAATATCAACCTGCTCAAAGCTTAATAAAAGAGTCTGTTATGGATGAAAAGTAAATAATAAAAGGTTTGGCAAGTCCGCTCTTACATCCGCTGACTGCCAAACCTTTTTATTATTTCTCAATCCCGACCTTCAAAAAATACTCCCCAATCTGCTTCCAGTTGTGCATTCTGACGAAACCTTCTACGTGCTCGTTGTAGGGCATAGAGTAGAGGATGCCTTGACCCTTGAAGGCATTGAGCTGACGTGGGTTGTCGTCGATTAGGTAATCGGTATGGATAACTGCTTTGTTGCCACAAAATACAAAGTGTTGGGGGTTTAAAAATGGGAAATGCTCTTGCAGCCAGTCGTATTTTGCAGTAAACGAACCCGGTACTTCCATCGCTGCTGTTGCAATATAGACATCAAAATGCTCGTTCAGTTCCTTTACGACTCTGATTGAATCTTCGTCCAGCACTTCAAAATCACGGAAAAACGATGGTTCATTTAACTTTTCAAAAAACTGCCTTGCTTTTGAAGGGTCGAGATCCTTTTTTGTCCCCTCTAAAAATTGATCCTCTGTTAAATTTTCACCACTTACTTCATTATAAGTAACAACCATTTTCCGGTAACTATTCGCTAACACTTGGTCCATATCAATCGCAATACTTTTTCTCATCCTATTCCCTCCACTTTCTTTCGATACTATTAGTCTATTGAACTTTTTTACTGGCGACAAGCGTTTACCCTTTAATTTTTTGTTATGTTCATGTAAAGAAATAGGATTGCAGGATAATTTCCATCCCCCTTTTTCCATACAGCCACCTATTTTTTTCATCAAAAACGAATAGAAATAGCGAAAAACATGACCATTTTCTGCTTCACTTTGCCACTACATATGTTCCATTGTGATAAAGGATAGACCGTTAGACCTACTATTATAGCAGTCAAATCGGTTGGAAATCATTGAACTTCTCGCTAAAAAGCCATTTTTTCAATCAGGATCTCCACAAAAGAGTACAGCACATCTTTTTCGCTACCAATTTTAAAAGCCTCACTTCTGCAACTGCCTGATAATAATTCTTCCAAATTTTTTTCCGATACATAAAATAACCTCGATTTTTTGAAAAGACCGATTTTGATATACAACATATTATAAAATATGTGTCAAATAGTATTTTTTTGCTTTGGCACCTTATTTAAAAATAAGCATTCCTGTTATAAGGATTTTCGGGGACTTGAAATAAAAAAAGTCCTTTAGTATGATGCTTGAGTGTCAATGGCCATTGTCTCAATGCATCTACGAAAG
>NZ_JBAFWZ010000014.1:0-80952 GCF_036662795.1 Lysinibacillus sp. 54212
ACTAGCCAAAAAATTGAAAATACTAGCCATCTTTTCCGAAATACTAGCCACTTTTCGAAATTTACTCGCCAACGTGAAAATTCCACACTTCAACTATCGCCAATAGAAGTATAATACTCGCCTCTTTTGCTATTTACTCGCCATATTCACCGCATATTACTTTAATTTAAAAGCCCCAAACCTGTTAAAGGACTCTCTATCATAAGCTACAATCTTATTTTGATTATTGCACTACAGCCAGCAAGCACTACAAACGCTCATATAAGCTCTATTACATAGCCTTAGCAAGTATTTCCATATATTTAAAGCTTATTAAAATAGAAGAATAACAATGACAAAAAATACTAGAGCTGCAACTATACTCCCTAATATTATAGTGAAAAATGCCTTCCACTTAGAAAAATGGTGCACCTCAGAAATCGTAATAATTGTTAGGAAAAATGACCATAGTGTTGCAATTAAAACGACAAAAGAAAGAACGAATAGTAAAATACCGTCTCCTAATTGCAACTCATATCCTTCCACATGAAAAAAAGTATCTGGGGAAAGCTGCATCCAAAATAGGATGACCGGTAATATCCATATGTAAGGTATCACTGTTAAACACATTGCTCTAAAAATATCTTTAAAATTCCCTTTTCCACTAAAAATCGCACCAATTGTAGAGAGTATTCCAGCTAATAATAAGTTTGTTAACACAAATATAAATACACTCGTTACAAACGAAGAATAAACAACTTCGCCTAATGAATATTGATAAGGATACTTTGTGCCATTCATTGTAATTAACGAACTACTAAAGCCTCCAATAATACCGACATACAATGAATATTGAAAGGATTTGTGATCTAATACATAACGAACAGTGTCCCGAGGTCTATAAGCTATCGATAGTATTGGCTGTCGGTCATCAATAGAGGATTTTGTTTGTTGATTCTCCAAAGGTTTGCCTCCTTTCATAAAAAATAATAGAATACTAATCTTTTTACTCAAAATTTGCATAGAAAAGCATGTTACTTAAAAAAAGTGCAAGTGCTCCGTTCAGCCCCGAATCGAAAATATCTGTCCCACTTTCGACCGCCGGGATGAAGCAACCTTGATGAGCTGGACGCTGGGGCTAGACACTGAACAAACTCCAAAAAATTATGCTTTCTTACTCATTAAAACAAGGCAAGCCCTAGCACAACTTCTTCAAAAAGCGAAGTGGCAGGGCTTGCCAATTATAGCATCTAAACATCTTTATTAACGAAGCAAAAACAGTAGAAGCTATAAATGTCTTCAACTACAAGTAATTATTGAAATTTCACCATATGATATTTCTTTTTACCGCGACGAATAATTGTGAAAGCATCTTCTAAACGGTCTTTAGCTTCGACGTTATATTCTAAGTCTTGTACCTTTTCTCCATTAATTGAAATTGCACCATTTGTTACATCTTCCCGCGCTTGGCGTTTAGACGGGGAAATTCCTGCCTCAACAATTAGTTCCACAATATTTTTATCTTCTTTTGTTACTTCCACTGATGGAACTCCAGAAAATGCTACTTTCATTTCTTCTACGGATAGCGCTTTTAAATCACCCGAGAATAACGCTGCCGTAATTCGTTCAGCTGCCGCTAAGCCTTCTTCACCATGAACTAATTTTGTCATTTCCTCCGCTAACGTTTTTTGTGCTTTACGTAAATGCGGCTCTTCCTTCACACTAACTTCTAAAGCTTCAATCACTTCGCGCGATAAGAACGTGAAAATTTTCAAGTATTTCACAACATCTGCATCTGCTGCATTGATCCAGAATTGGTAGAATTCATAAGGACTTGTTTTTTCAGCGTCTAACCATACAGCACCACCCGCTGTTTTACCAAATTTCGTCCCATCCGCTTTTGTTACTAATGGAATTGTAATGCCGAATGCCTTTGCATTCTCATCATGCGTTTTACGAATTACTTCTAGACCAGTCGTAATATTCCCCCACTGATCTGATCCACCAACCTGGATACGTACATTGTAGTTGTCATATAGGTAGTTGAAATCAATGCCCTGAATAAGCGTGTAACTGAATTCCGTAAATGAGATACCAGAATCCAAACGAGAGGCAATTGTATCTTTTCCTAGCATGTAATTCACATTAATTAATTTTCCAAAGTCACGTAAAAATTCTATCGTACTCATTTTGCCGATCCAGTCGTAGTTATTCACTAACTGGGCTGTATTTTCAGCATCACTATTAAAATCAAAAATGCGCTCTAGCTGCTTTTTAATTCCTTGAACATTTTTATCGATTTGCTCAACTGTTTGTAATTGACGTTCCTCTGATCGACCAGATGGATCTCCAACCATGCCTGTTGCACCACCGACTAATAAGATCGGTGAATGTCCAGCTTGTTGGAAACGACGAAGTGTTAGTAACGGGACAATATGACCGATATGCATCGAATCAGCTGTCGGGTCAACTCCTACGTATAGAGATACGTTCTCTTCGTTTAAAAGTTTTTCCATTCCTTCTGCATCAGTTTGTTGATATAGTAGACCTCGCCACTCTAAATCTTGTAATAATTCATTTGCCATAATTTTTTCCTCCTAATTCATTGAAAAATTGTCATTGCGGGTATGAAATATAAATGGAAAAATCCAAATAAAAAAGTCCCTACACGCAATTTGCATGCAGGGACGTTATGTTTAATATAACGCGGTACCACCCGGCTTGAAGAATGGAATTCATTCTTCCTCTCTAAACGTCTTAACGCGACGGAGACGTTTTAGCTCAAAGAACGTAATTCATGCACTCGCTATGGTTAGCTTTCACCTACCGCTAACTCTCTATACAGGGAACGTTTGCACTACTGCAATCTTTTCATCACTAAAAAACTATACAGACTATTCTACCCATTATAGAATCATTGTCAATAGTTTACCCGAGCTTTATGAAAATATGTTATAATAAACAAGATTTTAGGAGGTCGATTAAGTGAAGGAATGGATCGAACAATTAAAACAACGAGTTGAGCAATTAAATGAACGAATCGAAACTTTCGCTAATTCCGAATGGGGACGTAGAACGCGTATTAGCAGTAGCGTTGCCTGGAATTTAGTGTTATTATTTATGATTTTTTTATTATCTACAACTATTTTCGTAGCATCTGTAGGTGCAGGATATTTTGCTTCTCTCGTTAAAGAGGAACCTCTTCGTTCGAAAGAGGAAATGCGTGAGCTAATCTTCAATTATGAAGAAACAAGTGAAATTTATTTTGCAAATGAAGTATATATTGGAAAGCTTCGTACTGACTTAGAACGACGCGAAACTTCATTAGCATCTGTTTCACCAACACTAGTAAATGCTGTGCTAGCAACAGAGGATGAATACTTCCGAGAGCATAACGGAATTGTCCCAAAAGCTGTAGTTCGTGGTTTATTACAGGATGTAACAAACTCCGCCAACCAAACCGGGGGCTCAACACTAACACAGCAATTAATCAAAAACCAAATTTTAACGAATGAGGTTTCTTATGAGCGTAAAGCAAAGGAAATTCTACTTGCTATTCGCTTAGAACATTTTATGTCTAAGGAAGAAGTTTTAGAGGCATATTTAAATATTATTCCTTATGGACGAAATGCTTCTGGTCGTAATATTGCAGGAATCGAAACTGCAGCTAACGGTATTTTTGGTGTTAAGGCATCCGAATTATCTTTACCTCAAGCTGCTTACATTGCCGGGATTCCTCAGGCTCCTTATGCATATACACCATTTAAACAAACTGGGGAATTGAAAGATGCAAAGGGACTTAAGCCAGGTATCGACCGTATGAACACTGTCCTTCATCGTATGAAGGAAGTTGGTTATATTAGTGAGGCTGAATACAAAGCCGCAAAAGAATATGACATTACAAAGGATTTCCGCAAGCCTGAAACTCGTGCAGACCAAGAATACCCTTGGTTAACACGTGAATTAGAAGCAAACGCATCCATGATTATCGCTGAAATACTCGCAGAAAAAGACGGGATAGATCCAAAACGTCTGCAAGAAGAAGAAAATTTATATCAAAAATACATGATATTAGCTGACCGAGATGTTCGTTCATCTGGCTATCGTATCTATTCTACAATCGATAAGGAAATGTATGATGCGATGCAGAAAGCTGCTGATAACTTTAAGTATTACGGTCATACCTATACGAAAGTAGAAAAGAACGAGGAAGGCGAAGAAGTAGAAGTACAAATGCCTGTGCAGGTAGGTAGTATTTTAATAGAAAATTCGACAGGGAAAATTTTAAGCTTTGTCGGCGGTCGTGATTTTGCAATTGAAGAATTGAACCATGCAACACAAGCATATCGCTCTAATGGTTCGACAATGAAGCCATTACTAGCTTATGGACCAGCAATTGAATACGGCAAAATCGGTGCTGGTAGTCCAGTAGTAGACGTCAAGTTTTCACATCCATATGGCGGTTATGGCAAAAGCCCTTCAAACTTTATTGCAAGTCAAGAACGAGGAATTATTCCTGCTCGTGATGCTTTGGCTCATTCACAAAACTTACCTGCTCTTCGTTTATACGACTCAATTTTAGATAAACGTCCAGCAACTTACTTAGAGAAAATGGGCTTTAGTCGTCTTACTGATGGCGACTATGAAAACCTTTCTACAGCCATTGGCGGACTAACAAACGGGACAACTGTTGAAGAAAATACGAATGCATATGCTACATTTGCAAATGGTGGTAAGTTTATAGATGCCTATATGATTGATAAAATTGTCGATTTAGATGGCAATGTCATCTATGAGCACAAAGCTGAGCCAGTTGATGTATTCTCACCTGAAACAGCCTATATGGTAACAGATATGCTTCGTGATGTTTTAGATTATGGTACAGGTGCTCGTGCAAATAGTATGCTTAAATTCTCTTCAGATTTCGCGGCAAAGACAGGTACCTCTCAGAATTTTAAAGATGTTTGGGTTGTCGGCTACAATCCGAATATTTCATTAGGAGTTTGGTTAGGGTATGACCAACCGCGCTCACTAGATACATTCTCAAATACGTACCAACAGCCAAGTAATCGGGTAAATATGCTTTGGGCAACATTAATGAATTCAATGTATGATGTTAATAAAGAATTAATTGGGACAAAAGAAACATTTAAAAAACCGGCAAATGTTGTAACAGCTTCTTTTTGTGGTATTTCAGGACTTGCCCCATCAGCTACTTGTTCAGCTGCAGGATTAGTTCGGTCAGATTTATTTAATAGAAACGTATTTTTACCTAATAAAGCTGATGATAGTTTAACATCAGCGGAAGCTGTAGAAATTGACGGACGTTTCTACAGTGCATTACCTTCAACACCATCGGAATTCGTGACTATGGGTGGCGTTGGTTTAAATCCAGAATTTATCAAACGAATTTTCGGAAGAATTGGTGGTGACCCATCAAAGCTATTGCCGAAAGATTCATCTCTTGGTACTTCTGCTATTAGTACAGCTACTTTTGAAGCCGATAGTGCCCCACCAAGTGCTGTTACTTCAACATTAAACGGTAGCACTATGACGTGGACAAAATCAGGCTCAAATGATGTTATTGGTTACCGTGTTTATAATGTAACAGACGGTGGAAGAGCTATTGTATCAACATTTAAAAGCTCACAGAATCGAAGTGTTACGGTTCCTACTGGAAGTTCCTATGTAGTTGTAGCGGTTGATATTACAGGCTTAGAATCCGCGCAATCTAATATCATTTCCATCGCTGCTCCAGATCCAGAACCTACCCCAGATGATGGTGGCGAAAATCAACCACCTGGAGAAAACGGCGGTGGCTCAAATGGTGATGGAAACGGTAATGGTGATGGCAATGGTGATGGTGATGGTAATGAACCAGGAGATCCAGACGAAAACCCTGATAACTCTGGAAATGATCAAAACCAATCTAATAGATATCGCTAATTAAAAAGATGTGTAGCGCATGGAAACCCATGTACTACACATCTTTTTTACTCCTATAAATACAGTTATTCATTTTAAATGAATAGACTTTCAGATCTCACACTAAAAGTTCTCATCCTTATCCTACTAATACATTTTTAAAAATCTCTACAGCCTCATCAATTTCCTCATAGCTAACTGTTAATGGTGGTAAAAGGCGAATCACCTTTGGTCCAGCAGCAACTGCTAATAAACCAGCCTCATCTAGTTTCGTAATAAACGGTGCAACCTCTACGCCACCACAGCCTACACCTAACATTAAGCCTTTTCCTTGAATTGTATAGTTCTCTGGAAGCGACTCTTGTAGCTTCTTCACTAAATAAGCTGATTTTTCATTTACAGCCTGTAAAAATGCTTCATCGAAAATATGATCAATTACTGTTTGCGCTACCGCAACACCTAGTGGATTACCACCAAATGTAGTACCATGCGTACCCGCATTAAATGTATTAAACAATTCCGCAGTACCTAAAATACCACCTATTGGGAAGCCACCACCAAGACCTTTTGCTATTGAAACAATATTCGGTTTTAACACAGTTTGTTCGTACGCGAATCGAGTACCAGTACGGCCAATACCGGTCTGTACCTCATCAACAATTAATAATATATTATTTGTCTCACAAATTTCTTTTATAGCTGTAGCAAACTCTTCAGAAACGGCATTTACTCCACCCTCGCCTTGAATCATCTCAAGCATAATAGCAGCAATAGAATCATCCGCTTTAGCCTTTAAAGCCTCAACATCATTGAATGGTAATGTAATAAATTCACTTACTAAAGGACCGAAGCCATTGCGAACCTTGTCTTGCCCTGTTGCAGACATCGCACCAAAAGTACGACCGTGGAATGACTGCTCAAATACGATAATACGATGTTTACCAGTATGCTTGCGAGCTAGTTTAATTGCAGCCTCATTCGCTTCTGCACCACTATTACAGAAAAATGCATAGGACAAATGCGTATCTTTTACAAGCGATGCTGCTAGTTGCTCCTGCCCTGGACTTTCAAATAAATTGCTTATATGCCATAGTTTTTCACTTTGGTCTTGAATAGCTTTTACAATTGCTGGATGTGCATGTCCTAGGCTACAAACAGCAATACCGCTCGTAAAATCTAAATAGCGTTTACCATTCGTGTCAAAAACAACAGTTCCTTCACCTTTATCAATAGCAATCGGTCTTCGTGCATAGTTTTGAAATAGTGCACCCATTTACTTCACCAGCTCCTCACTTAAAATCGTCGTACCTGTTAATGTATCGTTTACAATTTGTACAGTTGGAATGCCTGCATGTAAGCATGCTAAAGCCCCCTGCACTTTTGGTATCATTCCACCATAAATATGACCTTCTTCAATCCACTTCTGAATATCACTTTCGGTTACTTTCATTCTATATTCATCTTCAATACGAATACCTGCGACGTCTGTTACAAGAAGTAAGCTCTCTGCACCAACAGCCAAGGCTACTTCGCTCGCTACCGTATCACCATTAATATTTAGTGCCTGACCTTCCTCATTAGCACCAATACAAGCTATAACCGGGACAACACTAGCATCAGTTAAAGATTGGATTAATGTTGAATTGACACATTGAATCTGCCCAACATAGCCATAAGTATCCTTATCTAAAAATCGACTTTGCAAAAGTGAGCCGTCAAAACCGTTCAAACCAACTGCCGTTATTCCTGCTGAGTTTAACTCATAGACTAATGCAGGATTTACTTTCCCAATAAGCGTAGATTGAACGATATCTATCATTTCTTCACTTGTTACACGAAGGCCATTTACTGTATGTGATTCGATTTGCGCTTTCTCTAGCTCACGATTAATAGCAGGACCTCCACCATGTGTAATAATTAACTGATAGCCCTCATCTTGTAGAGCTTTGAAATTGCGAAAGAAGGCTTCATTTAAGCCTTCTAACGTACTACCGCCAAGTTTAATAACCATTTTACGTGCGGTAAGATGCGTTGATTTTAACGTAGTCATAAGTTAAATCACACCCCCATGCAAAGCCATGTCCCTCGCCTACTCCAAGTGACACGTTAATTTTCACATCATCCTGCTTTAAAATTTCGATTAACTCTTCCTCTGAAAATAGAATCGGCTCGCCATTTTCGACCATTGTAGCTCCACCTATTTTTATTGTAATTTTGTCAGGATCTACCGTTGCGCCACTGTATCCAACTGCCGCGATAATACGACCCCAGTTTGCATCACAACCAAATACAGCTGTCTTTACAAGTGGTGAACCAACAACTGTTTTCGCAATTTTACGTGCCTCTTCATGAGAAATAGCACCCTCTACCTCAACTTCAATTAATTTTGTTGCACCTTCACCATCACGGGCAATTGATTTTGCCAAATCTTCTGCCACAAGACGTAGGGCCGAATAGAATTGATCCCATTCTGGATGTTGGGGTGTTAATACTCCATTACCAGCTAATCCATTAGCCATTACAACTACCGTATCATTTGTTGATGTATCACCATCTACTGTAATGGCGTTAAATGTTACATTAGTAATCTCTGATAATGCTTTTTGTAGCACAGATGTTTCGATACTAGCATCCGTTGTTATAAAACCAAGCATTGTAGCCATGTTAGGCTCAATCATACCTGAACCTTTTGCTGTTCCAGAAATAATTATTTCTTTCCCATCGATGATTGTAGAATAAGCTGTGTTTTTCATTACTATGTCTGTAGTTAATATTGCTTCCGAAAAATCAATACCACCCGCACATTCTGAAGATGGACTTAGCATTGCCATTCCTTTTTTTACAGGCTCCATATTCATTATCTCACCAATTACACCTGTTGATGCTACACCAACTAAAAGTGGTTCTATCCCAAGCTTGTCAGCCGCTAGCGCTTGCATTTCATAGGCATCTGCTAACCCCTGTTTACCTGTACATGCGTTTGCATTTCCTGAGTTAACAACTATAGCTTGCATTTTTTTAGACTGATAGACAACTTCCTTTGTCACTTTAAGTGGAGCTGCCTGTACTGCATTTGTCGTAAAAACGCCGGCCACACTTGCTGGAACTTCACTTACTAAAATGGCTAAATCCTTTTTCTCTTTTTTAATTCCACAATGTACACCTGCAGCTGTAAAACCTTTAGGTGACACGATATTTCCACTAGGTAATTTCTTTATTTTTATAGTAGCCATTCCTTTTCCTCCCTATATGAATAGCGGTACGACTTGTAAGCCAGTCGTTTGTGGTAAGTTCATTTGAACATTCATATTTTGAATCGCCTGCCCTGCAGCACCCTTCACTAGGTTATCAATTACTCCGATAATTGTAGCCCGACCTGTACGTTCGTCTAATTTTGCATACACATCACAATAATTTGACCCTTTCACACGATTTGTTCCTATTGAAGAGCCATCCTCGATGACACGCACAAAAGGATGATTCGCATACGTTTCCTTTAAGCAATTGGTTAAATGAGCTTGTGTAACTCCTGCTGCTACGCTTGCATATGACGTTGCTAAAATTCCTCGTGTCATCGGTACTAAATGGGTATTAAAAGAAATTTTCGTTTCTACACCTGCAAACATCGATATAGCCTGTTCAATTTCGGGTATATGCTGGTGCTCATTAATTTTATAAATAGAGAAGTTTTCATTTGCCTCACTGAAGTGAGTCGCTTGTGAAGGCTTATTACCTGCCCCGGATACGCCGCTTTTTGCATCAATAACTAAAAAGCTTGGATCAATTAGTCCTTCCTTTATTAAGGGCAATAACGATAAGAGCACGGCTGTTGGGTAACATCCTGGATTCGCAACTAATTTTGCATCACGAACTTTTTCTTCGTTCCATTCCGTTAGCCCATATACACTTGCATCAACCGCCTCTTGTGGTGCAGGTTTCTTATTGTACCAGCGCTCATAGCTACCTAGATCCTTTAATCTGAAATCTCCTGATAAGTCTATCAGCTTCGGTCCTTTGTTTAATAACGGAGGAAATAACTCACTCGATACCCCAGACGGCGTGCTCGCAAAAACAACATCAAACCGACTTAATGCATCATAATCAATTTTTTGTAGAGGCTGATCATTCACATTTATTAAATGAGGAAACTTCGTTGAAAAAACCGTACCTTCCTCAGAAGATGTAAATAAATCAATCTTTTCTACTTCTTTATGATTATATAAAAAACGTATTAATTCTAATCCACCATAGCCAGTGGCACCAATAATTCCAACTTTCATTTCACTTCACCCCAAAATCAAGATAAAGATAGTATATGACTGTATAATTATTTAGTCAACTGTATTTTTATATAATCTTGTAATATTCAGAACAATCCGAACGTTCATTAACATTTATGTACGTGATATGAATCAATAATTGACAAAACAAAGAAAAGAGATATTCCGAAACACTTTTCGAAATACCCCCTCCACGTTGCCTTTGAATTATACAGGTAAATGTATAAAAATTAATTTCTAACAAATAGCTTTGTGTTACATATTTCACAAAAATCTACTACATTTAAATAACTTTTGTAGCTATGTAACATAGTTAAGTAAAGACATTTTAGAAATGTATATTGCGACAAATACCTAATAAGGTAACTTAATCTTCCATCGTTGATAAATCACCAGTAGGAAGGTTTAACTCCCACGCTTTTAGCACACGGCGCATGATTTTACCGCTTCGTGTTTTAGGAAGTTTATCTTTAAACTCAATTTCACGAGGTGCTGCATGTGCAGATAAGCCTTTCTTAACAAATTCCTTAATACTATTTTCTAGCTCCTCTGATGGCTCTACTCCTTCACGTAGTGCAACAAATGCTTTAATAATTTCACCACGAACTGGATCAGGCTTACCGATTACTCCTGCCTCAATTACATCTGGATGCTCTAGTAACTTACTTTCAACCTCGAATGGCCCTACACGTTCACCAGCCGTCATGATTACATCATCCACTCGTCCCTGGAACCAGAAATATCCATCATCATCCATATAAGCGGAATCTCCTGACACATACCATTCACCTTTTAAGAAATAAGATTCATAGCGCTCTGGATTGCCCCAAATTTGACGCATCATTGCAGGCCAGCCTTTACGAATCGCTAAATTCCCCATCGTAAATGGTGGCACTTCATTTCCTTCATCATCAACTATAGTTGCATATAAGCCAGGCACCGGTTTCCCCATCGAGCCCGGTTTAATATCCATGCTAGGGTAGTTACAAATCATATGTCCACCCGTTTCTGTCATCCACCATGTATCATGAATACGGTGGCCTAACTCTTCAATTCCCCAACGGATGACCTCTGGATTTAACGGTTCCCCAACCGATAAAACATGTCGTAGTGTTGAAAGATCGAAGTTTTCTAAAACGCCTGCACCTGCGCCTGCTAGCATACGGAATGCAGTTGGCGCACTATACCACACTGTTACACCATAATCTTGAATTGCACCATACCAAGCTTGAGGGCTGAAACGTCCACCTAAAATTAGTGTTGTTACACCGTTTAACCATGGACCAAACACACCATAGGCTGTACCTGTAACCCAGCCTGGATCAGCAGTACACCAATAAATATCATCTTCCTTTAAATCTAAAACCCACTGAGAAGTTTGATATTGTTGCACCATCGCATAGTGAACATGTAAGACACCTTTAGGCGCTCCTGTTGACCCAGATGTATAGTGCAATACCATGCCATCCTCTTTATCAACCCATTCAATTTCAAACTGATTTGATGCTTCTTCCATTCGTTTGTTGAAATCAACAATTTTATCAGTCTCTTCAATGTTATCCCCAACAAGGAAGATTGTTTTTAAATTTGGCAACTTATCAACTGGTACCCGTGGAAGTAAGGCTGGCGTTGTAACGATCGCTGCAGCATCGCTGTCTGCTAATCGATCATAAACCGCTCCTTCCATGAATGCTTCAAATAGCGGACCAACAATTACGCCCATTTTTAAAGAGCCTAATAATGCAAAGTACAGCTCTGGCGAACGAGGCATAAATACAAATAAGCGGTCCCCTTTTTGCATATTCGTCACACTCTTAATAACATTCGCTGCTTTATTAGTTTGCAGCTTCATGTCATTAAATGAATACGCTTCTTTTCGGACACCATCATTATAGTACAGCGCCACTTTGTTTTTACGGTGCGTTAGTGTATGGCGATCAATCGCCTCATACGCCATATTCACCTTGCCAGTTTCATACCAGCTAAATGCTTTTTCTGTTTCCTTCCAATCATGCTTTGCTGCTGTCTCCTCATAGTTTACTAAACTATGTTCCCCAGGTAACGCAGCTAATTTCTCTAACATTTTCATCCCCATGAAAATAACCCCTTTCTTTGAGAACATAAATATATTTTACTATATATAATTAATAATAAGCAAAATATTTTTAATCTTTTAATATTTTAGTTATTTTTTACAGTTTACAGCGTATTTTTGCATAAAATAAGTTATAATGGACTTATTACATTCAGGTGGTGGGAAAATGGAGCATATTAAAACGTTTTATAGTGTTGAAATGCAAACAAAACATGGTACTGTTTTGGTAGAAGGGCCCGTCCCCTCTGAGCAACTTGCACAATATACTTTACACGAAGACTTAACTGCTTTTAGACCTCCTAAGCAACAGCATCAGGCATTGATTGAAATCGCAAAGCTTGAAGAAGGACGAATTATTCTTATCAGAAATCAACAAATTGTCGTAGGCTATGTAACATATTTGTATCCTGATCCTCTTGAACGATGGGCAGAGGATCGTATTGACAATATGATTGAGCTTGGTGCAATCGAAGTTATTCCTTCCTATCGTGGAACTGGGTCCGGTAAAAAGATGCTAGAAATTTCGTTTATGGGTGATGAAATGGAAGATTACCTTGTTATCACAACAGAATACTACTGGCATTGGGATTTAAAAGGAACTGGTTTAAATGTTTGGGATTATCGAAAAATGATGGAGCGTATGATGAGCTCTTCTGGTTTTGAATATTATGCAACAGATGATCCTGAAATTACCTCTCATCCCGCCAACTGCTTAATGGCACGTGTAGGGAAGCGTGTTGGTTCAGAGACGATGGAACGCTTTGACAGACTTCGTTTTAGAAATCGCTTCATGTACTAATTATTTATAAAGGGGAATCTATATATGATTGTTGAAGAAATTATGAAAACCGATGTGTTTACATTAACGCCAACTGACAAAGTAGGCGATGCAGTGCGCTTAATGCGAGAGCAGAATATTCGACATCTCCCAATTATTAATAAAAACTCCGAAGTAGTGGGCATTGTAACGGACCACGATATAAAAAATGCCTTACCTTCATGTTTACGGGAAGAGCCGAACTCTGTCATGTATGATACACCGATTGATCAAATAATGATTAAAAATCCAATTATCGGTCATCCTTTAGACTTTGTAGAGGAAGTAGCCCTTACTTTTTATGATAATAAAATCAGTTGTCTTCCAATTGTTTCTGGCGGTCAGCTCGTTGGTATTGTTACGACTACCGATGTTCTATATACATATATCGAGCTGACTGGGGCAAATCAACCAGCCTCTAAAATCGATATCCGTGTATCAAACAAGCCTGGTATGTTACATGAAATTACGAAAGTTTTTAGTAAGCATAAAGTAAATGTTTTGAGTGTCCTTGTATTTCCTGATTCTGAAAATGTCGATAGTCGTATTTTAAGCATTCGTATACAAAGAATTAATCCTTTAACAATTATTGAAGATTTACGTAAAGAAGGATTTGACGTTTTGTGGCCAAATTTGCCAGGGGTTAAGCTATGAGAAATTCCGTTTTCATCTATTCCCCGGATCAACTCGGCTATAAATTTTCAGATTCACATCCGTTTAACCATAAACGGCTCACTCTAACAATGGACTTATTGAAAAATATAGGCGCACTATCAGATGATGATATCGTTCCTGCACGTATTGCAACCGATGAAGAAATTGCGTTAGCTCATGATACACAATATATCGAAATTGTAAAAAAAGCTGGGCATGGCGAACTCCTCCCACAGCAAGGAGAAAGTTATGGAATCGGAACTGAGGATACACCGATATTTAAAAACATGCACGAGGCAAGTGCTCTTCTTGTCGGTGGAACTCTACAAGCGGTAGATTACGTTTTGCAGGGGAAATCGAAGCATGCTCTTAATTTAGGTGGGGGGCTACACCACGGCTTCCGTGGACGCGCTTCAGGATTTTGCATATACAATGACAGTAGCGTAGCAATCCGCTACATGCAGGAAAAGTATGGCATGCGCGTTTTATATGTTGATACAGATGCCCATCATGGAGATGGTGTGCAATGGGCATTTTATGATGATCCAAATGTTTGTACGTTATCTATTCACGAAACTGGTCGTTACTTATTTCCCGGCACAGGTAATATTACTGAGCGCGGGACTGGTGAGGGGTATGGCACTTCATTCAATTTCCCTATTGATGCGTTTACTGAAGATGAAAGTTTCTTAGATATATATGAACAATCCATGCGTGAAGTTTTTGAATTTTTCAAGCCAGATGTCGTATTAACTCAAAACGGGGCCGATTCGCATTATTTTGATCCTCTGACACATTTATATGGGACTATGAATATTTACCGTGAAATTCCTAAGCTTGCTCATAAGCTCGCTCATGAGTACTGTGATGGTCGCTGGATTGCAGTTGGTGGAGGAGGTTATGATATTTGGCGGGTTGTACCACGCGCATGGTCTCTCTTGTGGTTGGAGATGAATGATTTAGAAATGCCTACTGGAGCGCTACCACAGGCTTGGCTAGATCGTTGGCAGCCTGAATCACCTGTTCCGTTTATTCCGACATGGGAAGATCCTAGCCCTCTATATGAAGCCATTCCTCGGAAGGCAGAAATAGAGGAAAAGAATGCCCAAATGCTCGCAAAGGCGTTACATATGATTCGAAATGAGAAGCGATAAAAGAGATTGCCCTTCCAATCATTCTTACACAAAAAAAGCAGGATAGAATTTTTCTACCTGCTTCTTTTTTATTGCTTTACTGATTCGCGCATTTCAATACGGTGTGGAAGTATTACTTTTTGACTTTCAACTTGCTCTTTGTTCATGAGTTTTGTAAGTAAACGCATGGCAACCGCACCAATATCGTAAAGTGGCAGTACAATACTTGACAGTTGTGGTCGAACCATACGTGCAAGCTTCGAATTTTCAAAGCTAATTACTTCTATATCAGTCGGCACTGTTTTTCCTGCATCCTGTGCACCGTGAATAACACCAATGGCAAGCTCGTCACTCCCCGCAAAAAATGCAGTCGGTGCATTTTCCAGTTTACTTACCATGTCAAAGGCTTCAATACCGCTATCGTATAGTCCATCATCAGAAATAATCAATGCTTCGTCCACTTCTAACCCTGCATCTAATATAGCTTTTTTATAGGCTTCCAGCTTATATTTTGTAATTGTATAGCTAAGCGGACCTGAAATAAATGCAATTCGCCTATGTCCATTGTCTATTAATACCTTTACAGCCTCGTATGCTGCTTGAAAATAGTCAATATTTACAGATGGTACTTCTTTAAATTCATCAACAGAGCCTGCTAAAACGATTGGTACTGGAGAATGATCCATAGCAGCCTGAATCTTTTCTGTCACTTTATCAGTCATCATTACAATACCGTCAACTTGTTTTCCAAACATCGTATCTAAAAGTGTCAGTTCCTTATCCTCGTTTTGATCGGAGTTTGCTAAAATAATATTATAGCGATACATTGTCGCAATATCTTCAATTCCGCGCGCTAACTCTGCATATAAATTATTAGAAATATCCGGTATAATCACACCTACTGTTGTCGTTTTTTTACTTGCTAATCCCCTTGCAACAGCATTCGGTCGGTATTCTAAACGCTCAATGACTTCTAAAACTTTTTTTCTAGTCGCTGGCTTAACGTTTTGATTGCCATTTACAACGCGTGACACAGTTGCCATCGAGACATTTGCTTCGCGTGCTACATCATAAATAGTAACAGTCAATGTATTCGCCTCCTTTTTTCATTTCCTTATTCCCATAATACGACACTTTTCTTAGCAGTTTCAACATAAAAGCGCATATTTTCTGTTTAAATTAAGTGTTTTACTTGGAATTAATAATACAAAATAAAAAACTCATCCTCTTTTATGGAAGATGAGTTTTCATAATAGCCTTACGCCTTTAATTCATACTGCTTCATGAATTTTAAAATCTCGTCGTAGAAAGCATTGAATGTCGGAATATCCATTTGTTGCTGTTGATCAGAAAGTGCGATAGACGGATCTGGGTGCACCTCTGCCATGACACCATCAGCACCGATAGCAATAGCTGCTTTTGCACATGGTAATAATAAATCACGTCGACCTGTAGAATGTGTTACGTCGACCATAACAGGTAAATGTGTTTCCTGTTTTAAAATTGGAACAGCCGAAATGTCTAACGTATTACGCGTTGCTTTTTCGTAAGTACGAATACCACGCTCACAAAGGATAATGTTTTCATTTCCTTTTGACATAATATACTCTGCCGCATGTATAAATTCATCAATCGTTGCTGCTAAACCACGTTTTAATAGGACTGGTTTATTTGTAGCTCCAGCAGCTTTTAATAGCTCGAAGTTCTGCATGTTTCGAGCTCCAATTTGAATAACATCGATGTAATCAAGCGCATGATCTAAGTCTGCTGGCGTTACAATCTCAGTAATAACACCTAAACCATATTCATTTGAAACTTGCTTTAAGATTTTTAAGCCTTCTAAGCCAAGTCCTTGGAAATCGTATGGAGATGTACGGGGCTTGTATGCACCACCGCGAATTAATTTTAAACCTTTTTCTTGTATCGTAGCTGCTACTTGCGCAACTTGCTCATATGATTCAACAGCACATGGACCAAAAACAAATGAAGGAGCCCCTGCACCAATTAGTTCACCATTAATATTAATGACAGTATCTTCTGACTTTTCTTTTCGTGAAACAAGTAATTCCTTTTTCTTTTCCGCCTCTAGCTGTTTTAGAGCCGTTTTGAAAATTTGCTTAAAAATATAATCAACGGTCATTTGATTTAAAGGACCTTTGTTATTCGCCTTGATTAAATCTAACATATGGCGCTCACGTAGAGGATCATAACGATTCACACCCTGCTTCTCTTTAATCTTACCGATTTCATTTACAACTTCTGCACGCTCATTAATTAAGCGTAAAATTTCTAAGTTTAAGTGATCGATTTGACTACGTAAACTTTCTAGTTCGTGATGACTCATTATTGTTTCTCCTCTCCCCTGTACCGTGCTCTTTCAGAACTTTGAAATGTATGATACATTTTAGATAATATCATCATTATAATCAACATTCGAGGAAATGTCACGCATTTTTAATTTAGCGCTTCAACTCGCTAAAGCAATAGTGGTACTTTCAAGAAAGGAAGCGATTACATTGTCAGAAAAACTTTTTGCGTTAGATATCGGCACACGCTCTGTTGTTGGCATCATTTTAGAGGAAAAAGATGACCATTTTCATGTTGCGGATATTTTAGTAAAAGAACATAAGGAACGTGCAATGGTTGATGGACAAATACATAATGTTTTATATGTGGCCGAACTGATTAACGAAATCAAGGCACAGCTTGAGAATAAGCATGGTCCTCTTACTAAAGTAAGTGTAGCTGCAGCAGGGCGTGCACTTAAAACTGAACAAGCAAGTATAACAGTGAATATTAAAAATCGTCCCATTTTTACAGAGGAGGATATTAGTCGACTTGAATTACAAGCTGTACAACAGGCACAGCAGCAGCTACTTCAACAAAAGGAAGATGCAAAATCAAGTCATTATTATTGTGTAGGCTATTCTGTGCTGTTTTATCGATTAGATGGCGAAGAAATAGGAAGTTTACTTGATCAGCAAGGTGACGAGGCAACGATCGAGGTAATTGCAACATTCCTACCACGTGTTGTCGTAGAATCATTATTAGCAGCTTTAAAACGTGCCGATCTAGAAATGGAGGCTTTAACTCTTGAGCCGATCGCAGCCATCAATGTACTTATCCCCTCTACGATGCGTCGCTTAAACGTTGCACTTGTTGATATTGGTGCAGGCACATCTGATATTGCTATAACAGATAAAGGCACAATCGTAGCATATGGTATGGTACCAACTGCTGGAGATGAAATTACAGAAGCTTTAAGTGACCATTATTTACTTGATTTTCCTGTCGCTGAAATGGCAAAGCGCCAAATGCAAACAGAAGAGAACATTGCGATTAAAGATATTTTAGGCTTTGATGAATTCTATCCTCGAGAGGAAGTTCTACAAGCCATCCTGCCAGCTATTGAAAATCTTGCGCAAGCAATAGGTAAAGAAGTACTTAATTTAAATAACAATCAACCACCTAAGGCAGTTATGTTAGTCGGCGGCGGTAGCTTAACACCAAATCTAACTGAAGAGCTAGGAAAAGTTCTATCGCTTCCTGCTAACCGAGTGGCTGTTCGTGGCATCGATGCAATCCAGAATTTAACGAAGGAAGCGTCGATCCCTGTTACACCTGAGCTTGTAACGCCTATCGGTATTGCGATAGCAGCAAAAAAATCACCGATTCAATATATGTCTGTTACTGTCAATAATGGTGTTGTTCGTTTATTTGAGTTAAAGGAGATGACCGTGGCAGATGCATTTCTAGCTGCCAACATTCGTGCTAAACAATTATATGGAAAGCCTGGACATGGACTTTCTTTAACTGTGAACGGGCATGACATCTTTATACCAGGTGGGCATGGACAACCAGCCCGCATTTTAGTTAACGGAGTGGAAGCATCAACAAAAACACCGATTAAAAACGGAGATGTAATCGAGCTAGTAGAAGGAAAAGATGGAGATACCGCAGTCGCAACTGTTCGAGATATAGTTGATGGCGCATCCGTAATGTCCGTCTCAATACAAGATACTATGTATATGGTTGAACCTATAGTTTACAGAAATAATGAACCTGTTTCTTTAGATACCCCATTAATGGACCGTGACATTCTTGTCATTGAAACGGTCGAAACAGTCGAAGAAGTTTTTAAGAGTACAAACAACAGTGAATACTTACAAAAGCTCGGGGCATTTTTTGTACACATTGATGGAAAGCCTACGATGCTCCCAGAATTTTCAGCAAGACTATTTATTAATGGAAAGCCTAGCAAATTACACTATCCGTTACAAGATGGAGATGAGATTACTTTTAAACAAACTACCTTACCGACTGCTCAGCATGTAGCCAATGCATTAAACACGATTTTAGAGGATAAAATCATTGTGACGTTCCAAAACGAAAGGGTAGAACTGGTGAAGATTGCTACCGAAGTAATTGTAAATGGTGCTGTTGTCCAACCCAATGCGTCAATTTTAAACGGTGTAACAATTCAATTCAAAACTAAAGATTCTGGCAAATGGATTTATCAGGATGTATTCCGTTTTTCAAATTGGCAGCTACCAGTCGCCTTTAAAGGACATTTTAATATTTTAAGAAATGGTGAGACATCAAGCTTTGATGCCGAAATTTTTGGTGGCGATATTTTGGAAATCCAATTAATTGAGAATACAGTTATGAATTAGTGCAAACAAGCAAGCTTTAGCCATAATAAAAACCCGTAGTGCAAGTTTCACTACGGGTTTTTCATTCTATATTGTGGACGGGCGAGTAGCTTCACTAGTATCATCTAGAGACGAATCTGCAGATTTAACACCTGCTGCTACAAGCTCTTCTATTACGGCAATCGCTTCTTCTAATGGCTCTTCACCTTCTGATGACACCGTACCATCATCAAATAGTGTTGGTGCCTTTGATGTTTTCGACTTCACCTTGTCCACTAATTGAGTGGATTGCTCTTTAATTTGATGAGATAGCTGTACTGTTTTTTCCTTTGCCGTAGAAGAAAGCTCGACACTCTTATCCTTAATATTTACTGCCTGAACAGCCACCTCGCCACGAAGCTCCTTACCAGCCTTTGGGGCTAATAAAAGTCCTGCTGCTGCACCTATGATGCCACCTACAAAGGCACCAATAACAAAATCTTTCATTTTTACAGTCTCCTCTCCGTATATCGAATCATTGCTAGCCGCTACAATTACTTGTGGTAAGTTAGATAACACCGGCTCTTGGATTGCTTCGTACTGTTGTTTTTCAACTGTCATACTTACACCCTCTTTTACAAAGATTTATTTACAACCTTCTTTTGAAGTATTATTCACTGTATCAACTACAGCAACATCCTGATCATTAATTGTTTTTCGCTGACGCCATTTGTCTGCAATGCCCATTGCAACATTGCTCCATTGCACAACTTGTGCAATTTTTTCTTCATTTTTACCTACCTCTTTTGATATCGACGTAGTAATTCGTTGAACAGATTCATTCAGTCCATTTACTGAATCACCTATTCCTTTGACAGCATCTACTACTGTATTTAGTTTTTCGGATTTTTGCGAAATATCCTCTGCCAAACTATTTGTTTTAGAAAGCAATGTCGTCGTTTCACGTGTTACACCTTCCATTTGTCCTTCAATACCTGCCAAAGTTTTTGATAAGTTATTTAATGTACCTTTTAATGAGAATAGCGTGGCACCTAAACTAATACATAAAACTAAAAATCCAATTGCTGCTACTAATGCAGCGATATACAGTACGACTTCCATATGATGACCTCCTAGACTTTATATCTGTTTATTTTCGACAAAAAATTAATAAATCCTGCATAGAAAACGAGAAAAACACAACTTCCCCTAAATATTCCACTTTGAAATTGTTGAAAAAAACAGCCCATCCTAAAAAGGAGTAAGCTGTTCAAGCTGCCTGTTAACGTTGTTCAATACTGCTAGCTTTCCGTCTACAATACAGCTTGATTCGTTATGCATTAAACATACATGTCAATTTAAAGTTATTACGATTTTTGAAGCTCCTGCTCGAACGCATCTTGGAATTTATGTACATCCCCTGCGCCCATAAATAAAAAGACTGCATTTGCATGATTTTTTAATGCTGCAATATTTTCGGTTTCCAGCACTTGACTGTCATCGATTAACGCTGCTAAATCGTTGATTGATAATGCCCCAACGTGTTCACGTGCAGAACCAAATATATCACATAAATATACAACATCTGCCTTATTTAAACTATCTGCAAACTCCTGTAAAAATGCTTGAGTACGCGTAAATGTGTGCGGTTGAAAAATTGCAACAAGCTCCCGAGTAGGATATTTTTGACGTGCTGCTTGTAAAGTTGCTGCAATTTCTGTCGGATGATGAGCATAATCATCTACTAAAACATTATCCCCAATTTTTGTTTCGGTAAAACGTCTTTTTACGCCACCGTACGTATATAATCGTTCTTGAATGAGTTCAGCAGGGACTCCTTCATAATGGCATAAAGAGATGACTGCTAATGAATTCAACACAGTGTGATCACCGAAAAGCGGAATAAAGAACTTATGATAGAATTCACTACGTACATAAACATCAAATTCTGTACCTTCTGTTGTTTTTACAACATTATGTGCAGCAAAATCATTTTCAGCACCAAAGCCATAATAAACAACGGGCACGTTTGCTCTAATACGCTGTAATTGCTCATCGTCACCACAAGCGATAATTGCTTTTTTCACCTGTAGGGCAAGCTCTTGAAAGGCACTGTACACATCTTCAAGATTTTTAAAATAATCTGGATGATCAAAATCAATATTTGTCATCACTGCATAATCAGGATTGTAAGCTAAAAAGTGTCGGCGATATTCACATGCCTCCATCACAAAATAAGATGCATCCTCTTCTCCTGAACCAGTCCCATCACCGATTAAATATGAAGTCGGCTTATAACCACCAACAACATGGCTCATTAAACCTGTCGTCGATGTTTTCCCATGTGCACCTGTTATGGCAATGGAAATATAGCGCCCAATATATTCACCTAAAAACTTGTGATAGCGAATTACTTCTACACCAAGCTCTCTTGCACGTACTAGCTCGGGGTGCTCATCAGGAAAGGCATTCCCTGCAATCACTGTCATACCTGGTTTTATATTATCTTCATTAAAATTTAAAATAGTTATATTACGCTCTCTTAAAGGCTGCTCTGTAAAAAAATACGTTTCGACATCTGAACCTTGTACTTGCTCCCCAGAATCAAAAAGAATTTGAGCTAATGAACTCATACCAGAGCCTTTAATACCTGTAAAATGAAAAAGTGTCATTTAAAAACCTCCTAGGATACAAAAGATCCCGCCAAATAATGGATATTTTACTAACTAAAAAGACTGTTCCATTATAGCACTAATTAAATAGAACTATAAATGAACGACTATTCTAATTATTGAAATATTTTTTACGATTCAAACATCGAAATAATATCAGAATCAGTAATAAATACTTCTCGCGGCTTACTACCACGTTGTTCTGAAACAAAGCCATGCTTTTCTAGCATATCAACAAGACGCGCAGCACGGTTATAGCCTATATGGTAGCGACGCTGAATAGACGATGTAGAAGCTGTACCTTGTTCATATACAAAGCGACAAACCTCCTCGAACAATTCATCCTGCTCTTCAATTACCTCTGCTCTCTTTAATAGGTCCTCATGCTGGAACATATATTCAGGCTCTCCTTGCTGACGCACATGTTCAATAATTTCTTCAATTTCATCATCTGTAACAAATGTGCCTTGAATACGTGTTGCTGCTGGCATACCATTTCCTAAATACAGCATATCACCGCGACCTAGTAATCTTTCTGCACCCTGTGTATCTAAAATTGTACGCGAATCAACAGCAGATGATACTGCAAATGCTATACGAGTAGGAATATTTGATTTAATTAGTCCTGTGATAACATCTACTGATGGACGTTGCGTTGCAAGAATTAAATGAATACCACATGCCCGCGCTTTTTGTGCAATACGACAAATTGCTTCCTCTACATCGGCTGGAGACATCATCATTAAGTCAGCAAGCTCATCAATGACAATTAAAAGATACGGTAACTTTTGCGAGAATTGTCCCTTACTTTCAGCCATCGCATTGTAGCGAGTAATATCACGTGCACCTGCATGCATAAACAGCTGATAACGTCGTTCCATCTCCTCTACAGCCCATTTCAAGGCTCCCGTTGCCGTCTTTACATCTGTTATTACAGGACTGACTAAATGCGGAATATGATTAAATGGTGCTAGTTCTACCATTTTCGGATCAATTAGCATCAGCTTTAATTCATGTGGCTCCGCTTTATATAAAAGACTAACTAGTATCGAATTAATACATACCGACTTACCGGATCCTGTCGCCCCGGCAATCAATCCGTGTGGCATTTTACGTAAATCAAGTGTTACCGGCTTTCCTGTTAAATCAAGACCTAAAGCAGCTTCAAGCGGAGAGTCCGATTCGTTAAATGCATCACTATTTGTGACTTCAGATAAACGAACTGCGCGAGATAAACGGTTAGGAATTTCAATGCCAATAGAACGCTTCCCAGGAATAGGGGCATCAATTCGAATATCTCTTGCTGCAAGGGCAAGCTTAATATCATCTGATAGATTGCGCACTTTACTTACCTTAGTCCCATGTGCCACTGTAATTTCAAATTGTGTAACAGCTGGTCCTTGAACGATTGATTCAATTTGCGCCTGCACCTGAAAATGGGAGAGTGCTTCAATTAATCGATCACCCTGCTCATCCATCCAAGCCCAGTCCTCCGTTTTCTCCTCAGGCGGGGCCAAATAAGCAAGTGGTGGCTTCACATACATACGGCTATATTTTGGTAAAGATTCTTCCGTTGTAGTCTCTTCTTTATCATCTACCGCTTGGTTAGATTGAGTTATTATGCTCTTTTGTAGGGTTACCATTTCTTTTTGTTCAGGCCTTGCTTCGTCTTGTTCGGGTAGGTCACTATTTTGCTGGGATTCGTGCTCTTCATTTTCTGTCAGCATCGTCTTTTGCTCGTGGTTAATCCTATCCTGAGTATTTTTTTCAACCTCTTGTATATTATGCTCACTTACCAATTCTTTTTGCTCATTTATGCCGTTATTTTGATCAAAGGAAATATTCCCGTGTTCATTTTGCTCGCTATGTCCCTCTTTTTCTATAGCTATTTTATCATTTTCAGCGTCGACGGCTGTAATTGTTGCCATTGTGTCTAGAGGTATATGTATTTCTAGGCTTTCTTTCTCCTCTTGTTCTATAGCCTCTAGTGTAGCATCCACTTTCTTTTCTTCGTTATGCTTCTGCAGTATTTCTTTTGCTTTTAGTTTTTCTTTATCAGATTTTAGCATAAGCACATTAAATGGTAGGCGACTTCCTTTTTCAGTAGCTTCCTCAACCTGGTCTACTTGTGATAATTCGTCCTCCTGTGTTGTTTCTACATGTAACTGTCCAATATGAATCGTAGAATTTTCAATAGTTAGATGCTTCACTTTCAAATCTGACAGTTGATCTGCTATATTTTCATCAGCTCCTATGGAATCTGTTTCATTCTCGAAAGTCGCTCTTTTAATGTCTGGAAGTTTACATTCCCCATCGGACAATTGCTCTATTTGTACGCTATTAACTTCAATTTTCGGTAGTTCACTTTCAACTTCTGAAGTAGTAGCTACAACCTCTTCTAGTCCATCTGCAGAAATAATTGGCGTAATATCTGTGTCTGGCTGCTGGGGTAATTTTTTTGGTAATAGCTCTTCTATTGGTGTTATTCTTCTAAATCCGTGTACAGGTGAAGGAACATCGGTCGGTACAAAGCGTTTCCGATTTCCTAACGGATTAATAATCTCATTTTTTACTATTGTTTCTTTATTCGTTACATCGTTTTTTAAATAGTTTACTATTTCCTTTGTCTCCGTATCCTTTCTTGTTTCCACACCTCTGCTACGAACAATAGTAGAAAATCCTTTTTGACGACGTTCAAGTAAATCACGTATTCCAGATACTTCTACATCGAACACTTGCGAGGATTGATCTTGTAAATGTTTCGGTAAAGCAAACGGCTGCTCTAGCTGTTCCGATTGCGAGTTTGTATTATTAATTTGCTGTGGTTGCGGTGTTATTTCTGTATCTGCTATTAAAGGGAAGCGAAACGAAGATTTTTTAGTCGTTACCTGTTTTTCCTCATCATACCCATCTTCTGTTTCCTCATACAATTCTTCATATTCATTAGCATCATCTTTTATAAATATTTTATTAATCTGCTTTTTAAGCCAATTCAATTCTCTCACTTCTTTCTACAAAGCTTAGCCCTTCTATTATAATGTAAAATCCATTTAGAAACCGCATAAAAACAATGTTTACGCATTTTTTCTTATAAAAGAGCACTACTTTCTTCGTGAACAATTCACAAAATTTGTCACCATAAAGCATACCATATCGTACAATTAAAAGAAAAAGCTAGTATAAAAGCGTTTTGCTTCTATACTAGCCTGCTATTATCGAGTTGGAATTTCGAAAGGTGAGCCAATTTCTGCATCCTCATCTAAAACAAGAATCCCCTTTACCTCAGGAGCTCCTGGAATAGCTAGCTCACGCGCAGAACAAAGCATACCAAATGAATCTACGCCGCGTAAGTTACCAGCCTTAATTAATAAACCTGATGGCATTACTGCGCCAATTTTTGCGACTACTACCTTTTGTCCCTCTTCTACGTTAGGCGCGCCGCAAACAATTTGAAGATTTTCTGTGCCAACATCCACAGAACAAACACTTAGTTTATCCGCATTTGGGTGCTTTTCCTTTGTGGCAACGTAGCCCACCACAAATTTAGGTGAGAAATCTACCTCTAAAGAAAGTGAAACATTATTTGCAAGAATTGCTGCTTCAAGCTTTTCTACTAACTCCGGTGTAACTTCAACGTTACCTTGTGCATCAAGCCCTACATATTGACTTGCGTTAAATAAATTAAAGGCTTTTACCTCGCCTGTTTGTGCTTCTTTTAATAAAGCGAAATCACCTACGCGCTCCACTTCTGTGCTAATAATTTTTTCAGTTGCTAGTTGAACTAATAATACGTCTCCAACGTATTGCTTATTATACGATACATTCATTGCTTCTCTTGCTCCTTTTGTACTTTGTTTTTCGCTAAAATGAATATTGGTTCGAGTTCGCCATCTTCATATACAAATGAAAGTGATGTTATAGGGACAGTGCCGACTGTAAAGAAATGCATCGTCATCTGCGCTAATACATCATACCCTACTTCACTGCGAATATCACCTATAATTAACACATCTTGGTGAGGTACAGAGATTGTCATATCTCCTTCTATTTGCGTGGCCATATTTTTCAAGAAGCCATCATTTAGTATACGACTAGCATCATAACCATCATTATGATTAATAAAGTAAAATATACTACCGGCTACTTCATCACGCTTATATTCAGTAGGCAGTTTTTTCACCGAAAAACGTGCTGCTTCTCGAATTTGCTCTGCTGTTACAGCCAATTGGGGTAGCATTGATTCATCTATAAGGCGATAAGTTGTTCCTAAATCGAGTGCATAAAAAATACGTGTTTCTGCTGTATGCTCTGTAGTCACAAAAGCATGACCATCATTTGATTGTTTTGGAAAGGATGTGGAGCGAATAATCGGGAATACTTGTGCTAATCCAACAAAGCCCTCTTGTTGCTCGCGCTGCATCGCTAGAAAGGTTTGTTGGATTGTGTACACCACTTCATCTATCGCTGCTTCCTTTTTCGTATTATACTTTACAATTATTTCTGATAAATAAATATCCATGCCACGCTTTAATATTTTATGCTCTAAACGAACCTTATCCTTTTCCTGATCAAAGGACCATTGAAAAAGCTCTTCACCTAATCTTTTCTTTAGTTCTTTCACTAGCTGTGGTGATTTCATACTAATCACTCCTATTACATAAATAAACGGCCCGCATGACGCGAACCGCTCTAAAGTACTTCTATTGTATCAAATTTCACATAAAATTGTATGAATTGCCTCTTAGTTCACTTTTACTGAACGAACGATTTGCATCATTTCTGCAAGCTTCTCATCAATTTTTTTATCCTCTGATAATGTTGTCATTTTAACACCGCCGCTACTCACAACAAGCTCGTATTGCTCGTCACTATGCTTAACAACAGCTGTAAAGCCAAACGCCTCTTTAAACTGGAACGTTTGCTCCTTGACAACCTCTTTCTCTTTATCTTCTAGTAAGTTTTCATAATGAAGCTTACTATCCTCCGCTTCAATCGTATTCACAAATAATATGAAATTATCTTTTCCTTTAGTAAAAATATAGTTCATTTCATTTGCGCCTTCTTTTACAGCATAACCACTTGGAACATAGACATTAATTTTCCCAACTTCCTTAGATGGCTCTAAAGCTACATCCTCAAAGGTCGATTGTGCACTAGCAACGCCTTGACTTATTTGCTCTTCTACTGTTTTGCCACAGCCTGCTAGCATCGCAACTAATGCTGAAATGATAACTAAGTGAATCCAATTGCGATTCAAAGTAAATCCCTCACTTTCTATCCCGTTTTTTATTTTAAGGCTTTATACCCTCTCTTGCAAAATAATTTGCTTATCTCTTAGTATTTTCACATAATTCGAGTCATTTTCATATTTTATATTTCCATCAACAATTAAGAATCCTACAGAAACAAAAAATCAATACTTCGCATCGTTACGCTACAATATTCGTAATTTTTCTATTTATGATTTTGACTAAATCCATCTAATGATCGTTATTATTTACGTAATACATAACTTGCCCAACAAGTAACATTACAATATGTTGGAACATTTGTTTTCTATCAATTAAACTATTGGTGAAAATCCCAATCGCACCTGCATGATGACGAGTATCCCTTGTTTTTGTAAAGTCATCCATGATTGGACCAAGCTCTCCGCCCTCTCGAAGCTTTACGGCTATTTCTTCTGGTAACGTAAATTGTGCCCCAGCACTAGAAATAACATGACCATTCTTTAATGCGACTGCTCCCCAATTACAGCAATACATCACACCATCTATCTGATGCACTCCTCCTTCGAGCCCAAAGCTTAGGTCTGCTTGTGCTAACTCTCGTGTACGAATAGCACGATTGATTGCACCTTCTCTTGTTTCCGTATCTGAAAAAGGCTGCTCGGAAACGCCAGAAGCAACCTCATAATGGACAAATTCTACATCATTGAAATATTTACGTAATACTTCCTCAACTGCCGCCGTTTTTGCTTTATTTTTTGTACCGATCGCTATCAACATTTTGTTCAACTCCAAATAAAAATTGTCTATTTAAATTATACATTGCCTAAAAAAAGAGAGCATCTCTGATTATAGAGAAACTCTTTAAGAAATTTGTAATTATCTTCACTCTTTTTTCTATTAACAGTCCATGGTAAGAAACCGTCGATTTCCGGGGGCAAGACCTCCCAAAAATCATGTTGCCCGGAGCCCCCGCAGAATTTACACTTTTGCAAATTTGAGGAGACTCAGCGCTGACCTCCGAAAAGCGGAGTGGTGAGGCTTGCCGATTTCTATAGGAACGCTTTGTCTAAAGTCTAAGATGCTCTCAACTTTGAGAGCATCTCTAATTATACATTTGAACGAATTGATTCAATTGTGGAACGATCTGCAGATTGAACTAATTTCACTAAAAGTTCCTTTGCTGCCTCATAATCATCTACATGAATAATTGACGCGGAAGTGTGAATATAACGTGAGCAAATACCAATTACTGCACTTGGAATCCCATCATTTGCTGTATGCACTCGCCCAGCATCTGTACCACCTGGTGACACAAAATACTGGTACGGAATACCATTAGATTCTGCCGTATCTAAAATAAATTCACGCATTCCTCGGTGTGTAACCATTGTTCTATCAAAAATACGTAATAATGGACCTTTTCCAAGCTGACCAAATTGATTTTTATCTCCTGAAGTATCATTTGCTGGCGAAGCATCTAAAGCAAAGAAAATGTCCGGTTGAATCATGTTTGCTGATACTTGAGCCCCTCGAAGCCCAATTTCTTCCATTACATTTGCACCTGAATAAATATGACTAGCAACTTTGTCATCCTTCAGTTCCTTTAATAGCTCGATAGCAAGACCACAGCCATAACGATTATCCCACGCCTTAGCCATTATCTTTTTAGGATTCGCCATTGGTGTGAAAGGACAAACCGGAATGATTGACTGACCAGGGCGAATACCCATCGCCTCTGCATTCTCTTTATTATCTGCTCCGATATCAATTAGCATATTTTTCATATCCATTGGTTTAGCTCGTTCAGCATCTGTTAATAAATGGGGTGGAATTGACGCAATGACACCAGGAATTTCCTGATCATTCGTATACACGGTTACACGTTGTGCCAGCATGACTTGATTCCACCAACCACCTAGAGGTTGGAAACGAATCATCCCATTTTCTGTAATAGATGTAACCATAAATGCTACTTCATCCATATGTCCAGCAACTAAAATTTTCGGTGCATTCTCATCCTCTGCATAACGAACGCCGAAAATTCCACCTAATTGATCTCGTACAATTTCATCTGAATATTTACTAAGCTCTGTACGCATAAACTCCCGTACAGCACGTTCATTTCCCGGCGCACCAGGTAACTCTGTTAATGTTTTAAAAAGTTGTAAAGTTTCTTGATTCACTAACAAGCACTCCCTTATTAAGTATTACTCACCTTTTATTATAACATAATTATTTCGACAATCGAATTGTACACCTTTTTTGAACACAGAATATTCGATATAGTTATTCGCTGCCTCAATTATTGTTAGAGATGGATATATCCTTATAGGGCAGCGATAAAAAACTAAGCTTAAAGTAAAAGACTTCCACATAAATAAATGGTAAAATAGCTTAGAAGATAAAGGAGGACGGCAAATGAAATTACGCGATTTTATGATGGGTGTTGTAACAGGATTAGCCGCAGCCATTATTATTAAAGAAGTATCCGAAAAGGTATCACCTTATAAATCTGCAAATGACGTATTAAACGACATTAAAGCTGAGTTTAAAAAGGAATCCCCTATCGATGGCTCATGGGTATTTATGAAAACTGAAAACTATACAAATGGATTTATGAATGTGCCGGTTTACCGTGGCGGCATTTCACGTATGAAAGATGGCGAAATGGAAACTTTCGAATTTGCAGCAGATGCTCGTACAGGTGCTGTCGTTGAGCTAAATAAGGTTAATTAAGCTGTCTCATTATGAGGCAGTTTTTTTATTACATTCAAAAGCCGTGCCCCCCAAAAAACTAGGCACGGCTCTATAAAATTAAGTGAATTGAATTAATGCTTCATTACTACGTTTTAAGCTATCTACAACTTCCTTACCAGTAACATCCCACTGAATCATGCGGAAATATGCATCATGATAAAAAATAAATTTATAGCTACCCTCTAACGCTTCTTTCATTATTTTTTCCTTTGCAAAAACACTTGTCATTGGATAATCGTCATAAGCGAGAACCCATAATGGATTTTGGTGTGCATGAGTCGGCATAATGTCCGCCATATGTAGAAGCGTTTCGCCATTTTGCTCAAGCTTAATAATAGCATGTCCCTCACTATGTCCACCTGTATGAATTAGCGTAATCCCTTGTGCGACATTTAACTCACCCTCATATGGCTTCACAAGGTGCTGCACTGGCTCCCAGTTTTCCTTCCAGTACGTATTACGTGATCGTATGTTTGGATTACGCATCTCGTCCCACTCAATTTGTGTTACATATATTTCAGCATTCGGGAAAGATGGTACTAACCCATCACCCTCCCAATGCGTTAACCCACCTGCATGATCAAAATGTAAATGTGTCATTAAAATGCCGTCGATGTCAGTTTTCTTAAGCCCAACTTCTTCAAGGCTGGCAAAAAGCGTTGACTCTTCTGACACACCGTAATTTCGAAGTTGCTTTTCATTTAACTTACCAAAGCCAACACCTGTATCGATCAGATAATTTTTCCCCTGATATTGAACTAGTATTGGTTCACAGGCAAGCTCAATTTGATTTTTGTCATTTGCAGGATATTTCCGTGACCATAACGCCTTTGGTACGACACCAAACATCGCACCACCATCCAAGGCCGTAACTCCCCCATTAAGCCACGTTAACTTCATATCGTGAAATAAAAGCTGATCCATCCATTTCTCCCCAATCTTGATTTATTTAGTTTTGAATTGCGATTCTAAACGATAAATCGGCTGCCCCTTTGCAGAAAATTTTTGTTCATATTCTGTCATGATATTGTCTTCAGGCATATTTGCGTGTAAATCAAGAGATACATAGTTTAAGCTCATGCCATATGCATTCATACTCATTAACGAATATTCAAATAATCCGCGGTTATCCGTTTTAAAATGGATTTCGCCATTATCGATTAGTACCGATTCATATAATTTCAGGAAGCCCTCATGCGTTAAACGACGCTTTGCATGACGCGTTTTTGGCCAAGGATCCGAGAAATTCAAATAAACTCGAGCAACGTCGCCCTTTGCAAAATACTGTTGAAGTTTATCTCCGTTCACTTTAAGTAAACGTAAGTTCGATGGCTTCTCGCCTTCTATAATTCGCTCTAAAGCGCAGACAATGACACTATCGAAAAGCTCGATCCCGATATAGTTAATATGGGGATTTTGCTTAGCCATCCCTAAAACAAATTGACCTTTTCCTGTGCCTACTTCAATATGGACTGGATTTTCATTACCGAATACGGCCTTCCAGTTCCCTTTATACTCCTCAGGGTTTGATATGATAACATCGGGATGCTCGTTAATAAACTCTAACGCCCAAGGTTTATTTCTTAATCTCACTTTATTGTTCCTCATTTCTATACTTTTGCATCTATACTTTATTATAACGTAAAATGCTATGTTTTGCTTTTATTACGAGTTATTATTGCATAGAGAAAAGGCTATAAAAACCCCCATATTTCCCCTCTTACCATTACAGGGAAATCCTACAATAATATCAGGTTGCAAAGCTCTATTCCGCTGAAGTTTCTACATGCCATATATCACGTTGGAATGAGGTTGTTTGACATGTTTTTAACATTGATTGTGCTGCTCGAATTTGCATATGCTTCATTGGCGAAACAGATTTTTTTATACCCTGCATCCATTCAGAGAATTTGCGTCTATCAACAATTTGTATTCCATAAGCTGTGCCCGGGTAATCTATATAGCCATTTCGAGAGAGGATTACTTTACGTATTGGCACTTCCACACCTTCCTGCTGGAACAACTGCGATAAGATTGCTTCACTACGATTTAAATCAATTATCGGACTGAGTGTCTTTTTCTCTATTTTACCGACTTTTTTCACCCAAAAACGATCGCTACTTCCAATATAAACTGCTTGGTCATCCTCCTCAAGCAACTTTATTATAATGCATTCAGTTGGTGTCAGTAGTATAATTTCAAGCTCAATCGGGGCCTTTTTTATTTGTAATATCGGATAATAGAATAGTAAGTAACAATCCGGCAAACTTTGTAAGCATGTACGTAGGAAAGAATCACGCATATATTTTGGATCAACATATGACTTTTCACGAACAGTAGAGCTTGCCCATTTCATTTGAAAATGGAAAAACTGGTCCATAAACATTCTTTTTAATTCATCAAGTGTTTTTGGGTTATAAACAATATTCGGCTCAAAATGTAATGTTGATTCTTCCTCAGGTATGTAATCTTCATCAGGCTCATTTGAAACATCAATCGATTCAGCAACTCCATCCTCTGCCATAGAATCATTTGTAGCTCGTGTTGGAAGTAGCTTTTTTAAGAAAGAAAAACGTGATTTATCGACTTCTTCCTCTTCTACTAATGTAGCTGGTTCAATATGCTCCCACTGCTCTATTTCATCGCCAGCCTCCCATTGCCGCTTTACTCGATCCCACTGATTCTTCTTCAGACGGACAAATTGTGTAGGATATCTAGCTAAATCGATTTGATAGCGCGATATATAATCTTGTAGCTTCACTAATTGTGCCATCTATTAACACACTCCATTTTTCTAGTTGTCATTGATTACAATTGTACATGAGTCCTACTAAAAAAAATAGAGGTATGCAAACATCGTTGCACACCTCATCATTAAAAATTAAGCGTTAATTGCTTGTGGGATCTTTGTATCAAATTGTGCTTGTAGCTTACGAGTCCATTCGCCAGGCTGACCGTTACCAATTGCTGTGCCATCTACTTCTACAATAGGTGTTACTTCGGAAGTTGTTGAAGAAACGATTAACTCATCCATTTCAAGTGCTTGCACCTTCGTAAATGCTTCTTCCTTCACAGGTAAGCCAATCTCTTCTGCACATTTTAAAATAACTGCACGTGTAATACCGTTCAAGATAAAGTTATCAGCCTGGTGTGTATATAGGACACCATCCTTGATTCCGTAAATATTTGAAGATGAACCTTCTGTAACCTTTTCTCCTCGGTGTAAAATCGCTTCGTAGCAGCCTTTTTCATGTGCCTCTTGCTTAGCAAGCACCGCCCCTAATAAGTTTAGCGATTTAATATCACAGCGTAACCAGCGAATATCTTCAACAAATGTTGCCTTCACACCTTTTTCAAAGTTTTCAATTGGACGTGGATTTTCCTTTGTATTTCCCGTTAGTACTGCCGGTACAGTTGCATCTGGGAAAATGTGATTACGCGGTGTAGTTCCACGCGTAATTTGGAAGTATACATGTCCAGTACCTACTTCATTCGCCTCTACTAGTTGATGAAGAAGCTGGTGTAATTTATCCTTTGAATAAGGGATAGTTAATTTAATTTTTTCTGCACTTGAATAGAAGCGATCGATATGCTCCTGAGCAGTAAATAATTGCCCATTATAAACTTTTACTACCTCATAAATTCCGTCACCAAATTGATAGCCACGGTCCTCTTTATCAATAACTACTTCTCCGTCCGCAACAATACGGTCATTCCATAAACTATAACCCATCTAAACTCATCCTTTTCTCGTTATTTACTCGCTAATTTAACGATTGCTTCAGCATAAATTGCTGCTGCCTTCACTAAATTTTCTACATCTACAAACTCATCGGCCTGGTGTGCAACGTCTGGTTCTCCTGGATAGAGCATCCCAAACGCCACGCCCTTTTTTAGGACGCGTGCATATGTACCGCCCCCAGTTGATAAAACCTTTGAAAAATCATTTGAATGCTTTTGGTACACTGAAAGTAACGTCTGTACAAGATCATCGTCTTCACTTACATAATGCGGAGCAGAATTACCTGCAATGTCTAGTGTAAATGGATAGCTTCCTAAACATTGCTGAACTGCAGTAATTTTTTCTTCAAAAGGATATGTGACACTATAGCGCATACTGATTTCAATAGTTCCACCATTTTCATCAAAAGACACTACTCCTGGATTTAACGTAGTATGACCAGACATCGCATCCTCAAACTCAAATCCTAATGCTGTGCCAAAATGATCACCATCAAATACTTCGACGATAAATCGTACAAAATCAGCAGCAGCTCCTGTTAAATCTTGTGTAAGTAAAAATTTTGCCAATACTACAGCTGCATTACGTCCTTTTTCAGGCTCCATTGCATGAGCAGATTTTCCTTTAACAGTTATTATATAGCGCCCACTATCATAATTTAAAGTACCTTGGGCATCATTTTCCGATAAAAATTTCTGAAAGTTCTCATCAATCTTTTCTGATGCTCTTTCAAGTATAGCTGTAGCTACATCAGGTACCATATTTATGCGTTTACCCGCTTGGAAAGAAATTAAAGTATCTTCCTTAGCTCGCTGGTTTTTTTGCGAAAAAATAAGATGTGCTATGCCTTTTTCTGCATTAATTAATGGAAAATCGGCATCTGGTGCAAAACCAATAGCTGGCATTTCTTCTTTTTCAAAATAGCGGTCCACGCATCGGAAGCCACTTTCTTCATCTGTTCCGATAATCATCCGTACTCGCTTATTGAGTTGAATTTCAGCATCCTTTACCATTTTCATTGCAAGCCATGCTGCCATTGTAGGTCCTTTATCATCAATAGCTCCTCGTCCAAACAGTTTGCCATCAACTATACGCCCCTCAAACGGAGGATAGGTCCAGTGATCACCAGCGGGTACTACATCGACATGACAAAGAATACCTAAAATCTCATCTCCTTCTCCCATTTCAATATGTCCAGCAAAATTATCTATATTTTTTACTTCCATCCCCTGTTCTTTACCTTTTGTAAGCATAAACTGTAACGCTTCAAGTGGACCTGGTCCGAACGGAATATCATCTGTAGCTTTTTCATCATGAAGTACACTTTCAATTTTAATAAGCTGTTGTAATTCAAATAATAATTCCTGTTTTCTAGCATTCGCTTCCTTTAACCAATCCATTGCTAACACCTCGATTTCTACTATATGTTATTTTACTCTTTCTGATTTTAAAAAACAAAACACTACCTTTGTCGTATATCGCCTTTTAAAATTGATTAGTACATTTCTCGTAAATATATTGTGTATTAATTGTTATTTTTATAATAATCCAATCAGACATATAGAATTTTCATTGATTTTTCGCTATAATGTTCTTATCAGAATATTCGTTCTGATAAAATTAATATGAAAAGGGGATGTCTAAGGCAGAAATTCCAAGCCGAAAGTAACCCTCGTAAATTGTCGTCCGCTAGTCTTTGCCATGAGAATTAAGATCGAAGGAGTGGTTCATTAATTTATGAAACCAACTACTGATAGAATGCTTAATCGTATTAAAGACGTGTATATGTTTATTCTTAATAAGGGAGAAGTGTCTACACAGGATTTAGTCGAAGAGTTCAACATCACTCCTCGCACCATTCAAAGAGATTTGAATGTGTTAGCCTTTAATGATTTGGTCATGAGTCCAAGTCGAGGCAAATGGACAACGACGAATAAAAAAGTCAAAATGACATCTTAGATTCTATAGCAGCAAGAACTCCTTTTACATGTTCGTGTAAATGAAATAAAAAAAAGAATGACCTGTCGTCGTGGTCATTCTTTTTTCTTTATGAGTCTTGCTCATTCCTTATGAACGGGACTTTCCAAATTTAACTTTGATGGTGAATAGCAATCTTTCCCCATATTTTTCGATTGATAAAGAGCTTGATCGGCACGCATAAATAGGCTATCCTCAGTTTCATCTTCCTTCTCCTGCAATGCCCCACCAATACTTATTGAAAGCGGATTCCATTTATTATTTGATCTATCCTCTTTTTTAGTCCGAACATTATATAAAATACATTGCGCAATTTCTTCTAGCTTTTCGAAGGAAGCATCGTAAAGCACAACTGCAAATTCATCGCCACCAAAACGAGCAACAAAGCCGTCTTTTTTTATACAATCCTTTAAAATTTTCACTAATTCCACTAATACTATATCACCTACTGTATGACCAAATTGATCATTAACATTTTTAAAATTATCTAGATCAATAACAAGTAAACCGATTTTTCCCTTTCGTTTACGACGCAATAAATCTTCTATTAAACTTAAATAAGACGCGCGATTATTTGCACCCGTTAATGGATCATATGTTGCTAATCGGATCGTTTTCGTTAATATGCGAATAATGATAATTAGCAGCAGGATTGACGTAACTATAGCAACAGCTAAAATCACCCAGAATTGTTGAATATTCCGCTTCAACAATGCCAATTCACTTTCATTCCCGTACTTCATATAAATAATACGCTTTGTTGAGGCATCACGTGATTGCTCTGCCTCATAAGGAATAAATCGGTAAGTTTCAATATACCCACCCTGAAGTTTTTTCTCAAATTGTACAGGTGACATCGTTTTTAATGCTTGATAATATGCTTCCTGAAACTCCTTTGAATGTCCTTTAATGGAATAATCCTCACCTGGATTGGCATCAAGATAGCTACCTCCTGCATTTAATATTCGAACATCCACAAGATCATCATATTTCTCGATTAAATTTTTTGTTGTATTAAAGAAATTAAATTTTTGAAAAAGAGGTACTGTTGCTGCATCTACCCCTAACTCTAATAAGTATTTTTTATCTGGCGTACCTAAGTAACTATATTTCCATAAGGAGCCTGTTGTTGAGGAAATATTAATTGCATCAGAGTAGTATGTACCTGTTAATCGACGTTCATCAAGTTGGGATGAAAAACCCTTACAGCACTCTGAAAAACTCCATCCTAAATCAGATTTGAAAGTCGTATGTACAACAGTGTTTTCAGCATCTAATACATATATTTCATAGCCATGCTTTGCTTTTAACGCCTCTAAATCCCATTCCAATATGTTAGGGTCCTTCTCATAACGCTTTACCATTTCTTTAAGCTCAATTTCTAATTGCTTTGTTGCTACTGAATCAAAGTAAAAATGTGCATTGTCTACTGTTCTCATATCACTAATTATATGATTTTCAATAAGCTCCCTGCTTTTTTGCTGTTGGATTTTTACATCGGCTCGAAGCAGTTCACGGTTTGTAAAGGCAACAACAGATACTAAAATGACAGTAAAAAGAATTAATGATACTAGAAGTTTTAAACGTAAGTTTTTCATATTAAATACCTATCCTTATGCCAATGGATTAGTTATATATTACTATATCATTCTACCTTTATAACAATCAGAATACAATTCTTTCTAGCTATTTTCAACAAAATGTAAAAAAATGCTTCTAAATGATGTTTGAAGCATTTTCTTACTTGTTTTTTATTGTATTAATTGCGCTAATTCTTGTTCTGTCAGCTCTCGGTAATCTCCTAGAGGTAATGATTCATCTAGCACGAGACTCCCCATGGAAATTCTCTTTAAATACGTAACCTTTTTCCCTACAGCCTCAAACATCCGTTTAACCTGATGGAATTTCCCTTCCTGAATCATGAGCTGGATTTCTGAGGTAGGTCCTGATTGTAAAATAACAAGCTCTCCAGGCTTCGTAACATAGCCATCATCTAGCTCTACACCTTGCTTAAAGGCCTTTATATCAGCTTCCGTAACCGTTCCATCAATCGTAGCGTAATACACTTTCGGGACATGTTTTTTAGGCGACAACAAGTTATGCGCTAAATTACCATCATTTGTGATCAGTAATAGCCCCTCTGTATCTTTATCTAATCGACCTACAGGGAATGGTTGAAAATGCTGTGAAAGTGGATCTAATAAGTCTATAACGGTTTTATCATAACGATCCTCCGTTGCAGAAATCACCCCCTGTGGTTTATTCATCATTAAGTAAATAAACTCCGTATAAATTACTCTTTCACCAAATACCGATACATCCTGTTTATCGGGATCTACTCTTAAGGCTGCATCCTTCACAACCGCTCCATCTACTGTTACAGCCTTTTGCTTTAATAAATTCTTCACTTCTTTACGTGAACCATATCCCATATTTGCTAACAACTTATCTAAACGCATATGCCACCTCTATTTAAAACCTAATTTATTGGCAATTTTCACAACACGAGCTCCTAGTAGCTTTTGAGCTAAACCAAGTCGAAGTGAAAGATAGCCGTATATGCCAACTCCTACAGCAATACAAACTGTACTATAAAGAAATGCCATTAGCTTACCTTGGGCTGGTGCAATCATATTAAGTACTGCATCTACACTGGCAACTGCAATAGCCATTACTGCTGTTAGTATAACAATTAAAAATATACGACGTTTAACCATAATTGAACGGTAATTTAATGTTTTATGAATGACCACAATATTAATAACAATTGTCGTCAAGTAACCTAGTGCAGTAGCTAAAATGGCACCATCTACCTCTAGCAATTTAATCAATGAAATATTTAATACAAGCTTTACTAATAGTCCAGTTAGCAAGCTAAACACTACCCATTTTTGATAATTGATTCCTTGCAATAATGCTGCCGAAACTGTAAATAAGGCAAAAAGAATCGCGACAGGAGCATAATGTGCTAACACCATTGCACCCATTTCACTTTGCTCATAAAGTACATGATAAATTTCCGAGGCCAAAATAGAAATACCAACAACTGCTGGTAGAGTTATAAACAACAGAATTTGATAGGTTTTATCTAAGGCACCTCGTAGTAAATCAAACTCTCCCAACGTATAATATTTCGTAATTGTCGGGACGAGTGCCATGGATAACCCCGTGGCAAGCATAACGGGAATCATTACAACTTTATGTGTAGAAAAATTCAACATCATAAAATAGATATCCGTAACCTTTGCTAACCCGATTGAGTTCATTGTTTTGTTAAAGGTTAGCATATCCACAAGTTGAAATAGTGAACCGGCAAGCCCAACAATAACAAAAGGAATGGAATATGTGATGACCTCTTTATATATTTTCGAATACGATAAATGACCTGAAGAAACGCTTATTGCTAGCTTTTCATTTAAGTCTCCTCTAAATTTCTTCCAATAAAAATATAGTACGCCAATCCCTGCTAGTGCTCCAATAAAGGCTGCAAACACCGCAAAATTAATCGCCGTTGCAGGCTCTCCTTTAAATACGACGATGACTAGGAATGCTCCCCCAAGTAGAACAATAATACGTGCAATTTGCTCAACAAGCTGAGAGGAGGATGTAGGCATATATTGTCCATAGCCCTGGAAAAAGCCACGGAATAAACTCATAAACGGAACGACTATTAGTGCAAAGCTTACCCAACGAATAACCTCTGCAATTTGTGCTACAGAATATATTTGCTCATCATCTTCAATAACGCTATGCGCAATCGGTGTGGCTAGTAAATTTAATATAATAAATGAAGCAAACCCTGATAGGATCATGGCCCAAACACCAGATTTCATTAATCGATGCCCTGCTTCATAATCCCCTAATGCATTATATTTGGAAACAAATTTTGATACTGCAAGTGGGAAACCAGAAATCGCAATTGAGAGCATAATATTGTAAGGGATATATGCATATTGATAAAGTCCAACATTCTCCTCGCCAACAATTGCATAAAACGGGAATATATAAACAAGACCTAAAAATTTCGATAGGAATAACCCTAGCGTTAGAATTGTTGCACCCTTCATTAATTCGGACATATCATTCTTCCAATCTTCCTCGTAGTAATGTCTTTAACGGACAGAAAACAATGTATCATACTAAAAGTATTCTATGCAAATGACGCTTTTTGCACAAATAAGTTCAAAATGAAGCAGTGGAAAAGCTGCCTAATGATATTAGACAGCCGTTTATCTTATAAGAATCATTATGTACTTGTAGCTAATCCATCATGTATACAATCACGAACTGACAGTACTTTAAGATGTTTAAGTATAATAATCGCTTTTTTTCTAGCAATTAGCTTGCATAAAAAAATAATTATTATTAAATTATATATAAATATGGAGTGAGATGAAAGTGAGAAAAATAAATGTTTGATGTAATCGTCATTGGCGGAGGTCCGTCTGGCTTAATGGCTGCCATTGCTGCAGCCGAACAAAACAAAAAAGTAGTGCTACTAGAAAAGGGTGGAAAAATCGGTAAGAAGCTTGCCATATCTGGCGGTGGGCGTTGTAATGTCACTAATCGCTTATCTGTAGAAGAAATCGTAAAGCATATTCCCGGCAACGGGCGCTTTCTTTATAGTCCGTTTACCATTTACAATAACGAAAATATTATTGAGTTTTTCGAGGGGCTCGGTGTTGCCTTGAAAGAGGAGGATCACGGACGAATGTTCCCAGTTTCAAACCGTGCACAGGATGTAGTAGATGCCCTCGAAAAGGAAATGAAGCGCTTAAAGGTTGACGTGCGCCTTCATACACCTGTTTCAAAGCTATTAATGGATGATGAGAAAATCCATGGGGTTCGATTAGAGAATGGTTCAGAGCTACGAGCGAATGCGGTAATCGTTGCAGTCGGCGGGAAGGCAGTTCCTCAAACTGGTTCAACAGGTGATGGCTATCCATGGGCAGAGCGTGCTGGTCATACCGTTACTGAGCTGTACCCAACTGAGGTGCCTGTTACATCCAAGGAGCCTTTTATTCAATCACGAGAGCTTCAAGGATTGGCGCTACGTGATGTTGCGGTGTCTGTCCTGAATAAAAAAGGGAAAGCACTTGTAACACATAGGATGGACATGCTATTTACGCATTTCGGTCTAAGTGGTCCGGCAATTTTGCGCTGCAGTCAGTTTATTGTGAAAGAACGAAAGAAAAATGGCGGAGCGCCTGTTCAAGTTCGAATTCAATCCCTCACAGATTACAATGAAGAAACATGTCTGCAAATGCTCAATGGGATGATTAAAGAAGAACCAAAAAAGGCAGTGAAAAACCTTTGGAAATCGCTTGTCCCTGAGCGCTGGCTATTATTTTTACTAGACCGAGCCTGTATCGATTCTGCACTAACAGGCATCGAGCTATCACAGGAAAAAATTCGTGCATTCGCTAAGGAGCTAGTAGGCTTCACAATGGAAGTCCACGGTACACAATCACTCGAAAAAGCCTTTGTAACAGGTGGTGGTGTTAGTGTAAAGGAGATTGATCCAAAAACAATGGGGTCCAAACTAAAGCATGGTCTTTTCTTCTGTGGTGAAATACTCGATATCCATGGCTATACAGGTGGCTATAATATAACTTCTGCACTTGTTACTGGACGAATTGCCGGCATGAGTGCAGGTGCGCTGTAGGCTTTTATAAAATTGTGGGTGTGGAAGTAATACTAGAGACGTTGCTTTGATTTACTAGCCACTTTTTTCGAAATACTAGCCAAAATTCGAAAAATACTAGCCATGTTTTCAAAAATACTAGCCTCTTTTTGAAATTTACTAGCCAACGTGAATATTGTTATACTATTTACTAGCCAATATTGCATTTATCTCGTCAGCTATTAACACTAGTAGCCAAAATAAGCAACTCTTCTATTTTTAAATACATAAAAAAGCGGTGTTCATACACCGCTTTTTTATCTTAAGCTGGAATTGTTCGTGCGATTTTTTCTGTTAAACGCGTTGTTACTTTCGGTAAAACTAACTTGATCATTGGTGCTAGAACTGCACCCGAAAGTCCTCCAGGATTTACTTCCACTGTACCTGTCATAAGTGTACCGCCGTCTACTTCCTCCGCCTGGAATTGACCGCTTCCTGTAAAGTTCTCAGTTATGCCTTTTAAATCAAATTTAATATGTGAAGGCTCCGTACGCTCTGTAATGTTTAACTCTAGTTTGACCGTTTTTTTAATACCCTTCATACTGCCTTCAAATGTCCAAATTGATTTGTTTTGGTCTACATCTTCATGCTCTTTATATGCCGGAACTAATGTTGCCCATTGTTCAATTTTACTTACGAAATCCCAAACTGTTTTAATATCTACTGGGACTTTTACAGAATGTGATGCTTGTGCCATACGTATGCCAACTTTCTATATTTCGTTAAATGGTAAACATTTACCCAATTAGTATTGCATAAATTTTTATTTATTGGAACTGACTTGTGAAGGATTTTTATTACAATGATGTTACGATAAGAAAAGAGCAAGCGGCCCTTTTAGCCCCGACAAGCGCTGGAATCCCCGAATCGAAAGCATGTTCCCAACTTTCGACCGAGGGGATGAAGCGACCTCGAGGGGCTGGGCGCTGGAGCTAGACACTGCTTGAACTCTAAAATTTATACTTTCTTATCTCGTTAAAAAAGGTTATCCACCTAATTCGATCTTTCCTGAAATGTCGACCCCGTTTAATGCCTGTGTTGCTAGCTTGTCTGCTTCAGCGTTTTCCTTCCGAGGAACAAGCTCATACTCTGGAGTTATGGAAAGTGCCCGCAATCGCTCGTCAATCCTATCCGCCCAGCTTGCTAGCTCCTTTTCGTACGCAGGCCATTCGCCGTTCATTTGATTAATAACGACTTGAGAATCACCAATAAAACGCACGGTCATACCATGTACATCTAATAATTCGAGCTCCACTAAGCTTAAATTTAATGCGGCATATTCCGCCTCGTTATTAGACACCAATCCTGTAGCATACGCATTCTTACGCAATCGAAAAGACTTGCCGTTTTGCTCATAATAAATTACACAGCCTAGACCTGAAGTGCTCGTTCCACGATCGTAGCCTCCATCAAAATAAACGGTTACATTATGAGGCTCTGTTTCAATTTCCTTGATATACTTTTTAAGTTCCTTTATCATCCATGTGCTATCATGCTGATCTGTTAAAGTCAACCCTTTCACACGACCTGTCCGCTCTAAATCCTCTGCAATCATTAATGCATGCGGGGCCGACATCTCCTCAGAACGAAAAATCGTTTCTGCTCCCTTTGGCGTCTTATATGCCCACTCTATGACAATTTTCAACTAGAGCCCTCCCATCAATTCACATTGCATTCCTTTATATACAGTAGTATAACAAATGCCCGTTTACTAATACTTAATAGATGAAAATGCAAGTTGTTAAACGGAGACTAACGGGCAAATCCGAGCCTGCTGCATTTTCGAAAAATGAAAAATTGGCTCGTTATATTCAGCTGCAATAGATAAATCCGTTAGCATTGTATTTTTATAAACCGTAGCCTCTACATGCTGTAATTGCCATGGAGCATGGTATATATCCCCTCTAACAGGCTGCCCATTTCTATTTAGACTAAATAAAGTGTACCGTTCAATTAGCCAAGCTTCTAATGAATTTTTCGTTGCATAAAACACGGGCGATATCGGTTTATAGCAACATTCCATTTCAAGGCTTACCTTTCCCTTTCTTGCACTTTGGAAAAATATAGAAGAACCTTCCTGCTGTAAATTCATCACTGCATCATAATTAGGTAGGAAAAAAAGCGTGGTTGCTAGCGTTACTGCAACCTTATTTGAAGCATCAATACTCAGAAAATAAACACCAGGTGTGCCATCCAAGGTTACATATGTTCGAACATTCATTTGAATGAATTGATTTGTACCTGGAATAAGCGGCAATAGTCGAATTCGATTTTTCTTCACTATAAATAGCACGATACTAACCCAGCACATCCCGTTAAATGTATCTAACTCCAAACTTCTCGGTACAAATTTTTGTAGTGACTTTGAGTAAACCGGATAATGTACAAATAAAACATTATGCCAGTTCTGCTGCAATACCCAAGGAAATTTCGGAAACGATAGTCGATGCTTATATCCTCTTGTCAAATTCCCTAGCATTAATTATTCACCTCATTATTTTTTAGTTATGTATACCATCTAATACTAGTATCAACTAAACCTCTACAAATTTTGCATACCTTTGATTTGCTATATTTTGAAGCATAAAAGCCATTTTCCTGAGCAAATTAAGCTTTAGGAGGTGAAAATCCATGAGTAAAAATAACAATAAAACAATGAATGTACGTACACATAATCCTTTTGGTATTTATAAAAGTAAAAATCTCGATGATACAAATAGCAACAACAATAACCCGAACGATAACTTAAATGAGGAATTCGCTGCTGAATGGGATGCTAAAGCGAAAAACAAAGATAATAAAACAAACCACGATAAAAATCAGCAATCCAATAAAAATCCTAATAAATATTAAATGCACATAAAAATGGACCGTACTCAAATGAGTGCGGTCCTTTTATTTCCCTCAGTTATTTAATTCCCATTCAACTCCTCTATATATTCAACAGCTTCATCCACCGTGTCAACACCCATTATTTCAATGGAAGAATGAATCGATTTTTTGACTTTCATGGCTTGGGATAAATTGACCATTGGAACAATCATATATCGGAGTCCACTTTCGCTTGAGATTTTTACTTTTTCTTCTATTAACCCAACCTCTTGCACCTTTCCCGACCGACTAATTGCTCCTGTAACACCAATTTGCTTATTGTTTTGAAATTCATTATTATCAGCAAGACTGGACAACACTAGGGCTAATCCCGCGCTATTCCCTACTGAATGTTGCCTTGTAAAAAACTCATTCACTGCTTCATTGCTAGGATTCAAATAAGCATTCACATTATCTTTCATCCTTGTAAACTCCTCTTTTCTCAAACCTATTAGATTAAGCCATGCTTCGTTTTTACTAACATATACAGCAGCATTTGTAATAGGATCTATAGTATAAAATTGCACTCTATTGTTAACGAGTTCATCCCTTAATGCTCTTTCACTTGCATCGATCATTATATTGTCAATTTTCACAGATAAAAGAAATATCCCTGAGCCCTGCACTAGCTCCTCTGGCTCCATGTAACCGTAAACGTTGTACCTGTCATAAGTTTCAAATAAAGGAGTCTCGTAAAAGAAAAGTAGGAAGGAGAGCAGAATAGATACTATAAAAGGTCTTTTAGATAGTGATGTTTTTCTTATCAAAATCAAAAAAATGATAAACACGATCCCCATAAAAAACAACACATTGATTAAGTAAAAACCGGATATAAAATCCATTAAATAATAATAAAGATACGTAAGATAAAGAAACACGGTCGTCACAAACGGAAAATTCTGATATTTCATTTCTTTAATATCGATACCTTTTCCTCCTTTTACCAAAACCCTATAATTACACTAAAAAGTATCATCTGATTTCAAATAATAGCTCATCACAATCAACTCGCCTTTTATCCCCATTATTCTTACCCCGTTATCAACAAAGCCACAGCTTTCATATAACCTTTTAGCAACATCATTTCCAACATTTACAGCTAACACTAGCTCATTTACTTCTTGAAAATGGCATCGAACAAACGCTGGTAATAATAGGAGTACTCGCTTAGCAAATCCTTTCCCCTGCTGGTAAAAATCCGTTGAAAAGGACCGTATTAATATGGAATTTTCATTCGAAGAATACGCTCGTACACCTTCGTTCCTGTGCAAAACAAAAAAAGTAACTAGTCTATCATTTTCCAAAGCTAATATAGGAAAGCGATCCTTATCTTCTTTAGCAAGTTGGATTGCCTCTATTGGTGAAACTGTATAGCGTAGCTGTTCGTCAGTAATCGTATATCGATTGATCACACTGCTAAAGCTATCCTCGTAAAAAGTTAGATTCATTATTTTCACTCCATTGTTATTATTAGGTCGAAAAGTAGTGAGGAGGCTCATCGGACGCCCTCAGGTATTTAGGAACGAAGGCTAAAACCGTCACATCCTGTGACAATTTATCTGCGCAAAAGTAAAACGACAGCGGCAACGCCTTCGTGAACAACGTCGTGTTGTCCTCTGGCGCAACGAAAATCAACCCCATGTTATGGTGAAGGTCCCCATTCTAACAAGTTGCTCAATATCCTCCAATGTAGCTAATCGAATACTCATACAATTACCAGTCTTTCTACCTATTATAATATCACTTACCGATAAACTACATTAAACACTTCACAAACTACTTTCATAGATGTATCCCATACTATATTATATGTAGCTAATTCATTCGTAAAAAATTCCTTATGTGCAATCAACCAATAGCTATAATCTCCCTCACCTTCTGCCAAAGTAAACTCCTCGGTTACTTCATTCATGGGTAAAACCTCAACTGTAGCAATTTGAATAACTGCAACAGGCTCGCCTTTTGAATTTAATACAATCGAATACTTCCCTACCTCAGGCAACGGTTCGTTTTCAAGTTCATAAAAAAACATATCCCGATGTAGTTGCCCTTTTCTTCCCTTGGAGAACAAGCTCTGCTAACAGATCAGGGGACACTCCAAACTGAAAGGCATCCTTATAGTTACAATCCTTCAATTTATTTTTCTCACAAAAATTTGTCCAAAACTCATTAATCATTTTGTTCATCATAACTCCTTCATTCTATGTTATTTATCGCCCTAAGATATACGCCTTTACCAACGCCGCTCGTTCACGTATTTGCAGTTTTGCTCTCACTGATTTCGGTGTCTCAGCCTGTACTACATCCGTTTCAAGCTCAAGCTCTCTTGCTAAATACTGTGCCCGCGCTAAATGAAAATCACTCGAAATAATCGTTACCTTTGAAACTTCACTTGGAAGTAGCTTCTTAGAGTACAGTATATTTTCATAGGTTGAAGTTGACTTTGCCTCTCTAATAATTCGATCCTCCGCTATTCCTGCCTCTACTAAATAAGAAAACATAAATTCCGCCTCACTCATTGGCTCCTCTGCTCCCTGTCCCCCTGAAACGATAATCTTCACATCAGGATGCTGCTCTAAATACTCTCGTGCAGCCTCTAATCTATATCGCAAAGAAAGACTCGGTTCGCCATTCTCTTTCACTTTAGCTCCAAGAAGTATGGCATAATCATTTGTTCCGTCTGCTTGTGGTTCACTTCCTTTATCTAGTATCATCCCAGTCCATATAAACATAGCTATTCCACCAGCGACAATGACACCTGTAGCAGTTAACATTCTCTTCTTCATACGCTCCCCTCCTGTTTTATGTCAAAAAATTACTCACAATTTACTCTAGCACGAAAAATATTTTTTAAAATTTTTATATTTTTTTCAGCCCTTTTTCATTTAAAACTGACCTATAATAGACAAATTTCAATCAAATTACAGCTATTAATATTTGTATGTTCTATTTCCAAAAACTATCTTAACTTTTCCTATTACATCCATTAAAAGTTTAAATTTAGCGTACTAAATTCCCAATTATTTATAAACAAAATACATTAAAAGTGCTATTTTATCTCTTCTATAACATTATACTTTTTCCAAACAGAAGCTTTTATTAGTAAAATAGTTACTATTCCACCAAACGAATTTTTATGCAGTTAACTTAATATTTATAGCGTTATTTCACCAAAATCACAGGGTTAAACAGCATTCTGTTATAAAACAGATGCAATCTCACGAATTTTATATACAAAAAATATTTTTCTAAAATGTCTTGATTTATATTGTTATATAATGTTAAATTATCTTCTATGAACGTTCATAATTTATTAACATTTAGAAGAAACGAGGGAAAGTGAGAGATTATGAAAAAAAATAGATGGTTAATTGCACTTTCTGCGATCGCTATACATTTATCAATCGGTGGCGCTTATGCTTATAGCGTATATAAAGTTCCGATTGTAGAACAGATGGGTTGGACAGAAACAAGTGTTACAATCGCGTTTACAATAATGATGGGACTTGCTGGTACAGCCGCAGCATTTTTCGGTAGTACTGTTGAAAAACTAGGTCCTAAAAAGGCAGCGATGCTAGCAGCCGTTTTATTCGGCTTAGGTCAAGCTGGTGCTGGTGTGGCAATCGCAATAGACTCTGTAGTCATGTATTGGCTAACATACGGGTTATTAAGTGGTGTCGGGATGGGGATAGGCTATATTGCGCCTGTATCGACACTTGTTAAATGGTTCCCAGATCGTCGTGGATTAGCAACGGGTATGGCAGTACTCGGTTTTGGATCAGGGGCACTAATTACAGCACCTGTTGCAGCTAATTTAATGGAAACAGTCGGAATTACAACAACTTATTATATTTTAGGAATTTGCTATTTTACGTTAATGTTACTTGGTGCTCTTTATATTGCGCCGCCGAAAAAAGGCGAGGTTGCAGGCTCAGAAAACGTTTCAAAATATACTGCATCAAAAACTGAGCTAAACCAGCTATCAGCACGTGAAGCTGTCCGTACAAGACAATTTTGGATGCTTTGGCTTATGCATTTAGTGAATGTATCCGCAGGGATTATGATGATCTCTGTTGCCTCTCCAATGGCTCAGGAATTAGTAGGATTATCTGTAGCAGGGGCAGCAACTATGGTAGGAATAATGGGGTTATTTAACGGAGGCGGTCGTTTATTATGGGCAACTGCATCTGATTATATTGGGCGCTCCAATGTATTTATTATTTTCTTCTCGATACAAGTAATCGCATTTGCAGTACTACCGTTTACAACGAATACATTGCTATTCCAAATGATGATTTTCTTAGTAGTAAGCTGTTATGGTGGTGGATTCTCTAACCTACCTGCATTTGCAAGTGATTTATTCGGCACAAAGCAATTAGGTGTTATTCATGGATACTTACTTACAACGTGGTCAATTGGTGGGGTATGTGGACCTTTATTAGTAAGCGGCATTCATAATGCAGCTGGCAGCTATACACCCGTATTTTATGTATTCACGGCATTAATCGCTATTTCATTAATGATTTCTCTTGCTCTACGTAGAGATGTTAAACAACAGCAACGCGTGATAACAGAAATGAAAAGTGTTCAATCAGGTAGAGACGTCTCAACTTCAGTAAAAAACTAAATAAATATTCAAAATAGAACAGAGTCAATGGCAGTTGGCTCTGTTTTTTTCGAACGGATGTTATATAACAAGGATGATTAATCAACGTCACTATACAACAGCTATAGTTTATTGTCAATGCTTCCCTTTTTACGTTTTCGTCTTTGTTTTCTGCAAATTGCAATACTGCGCTTGGTTACGCTGAAGATTCTTAAAAATAGACGATTTTTTCATAGACGCTTCCTATTCTATAATAACCAACTTCTTGATAGCTCCGGATATCCATAAATCGAACTATTGCTTTTTTGGAACTCAGAAGGGTAGTAGATTCTTCTATATGATTCGTAAAGCTGGCACGACCATGTTTGTGATTGATTCATAGAATTTAAAATAACTGAAAGAGGATGTTGTTTATCATATCTGTTGATTATATCTAGTTCATCTTCAATCGGATATTCACCCATAATTAATATATCTACACTATTAAAAAAGGCTAAAATATCAATGTCATCATCAATGTTATATTTCACAATCTCTACATCCAATCCATGATCACTACATAGGGCATCCAATAGATGAACAAACTTAGCTTGATTAATAATATACCCTATTCTTAAAAATGTAGTTTGAACTGTTGAAGGCAAATACACATCCCTCCATAGAGATACCTTTAATTCATCTAGCCTCTCTACCCTATTTGCAAAATGCTTTAAAAATCCAATAATATATTTTCTAATTTTCTCATCTTGGAGCTTGTGTGAACGAGGATTTATATAAGCCGATACAATTCCTGCAAGCTCCTTATTAGCTTGTAAACCTTTGTCATTTTGCTTCATCGTGCTTTCCATTTTTCTCCCTAAGGACGAAGGGATTGTAACAAATTGTAATCGATTGATCAAAGCTTGTGCTAGGTGATACTTTTCGTTAGCTACCAATGTTAAAAGACCTTCTTCATGTTTTTCGATTTTGTAAGAGCCTGTTCCAATTTTAGGTTTATTAGTTTTTGTTAGACTAAAATCTATTTGGGATAGGAGCAATAATAATTCATTCTCTTCCCCTTTATACTCTATTGAAAAACTAAAATCTGTTTCTTTTCTTACCCAACCTAACTTTTTGTGAAACGAAGAAAATTTCTGAAGCCCAAACGATGTAGAAATCGAATTAACTATTTCCTCTATAAGAACTGGGTCTCCATCATGCCAAAACAATCGTGGGCGTACATAAAATACAAATTGATACTTGTACCTCTTCCAATGATGAACGAGATCGCCTATATATTCTCCTTTGTCCGTTTTATAAAGCAAACGACTATATATATGAGACATAATCCATCCATTCTCTGCATCATTCACTCTTAATGGATTTAAACCTAGGTTTTTACTATAAATCTGAATTGTAAGTAATCCGCGCTCTTCCTGTTGTTTAGTTACTAACTGTTCAGCAACCAATTCCATAATTTTATGCTGGAATACCTCTGAAAAAAGGGTGAAATCCAAAGTATTTAGACCACTATAATTTTGAGATTGTATAGCAACTGTTAAATCATTTAAAACAGTATTCTCCAAATCTTTTTTCCATTCAATTTTAGAAAGATGTCCACGTCCCCTGCCTGGTGAATAAATGAACCATCCCTCTATTTCCCATCTTTTTAACTTCCGTATCACTTGCTTATCACTTAGAGCCATTAATTCACTAAGTTCCTTAATGGAAACCCGCCGTTCTCGAACTGACCATAATAAATAAAGTAGATGATCCATGTACCCTCCTAAAAGTAGACATCTTTTTGATAAACTGTCCATTTTTAAATATTTTTGTCTACTTTATAGTTTTATTATACCGTATTTTAGGAGGCAATCTATGCAACACTTTACTAAGGTCGTTTGGATGCAAGGGTTAATCGATTTCTCTCTATCCGCTTATTTTATTTTCGTTTCTTGGTTTCTTTACGCTGAAACAGAAAGCGCAATTTATGCAGGATTATTTGTTAGCTTAGGATTTTTACCTAGCTTTATATGTAATCTATATTTTGGTGCTGTTGTTGATCGTAGCAATAAAAAAAGGGTAATCCAGTATGCTCTTGTAATAATAGTCATTGTTTTAACCACTGTATTTTTTATGTTTAAGATGCTTATTCCAGTCGTCTTAATTATCACTCATATGGTCATTCAATTATGTGGTTCGCTTATTCGACCGGCAATACAGGCTTATTTAACCGTTATTTTTTCAAAGGAGCAATTACTCTCCATCTTTTCTAAGTCTGCCTCCTATACCATTATAGGAGGCATATTAGGTACCTCAATAAGCAGCCTATTCATCGCAAAATCAAACATTATTCTATTATCCTTGAGCATACTCATCCCGCTCTTTATCAGTTTATTTTTGTTTTCATTATTACCTGAAGAAAAATCGGAAAATCACTTCGAGAATGATTCCATTATCAAAGAAATTATAGCTGGTTTTAGCTATTTATTAGTCAATAAGTACTTTCTTCAGTTGCTAGCATTAATGGCAATTGGACAATTAACGTACCATACGACAATTGGTTTTTTAGCAGCTTATACATTCGGCACACTTCAATCCAGTGTTACGATTTATGGCACGCTTGAAATTATCGTTTCTATCGGGGGAATCTTAGCAGGAATGATCAGTGTAAAACTCGTGAAACTGCTAAACTTCCACTTCCCTACTGCAGCCTACAGCTTATTAACGCTAAGCTTAACTATATTTACGTTTAGTCCGTCAATTGCTTTAAGTGCACTAGGATGTTTCGGAATTGGCTTTTGTACGACATGGATTCGAACAAATTTTCAAGCAATCCAACAAATGTCCACGAAGGATCAATTCCATGGGCGAGTAGCAAGTATTCGTATGTTCTTTAATCAAGGATTCGTAGTTTGTTTAACTCCTCTGTTCGGGATACTAGCTCAAAAAAGTGGCATTGAAATCATTTTTGCTACATTGGCCTGTATTAGTTTCATCGGCACTTTCATTTGCTTTTTCTTATCTAGAAATAATGACTTTAAAAACGTATTCATGCAGTTTAGGTAATGCCATTCACTAACTTAAGAAACATTACCTAGCAACAACTAAAAAAGTGTAAACACGGTGAATTTCAGCGTTGTTTACACTTTAATCATTTTTAGGCTCTGTCAAATAAGTACTTCCGCGCATCTGCCTCAATACGCCGTTCACAATCATCACAGGCGAATTTCCCGTTTCGATTTCTCTTGTATTGCTGGTATTTTCGTGTACCTTCAACTAGTTTGAATGACTTTTTACAATACATACAATTTGATTCATAGTAAATCATTTTGATTGCTCCTTTATCCTAACACTTCCCTACTAGCTTACACGAAATTATGTTGACATAGTAACCCTCATTATTATTCCCTATACAAAACAAAAGCTACACGTAGGAATTATCCCTACGTGTAGCTTTCTGTATCATCTATTTATTTCACAACGATATTAACTAATTTTCCTGGAATGGCAATTAGCTTTACTAATTGTTTGCCTTCCATTTGCTCTTGCACTTTTTCATCAGCTAAGGCCGCTGCTTCTAATTCTTCTTTTGTCGCATCTTTTGCCACTTTTACTTTTGCACGTACTTTACCGTTTACTTGCACAACTACTTCGATTTCATCATCAACCAGTTTTGATTCATCGTAAGCTGGCCACTCAACATAGGAAATCGTACCTTCATTTCCTAAAATAGCCCATAGCTCTTCAGCAATATGTGGTGCGATTGGTGCGAGCATTTTTACGAAGCCTTCTACGTACTGAGTTGGAATCACTTCCGCTTTATAGCAGTCATTAATAAATACCATCATTTGTGAAATGGCTGTATTGAAGCGAATACCCTCGTAATCGTCCGTTACCTTTTTCACTGTTTGGTGATATGCTTTTTCTAGCGTTGTATCATTAGATGGCTGTACTTTTGTAGCAAGCTTTCCTTCATCAGTAACAAATAGACGCCAAATACGATCTAGGAATCGACGAGCTCCATCTAGGCCGTTCGTTGACCAAGCAACAGAAGCCTCAAGTGGCCCCATAAACATTTCATAAAGGCGAAGTGTGTCTGCACCATGAGATTCAATGATTTCATCAGGGTTTACAACATTCCCTTTTGATTTCGACATTTTCTCATTACCTTCACCAAGAATCATACCTTGGTTAAATAGCTTTTGGAATGGCTCTTTTGTATGCACAACGCCAAGATCATACAAAACTTTATGCCAGAATCGAGCGTAAAGTAAGTGAAGAACAGCATGCTCTGCACCACCGATATAAATATCAACTGGTAACCAACGCTTAAGTAGCTCTGGATCTGCTATAGCACTATCATTCTTTGGATCAATATAGCGTAGGAAGTACCAGCTAGAACCAGCCCATTGTGGCATTGTGTTCGTTTCACGACGACCTTTTTTACCTGTAATAGGATCTACTACATTTACCCAGTCATCAATATTGGCAAGTGGTGACTCACCTGTACCAGATGGACGAATATTGTCTGTTTTCGGTAATTCTAAAGGTAGCTCATTTACAGGTACTGTAGTCATCGTGCCATCTTCCCAGTGAATTACTGGAATAGGCTCACCCCAATAACGTTGACGAGAGAATAACCAGTCACGTAGACGATAAGAAATTTTCTTCTCTCCAACACCTTTTTCTTCTAGCCATTCGATTGCCGCTTTAATCCCATCTTCTTTATTCAAACCATTTAAGAAATCAGAGTTAATATGTGCTCCGTCACCTGTGAATGCCTCGTTCTCGATGTCGCCGCCTTCAAGCACCGGAATAATTTCTAAGCCGAATTCTTTTGCGAATTCATAGTCACGCTCATCGTGAGCAGGAACTGCCATAATCGCTCCAGAACCGTATGTTGCTAGCACATAGTCAGCAATCCAGATTGGCACTTGCTTACCGTTGATTGGGTTTACAGCATAGGCACCTGTGAATACGCCTGTTTTTTCTTTCGCTAAATCTGTACGCTCTAGGTCAGATTTTAACGCCACTTTTTCTAAATAAGCATCTACAGCTTGCTTTTGCTCTGGAGTCGTAATGTCTGCCACTAATTTGTGCTCTGGTGCTAGTACACAATATGTCGCACCAAATAACGTATCTGGACGTGTTGTGAATACTTCAAAGTCTGATTCCTTTCCAGCAACTGTGAATTTCACTTGTGCACCCTCAGAACGACCAATCCAGTTACGTTGCATATCTTTAATTGACTCTGGCCAATCAACTTCCTCTAAATCATCAATTAAACGGTCCGCGTATTTTGTAATACGTAACACCCACTGCTTCATCGGACGACGCACAACCGGGTGTCCACCGCGCTCTGATTTCCCATCGATTACTTCTTCATTGGCAAGCACTGTTCCTAGTGCTTCACACCAGTTAACCGCGATTTCATCAACATAGGCTAAATCCATTTCCACTAATTTCGTGAAAATCCATTGCGTCCATTTGTAGTATGAAGGGTCTGTCGTATTGATTTCACGATCCCAGTCGTAAGAGAAACCAAGCTCTTGAATTTGACGTTTAAATGTTGCAATGTTCTTCGCCGTAAATTCAGCTGGGTCATTCCCTGTATCAAGTGCATATTGCTCCGCCGGAAGACCAAATGCATCCCACCCCATTGGGTGAAGTACATTATAGCCTTGCATACGCTTGAAGCGTGATAAAATATCCGTCGCTGTATATCCTTCAGGATGCCCTACGTGAAGTCCTGCCCCTGATGGATACGGGAACATATCTAATGCATAGAACTTTGGTTTTTCCACTTCATTTTCTGTTTTGAATGTTTTGTTAATATCCCAGTATTGCTGCCATTTTTTCTCGATTTGTTGATGATTAAAACTCACAATCTTTTCCTCCTCTATAAAGGTTTTACATTCGACTTTTCTAGTATTCGCTTTCTTTACGTAGTTTTAAGCTGAATTGTTGAAATATTTCAAAAAATAAAAAAACTCGCCCCATTCCGTAAAAGAAGGGACGAGAGAATTTCGACTCCCGCGGTACCACCCAAATTAGTGACACAGCACTCAGCTCAAATTTCTTAACGCGAAAACACGGCTTGTAGCTAATTTTTTCACTACAGCAAACTCCGAGGCGAGTTCAGTTTATCCTCCTACTAGCTCACACCAGCCGCTAGCTCTCTTGAAAGGTTCCAAACTTACTATTCCTCATCATAGTCGTTCATAATATTGCATTAAGTTTAATGGATGAAACAAAAAAGTACAAGTGTTTTCTAGAGTTTCTATAATTACCTACCCATATTCTATGACTCTTTTGCGATTCGGACACCAATTCCGATTAATAGCAGCGCGGTAATTTTATTAAATGCACTCTGTACTCTAGGCTGCATAAACCATTTACGAATACCATTAATAACTAAGATTACGATTGCAAGCCAAATAATAGATAGGAGGATAAGAATACCTGCTAATACAATTAATTGCGTATTGGCATTAAAATCCGGTCTGATAAATTGTGGCATCAAGGTTACATATAACAGCAATGTTTTTGGATTTAATAAATCTGTTGTAATTCCTTGTACCATACAGCTAAAGGATGCATTTTTTATTCGCTCATCCTTTGTTGTAGCGCCCGACTGTAATGATAAGTTTTGGGGCTTTGCTCGCCAAGATTGAATGCCTAAGTAAACTAAATAAGCAGCTCCTGCATATTTAATAAACAGAAATACAAGCATTGATTGAGATATTATTGTAGCAAGACCTAGTACAGCTAGCGTTGTCCAGACAAAAAGTGCAACAACAATGCCTACCATTGTAAAGAAACCAGCCTTTTTCCCATAGATCATTGTATTTTTTAAAACAAGAAGTGAATCCACTCCGGGCACCATGACAATCATCAATGCCACTGCTGTAAACATTAGTATCTCCTGCATTTCCTTACTCCTTATGAAAATAATTCTTCTGATTATATCCCAAAGAGAATGAAAATTCAAAAAGAGTTTGAATTTTAGAAAATTACGCGCGTTTTAATGGGCGGTCATAAAGTAAACACGGAATAATCGCTACAACTAGTACAACGGTCAACATTAATGCAAGTACGCCCATACCATATATATCAACAACAACGCCCCCAAGTAGCGGGCCTATCATCCGCCCTAATGTTGTTGCACTATTTACAATCCCCTGATAGAACCCCTGGCGTCCTTGAGGAGCAAGTTTATTCGCTATAGCAGGAATCACAGGTGAAAAGAATACTTCCCCTAGTGTTAGCACAACCATTGCAGCCACAAACATTTTAAAATCCCCCGCAAAATACACGAGAACAAAGGATGCTGACATTAACAGCAATCCAAGAACGAGCTGATTTTTTAGCTTGTCCTCCCAATATAAAACGAGCGGTCGAATAATCGGCTGTACCGCTACAATAAGTAATCCATTAATCGTCCACAATACACTATACTGCGACAAACTCATGCCAAGCTCTTGTGTATATGAAGAAATCGTTGCACTCCATTGAGTATACGATAACCAGCATAACACCAATGAAATACTTAATATTAAAATCGCGTACATAGGCGTTTTTGCATGTATACCAGCACTTTCAGCAATAACGTTTTTCGGCGCAATTCCTACCCTATCAAAGCGTTTATAGGTTGCGATCACAATCCCAAAGAAAATCGAATAGGTAGCAAAATTTGTTACAAAAACATACTCAAAATTTATATCTGCAATTATCCCTGCAAGGGCAGGCCCAATTGCTACACCGACATTATTTGTTAAGAACATCGTATTAAACGCTCGTCTACCACCTTCCTCCCACGTACTACCGATCAATGCGTACATAGAAGGAAAAATAATTCCCGACGTAAAGCCGAGTAAGGTTAAAAATACAATGTATTGAGTAAAGTCATGCCATATAGTAAGCATGCCTAGTATCGATAGATTTGCTGTAACACCAAAGAGGATTGTTTTATAGCCACCAATTCGATCAAATAAAAATCCGCCTAGTAGATTTCCGATAACTCCAGCTAATGAATTTAGCATTAGCACTATCCCAGCAATCGTTAATGTTTTGCCTAAGTGATTATGAATATAAATACTGTTTAATGGCCATAAAAAAGAGCTGCCAACTGTATTAAAAAACATTCCAACAATTAAAAACCATACACGTTTTGGCACAATGTATCCTCCATTTACTTCGTTTCACAAAATATCAGTCTATGTTCTTTTCTATAAATATTCAAGAAGAAAGTTATACTATATATATTAAGATTAAAATTCAAGAATTATTACACAATTAATAGCCCATGACTCTTTTTGTGCTACGTGTTAGAATTAACCGTTAGAGGAGTGACATAGATGATAGAAACAAAGTTCCCCTTCCCGTCTGATGGGAAGCGTTATTATACATGGAATCGATATTTACGTAATGAATTCGGCAAAAAAGTCTATAAAGTAGCGTTAGATGCTGGCTTTGATTGCCCGAATCGTGATGGTACAGTTGCATTTGGTGGCTGTACATTTTGTTCAGCAGCAGGATCTGGCGATTTTGCAGGCAGCAAGGTTGACCCAATTCCTGTACAGTTTGAAAAAATTAAAGCTAAAATGGAGAGCAAATGGAAGGACGGCCTTACTATGGCTTACTTCCAAGCATATACGAATACGCATGCACCTCTTGAAGTGTTAAAAGAAAAATTCGAGGCAGCACTCTCTTGTGAGGGTGTAATGGGATTAAGTATCGCTACACGCCCTGACTGCTTACCAGATGACGTTGTAGAATACTTAGCAGAGTTAAACGAGCGCACGTATCTTTGGGTAGAGCTTGGTCTACAAACGGTACACGAAAAAACAGCAAGCTTAATTAACCGCGCGCATGATTATCAAACCTATGTAGAAGGTGTTGAAAAATTACGGAAGCACAATATTCGTATCGTAACACATATTATTAACGGTCTACCCCTAGAAGACTACGAGATGATGATGGAAACAGCTCGCGAGGTAGCAAAGCTCGATGTTCAAGGTATAAAGATTCACCTGCTACATTTACTAAAAGGTACACCTCTCGTAAAACAGTACGAAAAAGGGATGCTACAATTTATGGACAAAGATGCTTACATTAACTTAGTCGCTGATCAGCTTGAACTACTTCCACCCGAAATGATTGTTCACCGAATTACAGGTGATGGACCAATCGATTTGATGATTGGACCAATGTGGAGCGTCAATAAGTGGGAAGTATTAAATGGCATTGATGCAGAGCTTGAACGTCGCGGCTCTTGGCAAGGAAAATTCTACAAGGCGGACGAGAAGAAATGAAGCTAGAGCGAGTACTACAATATGCACAAACGCTATTAAAAGCTTCGATCCAAGAAGGGGATATCGCTGTAGATGCCACTGCTGGAAATGGACATGATACACTATTTTTAGCGAATCTCGTTGGCGATAGTGGCTATGTATACGCCTTTGATGTACAAAAACAGGCAGTGGACGCAACATTAAACCGTTTACTAGACAATGCTTTAGAGCACCGTGCACTTGTCTTAAAGGATGGGCATGAAAACGTTGCGAAATATGTGACGAAGCCTGTTGGGGCTGCTATATTTAACCTTGGCTATTTACCCGGAAGTGACCATAGCGTCATTACAAAACCAAACACAACGACCCAAGCCATTGAAAGCCTCTTAACACTATTAAAGATTGGCGGAATGATTATTCTCGTAATTTATCATGGACATGAGGGTGGTAAGGAGGAACGGGATGAAGTGATTCAATTCGTTAGTAATTTACCTCAAAAATATATTCATGTGCTACGATATGAATTTTTAAATCAAAAAAATGACCCGCCATTTATCATTGCTTTAGAAAAAGTGAAAGAGCTACCTGTCTCGGAATAATCCGAAACAAGTAGCCCTTTTTTATTCACCGCGTTCTTTATTGCGTTTCTCCCAGAAACCTGCGTTTTTAATGCCTAATTTAATAGGATCGAATTGAGGATCCTTGCCCTCTCTTTTCTGCTTCTCGTAGTCTTTTAATGCAATCAGTGCTGGCTTCATAATGATGAGGATTGCAATTACGTTAATCCATACCATTAAGCCTAAGCCTACATCCCCCATCGCCCAAGCAAGATCGGATGTACGTACAGTACCATAGAAGGCTGCTGCGATAATTGCAATTTTGGCAATCCAAATACCTACCTTCTCAGCACCTCCAGAGAATAAATAAGCAACGTTCGTTTCAGCAATATAGTAATACGCCATAATTGTTGTAAAAGCAAAGAAGAACAGTGCAATCGCTACAAATGGTGCACCAAAGCCTGGTAATGCTTTATCTACAGCATATTGAGTATAGGCTGCTCCTTCTTTAATCGTTTGTGCATAAGAAATTTGCTCTTCACCTGAATACTCATCTGTACCAAATTCACCTGTGAATAGTGTTGGATATATTTCGTACGGCTCACCGTCTACTTCATGCGCTTCGCCGTTTACCATAACAGGAACTTGATCTGCACTTTCATCGTGAACATTGTACATTCCTGTAAATAAAATCATAAATGCAGTAGCCGAACAAATTAAAAGTGTATCAATATAAACCGAAGCTGCCTGTACTAGCCCTTGCTTAGCAGGATGCGATACTTCCGCTGCTGCTGCTGGATGAGGTCCTGTACCTTGACCAGCCTCATTGGAGTAAATCCCACGTTTTACGCCCCATGCTATTGCAGAACCAATAATCCCGCCGAACACTTCTTGCGCCCCAAAGGCACTAGAGAAAATTAAAGAGATTACACCAGGTACTTCACTAATATTCATAATAATAATAATAAGTGCCATTAAAATATATGCTAAAGCCATAAACGGAACAATTACCTGTGCTGCATTTGCAATAGATTTAACCCCACCGATAATAATAACACCTAGTAAAATAGCAATAGTAAGGCCAATAACCCAATTATCAATTCCGAATGCATTATTCATTGCTCCTGCAATTGCATTCGATTGTACACCTGGCATTAAGATTAACATAGCAAGTAGAGCCGCTATAGCAAAAATAACTGCAAACCATTTTTGCCCCATACCTTTTTCGATATAGAACGCAGGGCCACCACGATACTCTGTTTCTTTTTCTTCTTTATAGATTTGTGCTAATGTTGATTCTACATAAGCAGTTGCTGCTCCGATAAAGGCAATCATCCACATCCAGAAAACAGCACCGGGACCACCCATTGCAATAGCCGTTGCCGTCCCTGCAATATTACCAGTTCCTACACGACCAGATAATGCAATTGAAAGTGCTTGGAACGAGGAAATCCCTTTTTCAGATTTTTCACCTTTAAACATATACTTAAACATGTCTTTAATATGGCGCACCTGCAAGAATCTAGTAATGATTGAGAAGAATAGACCTACTAGTAATATACCGTAAATAAACCATGGACCCCATAAAATATCATTCAATAATTTTACTAAATCTTCCATACATCCACCCCTTTTTAATGTATTTATTTATTTTATTAATATGAAATCCACTATATTACAATTTTAAAAGGTGTTCAACTAATATTTCAAAAATTCTAATTATTATTAACATATTTTCTGATAATATAAGTTTAAAGAACAAAAAACCTAATGAAAGTGAGCTCTCATTAGGTAATTTCTATTAGTCTATTATATATCCAAGTGATCGTAGTACATTACTCATAAAATCATTCGTTAGCATAAAAATCTCTTCACGTTCAATTTCGAAATAGAGGCTATGTAAACAATCCGACCATTCACGGTACTGGAAATTTTTGAAGTTTTGCTGTAGCAGCCACTGTCTTGCAACTGTAATATCTGTTAATTTATCTCGCCCACCTGTCATAACTAGGGTTGGGACTTCAGCTAGCTTTACTTCAGGGTCCTTCCACATCTTCATTAGTAGACCGAGCTCCCGATACCACTTCACCGTAACAACGGTTTTAAATGGAAGCTCCCCCTTCATCTCGCCATAAACTTCAAAATTACGTGATAAATCATTTAATGTAAGATCATGATTTAATTTAACACTCGATGTTAACGCACTTAAGCTTGTTAAAGCGTTCGACAGTTTTCCCGGTTGCATTTTCAATTGCAGCCATGGCGATGTAAGGATCAGACCTGCACATTCAAATTTATTTCGATGAATCACTCGCATTGCTATAGTTGCACCAAGCCCATTTCCTAAAACGAAAACAGGTAAGTTATAAGTAAACGCAATACCTATTAATTGCTTTCCGTATGAATAATAGCGCTCAAAATCTTCATCATGGCATCGATTATGTTTTCCTTCGTCTCCATGCCCTGGCAAATCACCCATTACAACGTGAAACCCTGCACTACGCAATTTTTCAATTAACCATGCATACCAGCGATGATGCTCATATGCACTATGAAAAATTGCAACTACTGCTTTCGGTTGCCCTTCAGCCTCCCATTTCCACATTGCTCTTCCTCCTAAATCTTTCGATAACCTTAGTATAATCTATAATGACACTCGTTTAAAATGTTGTATATATCAATTAATATTTCTGATACGATAATAATATATATTAACTTGAAATGAGGAGATTGACGATGATTTACCCTTATAAAGATAAAAATCCTAACATAGACCCATCCGCTTTTATTGCCGACTATGTAACTATTACTGGTGATGTTACAATCGGCTCAGATACAACGATTTGGTTTAACACTGTCATTCGTGGGGACGTTGCACCTACTATAATAGGAAATCGTGTAAGTATACAGGATTTAAGTTGCTTACATCAAAGCCCAAACAATCCGTTAATTATTGAAGATGAGGTAACAGTTGGGCATCAAGTAACCCTACATAGCTGCGTCATTCGCAAACGTGCATTAATTGGCATGGGGTCAATTATTCTAGATGGAGCCGAAATTGGAGAAGGCGCCTTTATCGGAGCCGGTAGCTTAGTACCTCCAGGTAAAAAAATCCCACCTAATTCACTTGCGATGGGGCGTCCTGCAAAGGTTGTTCGAGAAATTACTCCTGAAGACCGCGAAGATATGGATCGTATAGTACGAGAATACGTAGAAAAAGGGCAATATTATAAATCCCTGCAAGATAATAAGTAAACTATGGAACAAAAACTGCCGCTCCATGATCTGAGCAGCAGTTCAGAGTGTCGACAAACTCATTTTCATTGGAGTTTGCTAGAATTTTGTCCTAATAAAATAATCCATGAAAAACCGTTGATTTCCGTTCCAGGCGCTCCCTTTCCGCAGGCACGGCTTCGGGCCAACAGGACGTTGGTCAGGAAAACGTTGTCACATGATGTGACGATTTTAGTTTTCCTTCCTTTTGCGGACCGCCGCAAAAATGGATTTTCCGCTCGTGCTTTTCCTGCTGGAGTGTCGCGCCTTTCACTACAATCAACTACTATTGCTTAATGATAAGATATGCCGCTCTCTATTTATTAAAATGTTCCAGATGACGAATAAAAATAAAATCCATGACGTGAACAATTTGAAAAACTGGGATTTCAATAGCTTGTTTTTATCAATTTCATTTATCCGTTTGTCGGGAATAGGTTGGTGTTATTAACCTTTGGAAATTTTATTGAAATATATTGAAAAACTAGGCAAGCCCCGCCACGTAGACTTCTGTGGGATAGCGATAATGGAACGAAGGCTAAGATCGTCACGTCGTGTGACTACGCCTTCGTGACCAACATCGTGTTGCCCCGAGACCCCGCAGAATTTGCACTCTTGCAAATTTGAGGAGGCTCGGCGCTCGCCCACGAAAAGCGGAGTGGCGGGGCTTGCCGATTCAAAAAAAAACGGTTTATCGACAACCTAAAACTGCCGCTCCATGATCTGAGCGGCAGTTTTTGTGTTCAAATGAACATTCTTATAACTCAGCTTTTGCTCTTAAAGCATCGGCTTTATCTGTTTTTTCCCATGGTACATCTATATCTGTACGACCAAAGTGTCCGTAAGCCGCTGTTCCCTTATAGATTGGTCGACGTAGGTCAAGCATTTTAATAATGCCAGCAGGACGTAAATCGAATAATTCACGAATCCATTCTACAATTTTACTTTCTGCAACCTTCCCAGTACCAAATGTATCCACAGAAATAGACACAGGTCGTGCTACACCAATTGCATAAGCAAGCTGCACTTCAGCACGATCAGCCAGACCTGCTGCAACGATGTTTTTCGCTACATAACGAGCCGCGTATGCAGCCGAACGGTCAACCTTTGTTGCATCCTTACCTGAGAATGCGCCGCCACCGTGACGCGCATAACCACCGTATGTATCTACGATAATTTTACGACCTGTTAAACCAGCATCCCCTTTAGGTCCACCGATAACGAAGCGGCCTGTTGGATTGATAAAGTATTTTGTTTCTTCATCGATTAACTCTGCTGGTACGACTGGATTGATTACTACTGCTTTAATGTCTTTTTGGATTTGTTCAAGTGTAACGTCCTCATCATGCTGAGTTGATAATACAATTGTATCTACTCGAACTGGTTCGTTGTTTTCATCATACTCTACTGTCACCTGCGTTTTACCATCTGGACGTAGGTATGTTAGCTCACCCGTTTTACGTACCTCTGCTAAGCGACGTGCCAATTTATGTGCTAGGCTAATAGGTAATGGCATAAGCTCCGGTGTTTCATTACATGCATAACCAAACATTAAGCCTTGGTCACCAGCGCCGATCGCTTCTAATTGCTCATCAGACATTGAGCCTTCACGAGCCTCTAGCGCTTGATCAACACCCTGTGCTATATCTGGTGATTGCTCTCCTACAGCTACAAGTACAGCTAGATTTTCTGCATCAAAGCCGTATTTACCACGTGTGTAGCCAATTTCTGCAACAGTATCACGGATAATACCTTTCATATCAACATAAGTAGATGTAGTAATTTCACCTGAAACTAGTACAAGCCCAGTTGTTACAGTCGTTTCACACGCTACTCGTGCGTTTGGGTCCTCTGCTAAGATTGCATCTAAAATAGCATCTGAGATTTGGTCACAAATTTTATCTGGATGCCCTTCTGTTACACTTTCTGATGTAAACAATCGACGGTTTGTCATTTGTTTTCCTCCTATGATATCCTTGCAAAAATGCGCAATATTGATACGGTACTCATTACCCATGTAAGTCTACCCTTAAGGATTGAACTTCAAGCCCATTGCTAACTTTTACACGAGGATCTAGAAAGGTATATAATAATGAAAAAACTCAAATAAATAAGTTAATTCTTATTGTAAAACAAAAAAATCCCTTCGCTCATTTGTCATGAGGAAAGGAGTGTTCATGCCGTTACCTTTCACTCTTATCGTTCAAGGACATATCCTTGCATCAGGTTGGCACCAACACGTTATATGCTAGGCATATATTGCAGGTTGCCGGGTTTCATAGGGCCTGACCCTCCACCAACTCGGGATAAGAGTATCCGTTCAATTTCAAATAATACGTAATTTGCTGAAGGCTGTCAATATTTTTTGACGGAAATCTGAAATGTAAAAAAATCCACAAAAATAAATTTTGAATTAGTATAGATTATTTCAATCAATGTGTTATACTATTTTTGAATAAAAATAAAAGCCCTTTCAGTAGGGAACACTATACAAAAAGGATGGTATTTAATCGATGAATTCAGTAGAAATTAACAACGAACTGAAGGAATTATTAAGTGGAGCAAATGTTAACGTTCAACTTTCAGTACCACAATTAGTTGAGAAAGCAACTGCTCGTGGAGAAGCAATGTTAACTGTAGACGGTGCATTACGCGCTGAAACAGGAAAATACACTGGTCGTTCTCCTAAAGATAAATATATGGTTGAAGAAGAAAGCACAAAAGATAAAATTGACTGGGGTAAAGTAAACCGACCAATCTCAGCTGAAATTTTTGATAATTTATATGTAAAAGTCGTTAACTACTTAAAAGAGAAAGACGAGTTATTCGTATTCAAAGGATTTGCTGGTGCAGATAAAGACTCACAAGTTTCAATCCAAGTTGTAAACGAGTATGCTTGGCATAATCTTTTCTGTCATCAATTATTCATCCGTCCAACTGAAGCAGAGCTTGCTTCTCACGTTTCAGAATTTACAATCGTATCAGCACCTACATTCAAGGCTGATCCTGCTGTAGATGGCACAAACTCAGAAACATTTATTATCACTTCGATGGAAAAGAAAATCATTTTAATTGGTGGTACTGAATACGCTGGTGAAATGAAAAAATCTATTTTTGGTATTATGAACTACTTATTACCAGAGCAAGGTATTTTCCCAATGCACTGTTCTGCAAACGTTGGAGAAGCTGGTGATGTAGCTCTATTCTTCGGTTTATCAGGTACTGGTAAAACGACTTTATCAGCAGATAGCGATCGTAAGCTAATCGGTGATGACGAGCATGGCTGGTCTGATAATGGTGTATTCAACATTGAGGGTGGTTGCTATGCAAAAACAATCAACCTTTCTGCTGAAAAAGAACCAGAAATTTATAACGCTATTAAATTTGGTTCTGTTTTAGAAAACGTTGTTGTTCATCCAGAAACACGCGTTTGTGACTATGATGATGGTTCACTAACTGAAAATACTCGTGTAGCTTATCCGATTGACTACATTGAAAATATTGTATCACCATCGGTAGCAGGTCATCCAAAAACAATCGTATTCTTAACTGCGGATGCTTTTGGTGTGTTACCTCCAATCTCTAAATTAACTAAAGAGCAAGCAATGTATCACTTCTTAAGTGGCTTCACTTCAAAATTAGCTGGTACAGAGCGCGGTGTTACTGAGCCAGAACCAGTATTCTCTACATGCTTTGGTTCTCCATTCTTACCACTTCCTGCTACAGTATATGCTGAGCAATTAGGTAAGAAAATCGACGAGCATGGTGCACAAGTATTCCTAGTAAACACTGGCTGGACTGGTGGCGAATATGGTGTAGGTAGCCGTATGAAGCTTTCTTACACTCGTGCAATGGTTCGTGCAGCAATCGAAGGTAAATTAAACAATGTTGAAACAACAAAGGATGAGGTATTCGGCCTACACATCCCAACAACTGTTGAAGGTGTACCATCTGACGTATTAAACCCACGAGATGCTTGGGCTGATAAAGCTGCATATGATGCAAAAGCTGCTCATTTAGCTGGTTTATTCAACGAAAACTTCAAGAAATTCGCCAACGTTTCTGAAGAAATCGTGAAAAAAGGCGGTCCTTTAGCTTAATTCCGACATAAATGTTTTAATAAAACTTTATATCATAAATGAAAACACATCTCGCCTATAGTGGTGAGATGTGTTTTATTTTTATTGAATAATAGCATTTATGAAGTCGAATCAATTAGAGAATATATTATTTTTTTCAATCCATCATTGATACCTAATATATGATCATTTTCTTTTATGGCAAAAATATACGTGTTATTTTTCTCTTCTAAAATTAGAGGGTTCTTATGAAGAGATTCATTTTTAAGGGAATTATTTTCTAGTAGATCTTTTTCTTCTTTATTGATCCTATAAATATTTACTCTATATTTAATTTCATTATCTCCAAAAAATTGGACTACCGCATAAGGTTCTTTACGTATTATCTTTTGTTCCGACCATTTCATCTCAACGTATGGTGAACTATATATATTAACCATTTCATGAAATATATTGCTAGAATTATCAAACTGTAATAGAGTCTTTTCTGCTTTACCGTCTATAATTTGAATAGAATCGATAGAAGGAATACTGTCTAATATGTGTGCTACATGTTTATATTTCTTCTGATCTTGTAACGAATAGAAAAGTGTCCCTCCTATCAGGACTAATAAAAATATGATAAACCATTTTCGCATTTTTATATCCCTCTGTTTCTATTAGTTTTTCATAGAGTATATCATGAATTATTATCCTTACCCTTTTGATTTCATCCATGTACATAAATTACGTACAGTTTCTCGATTAAGTTTTGGTGGATAATGATGCTTTAAGCCAAATGAATACCAAGTTTCAACAGGTTTTCCTTCGTCCTGTAAGCAAAATTCTAGCTGATAGGCATGCTCTATATCCACATGAGAATCACTCGTTCCATGAATAATGAGTACAGGGGCGTTTATATATGCAACATCGTAAAGAGGCGTTCTATCTTCATATCTTTCCCCTACTTTGTTCGGCGTACCCCCAATTATACGTCGTAAACCTCTACGCATATCCACACGGTCCCAGTAGGTTGCGGCTGCATTTGATACCCCAGCCCATGTGACGATCGATGCGATATCATCACGTAAAATAGCTGTCCAGATTGCCATTAAGCCTCCACGTGAGAAGCCGTAAATATGTATAGTATCCTTGTTAATAAATTGCTTTAACACATCCGCTCCGAATACGGCATCATATCGGTCCTCACCAGCAAATTCATCCTTTCCCTCTCCACCACGATTGCCTCGGTAGTAAGGGGCAAAGACAACAAAGCCCTGTGCTGCAAATTGGGCAAGGCGAGCAGGGCGTACCATGCCGATTGACTGTAATCCCCCCCGTAAATAGAGGAGTGCCTCATACTCTCCTGCCTCTATTGGTCGTGCAAGCATTCCCTTTACACGGTAGCCACATGACCAGTATGTTATTTCATCGAGACGAATATTGGGATTGGGCGATGGATATTTTCGAATCGATTGAATTTTACCATTGTCGGTCATGGTTCTTCACTTCCTGTAATATTTTTTTCATTCCCTCATCACGCATGTAAAAGCTTAAGTTTGGATGATTTTGTAGCTCCTCTTCAGTGAGCCACGTCATTCCAACTGTTTCATGCTCTCCAACAAAAGGATCAATTCCCTCTACTTTTGCAGTAAATACCGCCTTACAAAATGGTATGCGATCATGAACTATATAATAAGCAAACCACTTTATATCTGTTACACATACCTGTGTCTCCTCATACACCTCACGTATTGCAGCTTCTACTAGTGTTTCTCCCGGTTCCTGCTTACCACCTGGAAACTCAACTCCCCGCTTGTAATGAATCGTGCAAAGCCATTTATTTTCCTGCTTTACAAGCACTAATACATGCTTTGGCTCTATGTCAAATGGGCCTTCGTCAAAGCGTAAATCCACCTGTAGACCATTTTCATCTGTAAATGTAAACATCCCTTCAACTCCTCACTCTTTTAAGTGTAGCGAAGGGATGCTTTTCATTCAACATTTGATTAATAGCAATGTTGGATTTTTCGTCAATTAGTTCCTTCTGAAATAGGGTAGCTGCTCAACAAACTGTTTTGTTCTATCATCACCAAACTCATGAATGAGTGCATATACTTTTTTTACACGGTTATCAATTTCATGATTTAGTCCGTCTAAATGATACTGTAAATAAGGTATATGAGCACGAAGAGCATTTGAATCTTCTAACCGATGAATTTGATTAAATAATTTTTGAAATACACGCGCTTTATGTGGTTCTACCTCTATCATAAAAGCACTTGGAGTAATATCCCGATTAGTCGTACAAGTTAAATGTGCTAACGATACATAAAACTTTTCTTTTTCCATTAAATCACCTCACATTAAGTATTAGTAGGTCCATCGCTCTTTATACAAAAAACTACGACCCCTAGCAAAGTCGTAGTTTTCATTCGTTTGTTATTTTCCAAGAAAGGCTGTTAACATCCAAGCGTGCTTTTCAAGGCTTTGATAGTTTGCGTTTAGTAAATCCTCCGTACGATCGTCGCCCTCTTCTGCCGCTTGTTCCATTGCATTGTTAAGTGCAACCATTATAATTTTAAAGTCTTCAATCGTTGTTTGAACCATTTCTTCTGTTGATTCAGTACCTGTTGCCTCCTGAATACGGGATAATTCTAAGTGCTCTTTTAATGTTGCAACAGGCTTTCCACCTTTAGATAAAATACGTTCAGCGACCTCATCTAAATTTAATGTCACTTCATTATAAAGCTCCTCAAATTTCGTATGCAGTGTGAAAAAAGACGGGCCATTTACATACCAATGATAGTTATGCAATTTAGTGTATAGTACTGACATAGTTGCAACAAGCTCATTTAGCTGAGCATCTAACTTACTTTGTGCCATACGATCACCTCAGATTTTATATTATATAATTGAAAATAGTTATCAATTACATGTATTATTATACCCATCTTATCGAAAGAATAATATGTATTATTTTTGAATATTCCGCAATTATATGACGTTCACGAATTTGTTCCATACGAATTTCATCAAAATGCTTTATAATAGAAGTAGAAAAATGAGGTGAACGATATGAGTCTTCCATTAATACTAATAGTAGTCGTTTCAATCGTAGCAACTTTTGGTGCAGCAATTATTTGGGTAGTGAAGCAAAATGATTTTTCAACAAAGCAAACGATCGACCCAAAGCCAGAGCAAACTTTTCAAAAGGTGAATGATAAGCAGTGAAATATCCATTTATTTGGCTTATACAAATTTATCGTAAATATATTTCACCAATGACACCACCTTCTTGCCGCTTCCATCCAACATGCTCAAGCTACGGTCTAGAAGCATTTCAAAAGCATGGAGCGATTAAAGGCTTGCTATTAACAACTATTCGAATATTAAAATGTCAGCCACTGCATCCAGGTGGCTTTGATCCGGTACCAGAAAAATGGCCCTCGAAAAAAAAGTAAATTTCGAGGGCTTTTTTTTATTGTATTTCTTCGTTCTGTCGTGTATTATTAACTTTGTTGAATTTTTAAATCGTAACAATTACTATTAAGAGGTGACTATTTTGAAGAAATATCTTATTTTATTTATGGCAAGTATGATTGCACTTGTACTAACAGCATGTAATTCTGATAAGGATCAAGCTACTAATTCAGAAAAAGAAACGGCAGCTAATGCGATCAACGTATATACGACAGTCTATCCACTACAGTATTTTACTGAAAGAATTGGTGGAGAATTTGTTAATGTTCAATCTATTTATCCACCAGGCGCAAATGAGCATACATTTGAACCAACACAAAAGGATATGATGGCATTAGCCGATTCGGATTTATTTTTCTATGTCGGATTGGGATTAGAGGGCTTCGTTGAAAAAGCAAAAACAACGTTGGCGAACGAGCATGTTAAACTAGTCGCAACAGCTGACAATGTATCAGAAGATAAGCTACATATTTCTACTGGACATACACATGCTGAAGAGGCTAAAGAGGATGAGCACAATCACGAGCATGAAGATGAAGATCATGGACATCAAGAGGATGGCGATCATCATGAAGAATTTGATTCACATGTTTGGTTATCTCCTGTTATTTCTCAAGACTTGGCATTAGTTATTAAGGATGAGCTTATTGCTGCACTGCCCCAGCAGGAGGAGCTATTCACAGCAAATTACGAGGCATTAATTGAAGAGCTTCAAGCTTTACATGAGGATTTTGAGGCTATGGCTACTACAACTTCCTCTAAAACATTCTTTGTCTCCCATGCTGCTTTTGGTTATGTTGCAGGACATTATGGGTTGTCACAGGTGCCTGTTGCAGGGTTGAATTCTCAAAGTGAGCCTTCTCAAAAGGACTTAACTAAGATTGTTGATTTAGCGAAGAAGGAAAGTATAGAATATATTTTCTTTGAACAAAATGTTTCGTCGAACTTAACGACTATCATTCAAAACGAGGTCGGTGCAAAATCACTAATCTTACACAACTTAAGTGTCCTAACGCCTGAGGATATTAAAAATAAGGAAACATATTTCACATTAATGAAAAAAAATATGGATAACTTAAAAACTGCACTTCAATAAAGCTTCAGGGGGCTCAAATAAATTGAGCCCCTTTTTTATTGCATTTCTTTTAACTTTCTTCTTAGTAGCTTATTAGAAGCGTTGCGTGGTAGTTCATCGACAAACTTGATTCTCTTTGGCAATTTATACGAAGCAAGCTGATTCCTACAATAGCTCATAATTTCTGGCTCTGTAATTGCTTCTTTACGAACAATGAATGCAGCAGGCACTTGCCCCCAACTCTCATCCTCAATACCACAAACCCCCGCTTCCTTTATTGACGGATGTGCCATTAACACATTTTCAATTTCAGCAGGGTAAATATTTTCGCCTCCCGATATAATTAAATCTGAACGGCGATCGATTACATATAAATAGCCTTCTTCATCGATATATCCGATATCTCCTGTTTTTAGCCATCCATCTACTGTAGAGCTTTTATCCCTAAAGCGACCAATATAGCCTGGTGTTACATGGGGGCCTCTGATAAGAATTTCTCCTTCGGTATGGCAGCTCGTCCCGTTGTCGATTTTTATTCTATTAAAGAATAGCGGTTTTCCTGCAGAACCAATCTTTCGTAGTGCATCTTCATTGCTTAAAGTTGCTGTTTGCGATGAAGTTTCAGTCATACCATACGTTTGAGCTACATTCAGGCTGAGCTTTGCCGCGCGCTTTAAATAGTCTACCGGAACAGGACCTCCACCTACAAGCATTGTTGAAAAACGAGGATGTGCCTTCAGATTCCGCGCCTCCATCTCAGTGAGTATTCGTTGAAGTGTAACTGCTACAACTGACATTTTCGTCACAGTGCCTTCAACGATTTCATGAGTACATGCCTCTACATCAAAATTTTCATAGAGCCGAACTGTCATTCCGTACAGTAATGACCGAACTAAAATTGAAAATCCACTAATATGAAAAATCGGTACACAGCATAGCCAGCTATCCTCTTCGCTTAGTCCTAAATTTAATGCGGAACTAACTGCACTTGCACTGTGATTTTGTACGGTTTGACGCACCCCTTTTGGAAATCCTGTCGTTCCTGATGTATACATAATCGAAACTGTCGATAATTCATCCCATTCATTAGAAATAGAGATAGATTGCTGAGGGGCATTCATTATTTCTTCAAAGAAAATAATTCGCTCGTCCGATAATTTACGACGCTCTTTCTCATGAACAATTATAGCCTTAACCTCTGCATCATCAACCTGATAACGAAGCTCCTGCTCGGATAAACGTCCATTTAACAGGACAATTTCAATCCTAGCCTGCATGCAGCCATACAGCATAAAAATTAGTTGGGGTGTTGAAGGGGCTAAAATAGCTACACGATCCCCCTCAAATAGAGAATGGCTTGCAAGCTGCCTAGCCGTTTTTAACGAGTTTTCATAAAGCTCTTTAAACGTCCACTGTTTTTGCTGAAAACTCAGACCTACTCTATTAGGTGTTAGTAGACTTCGTTGCATAATCCAATTAGGCTGCATTCATTACACTCCTTAAACATGAAAAGCAAAGGGAGATTCCTTTGCTTTTAGATTAGTAAATACTGTATTCATTTTTGCCTTGCCCTTTTACTCGGTAGAGGGCATCATCTGCAAATTTTAATATCGTAGATGCATTCATTGAATCTTTATCACAAATTGTTATACCAATACTCGTTGTAATTGAGATTCTAGTATGCTGAATCGTAACGTTCTCACTTACTAGCTCGTTAATTTTTGTCGCAATCTCTTCGATACTTTGTACATTTTGGAATTTGTTTATAATGATAACAAATTCATCGCCACCAAGTCGTGCTACATTTCCTTTATCTCCTACAACTTTTTGTAAACGACGACTAAATTCGATGATAACTTTATCACCAATTTCATGTCCATAGTTATCATTTATATTTTTAAAATCATCTATGTCTAGAAGCATAAAAGCAAATGGCTGTTCATCCTTCTCAAGTAAATTTATTGCCGATTTTAAATAATCCTGAAATAGTCTTCGATTTGGTAGACCTGTCAACACATCGTGATATGCAAAGTACATTAAATTTTCTTCATGCTCCTGCTCCTTCGAAATATCTCGAGAAACTAATAGCATATGAAGAAAATTCCCTTCTTTGTCATACACAGGCTTTCCTTTAATTTCGGACCAAATAAAGCCCCTCTCCTTATGAAGCGTCTTTAGCTTTATTTGAAACGGTTCATTGTTAGCAAATACTTGTTCATATTTTTCATTAAATTCATTTATATAATCTGGATGAATATGATAATAATCGTCACTTCTATTTAACTCTGAAAAATCAAATCCATAAATCTCTTTACAGGATGGTGATATATACAAAACTTCCCGATTTTCATCCATTAAAATCAGTACATCTTGGAAATTTTCCGCAATTATTCGATAATTTAGCTCACTTTCCAAATATCGTTCAGCCATTTTATCGAGATGCGTCATGTTTTTTACGATAAAAAAGTAACCAATAATTTGTTGCTCTTGTTTAATAGGCGATAATCTCATTAAACAACCGATCTTTGAGCCATCTTTTCGAATCAATTGATATCGTGAGTCTAAATAGTTCGTATGTTGAAAGGAAATTGGCTTAAAATCACTAGTATCATTTGCAATAAACTCTAGATTGTTACGGTTTAATAATTCTTCTTTTGAATAACCACTTAATGTCATAAACGCAGGGTTCACATCCACGATATGCCCATCCAAGTTTAGGCAGCAAATCGCATCCGTATTATATTCAAAAAGTGATGTTAAATGTGGCTGTAACTGGTTGTTGTTTTTATCTGTTTTAATTTCTCCTGCTGTTTGCACCAAAACACCCCTTTACTAAATACCGATTTACTACTCAAGAGAATCATAATAATTTTATCATAAAAAGTATTGGAATCAAAAAAAATTAAGAAGAGTTTTTACCCTCTTCTTAACGTTTTTAGTCTTATTTTGTTTGAGCTACTTAAGGGAAACGTGGGAATTGTCCAAAGTCTGGCTTACGTTTCTCTTTAAATGCATCGCGACCTTCTTTTGCTTCATCTGTTGTGTAGTAAAGAAGAGTAGCATCTCCAGCCATTTGTTGAAGACCTGCTAAGCCGTCTGTGTCTGCGTTCATTGCTGCTTTTAAGAAGCGCAGCGCAGTTGGAGACATTTCTAGCATTTCCTCACACCACATAACTGTTTCATCTTCAAGGCGGTCATATGGTACTACTGTGTTTACTAAGCCCATATCTAGCGCTTGCTGTGCATCATATTGACGACATAAGTACCAAATTTCACGTGCTTTTTTGTGACCGATAATACGTGCTAAATAGCCTGAGCCATAACCAGCATCGAATGAGCCTACTTTTGGACCAGTTTGTCCAAAACGAGCATTGTCCGCCGCGATTGTTAAGTCACATACTACGTGTAATACGTGTCCACCACCGATTGCATACCCTGCAACCATTGCCACTACTGGCTTAGGAATTACACGGATTAAGCGTTGTAAATCTAATACATTTAGGCGTGGAATTTCATCGTCTCCTACATAACCACCATGGCCGCGCACTTTTTGGTCGCCGCCTGAGCAGAATGCATGCTCTCCTTCACCTGTTAAAATAATTACGCCGATGTTTTTATCATCACGCGCACGTGAAAATGCGTCGATTAATTCCATCACTGTTTTCGGACGGAAAGCGTTGCGCACTTCTGGACGGTTAATCGTAATTTTAGCGATCCCGTTATAGAATTCATACTTAATATCTTCGTAAGTATGTAATGAAGTCCATTGACGTGTTGTCATAGTTTAGTCCCCCTATGGATTTAATGAAATCGTTTCCTTTACTATTGTAGCAAACTCTGACGGATTTTCCACATGAATTGCGTGACCTACCTCATTTACTGTCACATGTCGCACATTTTTGATGAGTTTTGTCATACGATCCGCAATGTTTACAAATTTTGAATCTAGCTCACCTGTCATTAATGTAACAGGCATTGGTAGTTCTACCAACCGGTGCCACAAGGATGGCATAACACCTGTACCCATTCCACGTAGACTATTCGCTAATCCAAGCCTGTTTTGAGAAAGACGCTCCGCACGAATAGCTTGCTGCACATCCAGAGGCAATGATTTTTGCGAGGCAAAGAGCGGGATATTTTCCCAAAACTCTACGAATGCTTCAATTCCTTCCGTTTCAATTCGATTCGCAAGGGCATTGTCAGCAGCCTTCCGTTCCTTTTGTTCCTCCATACTCTCTAAGCCGGGTGAGGCACTCTCTAAAATAAGGCCTCTCACTTCATGAGGATGTTGAAGAGCATAGCTTAATGCTATGCGTCCTCCCATTGAATAGCCTAGTAATGTGAAATTAGTCAATTGCAGCCTTGTAATAATAGCATGAAGTATGTGTATCTGACTTTCCATTCCATAGACGTTTACATCCTCGACTACCTCTGTTAGACCATGTCCCATTAAATCTATGACTACAATTTTGTAATGAGGTAGTTTCGTAGCAAGCGTTTCCCATGTTTTCGTAGAACCAGTAAAGCCATGAAGCATCACAATTGTTTCACGTTTATCCTTATGCCAAACTTCTATATTAATGTTTATATTTAATACATTTAGCTTAACCATGTGTCTAGCTCCGCATTTATTGTTTGCCAAAGGTTTCGGTGTGCTGCTACGTTTTCAGTGCGATCTGTCATTGCTTCAATTACACGGATTGGCTTGACCCTCTCCGATTTAATTGCTGTTTCAAATTCATCAGCTGTCGTTGTTTTTATATACTCTAACTCGTACATGCTGGCAACTGATTTAAACGTTAGGGCAGTTGGTGTACCAAATAAGTCCTCGTAATGCTCCTCTACTGAAGATTGTGGTAAATAAGAGAAAATACCACCGCCATCATTATTCATGACTATGACTGTTAATTCACAGAGCTGGTAGCGTGAAGCAATGAATGCATTAGCATCATGTAGAAACGCTAAGTCACCAATTAATAGATACGTTTGACGATTTTCTCGACCTTTACTAAATCCTAAAGCTGTTGATATAACGCCATCAATACCATTTGCACCACGATTAGCATGAACGCCGATATCCTTTATGGATGGACCAAAAAATGTATCAATATCACGGATTGGCATACTGCTCGATGCAAAGAGATCACTCTCATTTGGTAATGCCTCTATAAGCTTACTAACTAAGGCACCCTCATCTTGTTCCTTAGATGGATAGGCTTTAATAATTTTCCGGGCTATTTCGTCTGCTTTTGCCCACAGTGCTTTGTATGCGCCATTTACTGTAGCGTTCACTTCAATATTCTCTAACCATTCGCCAATCCTTGCATGAATAAAATGCGTTGATAGGCTCGTGGAATCGCGGAACATCGGATCCTCATCAATTACTAGATAAGAGGCTGGCATCGATTCTGAAATAAACAACGATAGGAATTTCGAAACAGGCTGTGCACCTAAGCGTATCACTGTATGTGGCGCTGCTTCCTTCTTAAAACGTGCATTTTTTAATATCGCATCATATGTTGTAATAACATATGGAAGGCAATCCCCGGGAATATTACTCCGCATATTCGACAAGCTTTCAACGGCAACCGGCCACTTACACTTACGAATAAACGACCAAACATAGGATACATCCGTTCCAAGAGGTAATTCACCGATAACAAGCAAGCCTTTATCCGTTTTTCCGATCACTTCTTGCAATAGCTCTATCCCCTGCTTAGAAGGGGCCAATTCACTAATAAAGCTATGCTGGAAACTAACACTTGGTAAATCCGTAAAATCGACTAATAGTGGCTCACGGAATGGCACGTTAATATGCACAGGTCCCATCGGCGCTGTCATGGCAATCCCTACCGCACGTGCAGTATGACGTTCTATAAAAGGCAAGGTAGGCTTTGCATTATCTGGAATCGGAAACTCTGCACTCCATTTAACATGCTCTCCGTACAAGCCAATTTGATTAATCGCTTGTGGAGCACCTACTTCGCGCAATTCATGTGGACGATCTGCCGTAATGATAATTAACGGTACACGGGCATATTTTGCTTCTACAATTGCTGGGTAATAGTTTGCTGCCGCTGTCCCTGATGTACATAGTAGAACAACGGGCTTTGCCGATGCCTTCGCTAAGCCTAATGCAAAAAATCCCGCCGAACGCTCATCAATCTGGCGAAACAGCTGTAATTTTTTTGTATGAGCAAATGCATAGGCAAGCGGTGTCGAGCGTGAGCCAGGACTTACGACCACCTGCTCCACACCATTTTGCACTAATGACGCAACCATTTTATACACATAGCTTGATAATATCTCACGTTCATTCACTTAATTGTCCTCCTAAGGCGCGCAGCATTGGGCGGAATTTTACTCTTGTCTCCTCATATTCAGCCTGAGGTGTGGAATCCCCCACAATACCTCCACCTGCATATAAATACGCTTTATCCCTAGTAAGCGCAGCAGAACGAATAGCAACAGCAAACTCACCATTTCCGTCCGCATCGAGCCAACCAATCGGCGCAGCGTACAAGCCCCTATTCATCGACTCATATTTTCGAATAAGCTCGAGCGCCTCCTGACGAGGTACACCTCCTAGCGCTGGAGTAGGATGCAAATGCTTCACTAGCTGTAAAATCGTTGCATCACAAGCAAGAGTGCCTTCAACAGGTGTATACAAATGCTGGATATCACGAATTTTCAGTAGCTTTGGCCTCTTTGGCACTTTAACGCTACAGCAATTTTTTTCAAACGTCTGTGAGATCATTTCTACTACATAATGATGTTCTCCAAGGTTTTTTTCATCATTTAACAATGCCTGTCCGAGCTGCTCATCCTCATCTGCCGTTTTTCCACGACGAATCGACCCAGCCACACAGGACGAATAAGCCTGTCCATTATGAACCTTTACTAAACGCTCTGGTGAAGCTCCAAAGAATAGCATGTCCTTATGCTCTAAACCAAATAAATAGCTTTCAGGCTGTTCATGTACAACGTGCGATAATATTTGTGGTGACGATACACTATCCTCAAATTGCAGCGCTAGAGAACGAGCAATTACAACCTTCTCAGCCTCATTTGCTTTAATTAGAGATGTCACCTTCTCTAAAGATTGTAAATATTCCTCTTTAAAAGGTTCCTTGTAGCTTGTCATTTTCGGCTTGCTATACGTTTTAACCTCTTTTACCTGCGCAGCATGAATTAAATGATCACGCTCTTTACGCATACGATCAAATGCTTTTGTGCTATTTTCCTCGTCTGTAATATAATGAATGCTAACATAGGCTGTATCGTGACGAATAACCAATTGGAAAGAAGCTACTGTAAAATAGCTTTGTGGAAAATCAGACCACTCTCCTTCCTGGTTATTATGTGGATCAAATGTAAAGCCTCCAAAAAGGATGGGCTGTAAATCTTGCTCTTCCTTCACGATATTTTTCGTTAGCCTTTTCCACTCTTGTTCAACAGCATCAAAACGATGATCTGTTGCATTATTTTCAATTGTATAGGCATGCCCTAAGCCCACTAATGTTAATGTTTTCTCTCGGTTTTGCCAAAAAAATCGTTTGCCACTATAACTTTGCTCTCCTGCTGCGAAAAACGCTAAAGCTGACAAGCGACTTACCTCAATCGTTTCCATATAAAAATGGTACTTTGAGTTCAAAGAGCCCACCTCTACTTCAGTGGCATTGTACCACTTTTGATGCATGAAAATTCCCTCCGTAATTGCAAAATAAACGCAATGAAAAAGTTTAAATTGCCATCTTACATGTTAATCAATATCTATACTATCATATCACTTTTTTCGACATTACTGCACGGATAAGGTATGACTCTACCCTTTTTATTGTCATTCGTATAAAATAGGTAATGTAGTTCAATTGAAGGAGAGAATAAAATTTATGACTAAAGTCATCGAAGCGGATAGAGGCTTTAAAGTATGGTGGCATTTAACACGTCCACACACCCTTACCGCATCATTTGTACCCGTGTTTCTAGGGACAGCTATTGCACTAGCAGTTGAAAAAGAAACAATAAACCTATTACTGTTTTTTGCCATGCTAATTGCTAGTATGCTCATTCAAGCAGCAACTAATATGTTTAATGAGTATTATGATTATAAACTAGGACTGGATAATGAAAACTCAGTGGGTATTGGTGGGACAATCGTTCGTCACGGAGTTGCACCGCGTACCATTATGGTAATCGCGCTTAGCTTTTACGGTATCGCGCTCTTATTAGGTATTTACATTTGTGCCATGAGCTCTTGGTGGCTTGCAGCAGTTGGGCTTGTTTGTATGTTAGTCGGCTATTTATATACAGGTGGACCTTATCCAATTGCCTATTCACCATTTGGAGAGCTTGTTTCTGGTGCTGTGATGGGTATGGGGATTGTCTTAATTGCGTTTTTTATTCAAACGAATACTGTGACGTTAGAAGCAATCTTATTATCGGTACCAAGTATGATTTTAGTTGGTGCAATTATGCTAGCTAATAATATCCGGGACATTGTAGGAGATACAGAGGGCGGACGTAAAACAATGGCCATTTTAGTTGGACGAAACAACGCAGTTTATATTTTATCTGTTTTCTTCATCGTTTCTTACCTATGGATTTTAGGACTAGTTATTATTGAGGATATTACGTATTGGGCGTTATTAGTTATTCTAAGTATCCCATTCCCATTAAAAGCGATTGACATTTTCCGAAGCAAAAAAGAACCGCTAGAAGTAATGCCAGCAATGAAATTTACTGCACAAACGAATACAATATTCGGATTTTTATTAGGTGTAGGTCTACTTGTAAATTACTTCTTTTTTTAACTAAGTTAAAATGAAAATCATCAACATTGTCATACATGCATTAGTGTCAAAAAAGGGGCCGTCTGAAAAGACATTTGCGGACGGCACCTTTGTAACGAGGTTCGTGGTATTTTGATGCGACCATTGCAGAAGCAATATTTCTTAATAGATACTTATTAAGGAGTGAAGGGGAGACCTGAAAGTTTTTACTTTCTGAACTCCCCCTTTTTATTAGTTACTAGTATAACTAATTACACAATCATGCAAAAATTGTGTTGCGCCTTGCTCCACCCCATCATCATAATACGAAATGAAGCGTGAATCGGCTAAATACATTGTGACAAGTCCTACATGTGCCTCTTTTGAATATTTTGTCCAATAGAAACTAAGCCAGCGTTTATGGAGCTCTGCAACTTCATGTGCTATTTGAGAAGTAGCATCACCTGTTTTCATAGCTTCACGTAATCGTTCAAATAAGCTAGCCTCAAGCTGCGTAACTGCGTCATATTGGCTCTCGGTCATCGAGCGCAATTTTTCATTTGAAGTATTTACAGTTTCATCACCATATAGTGAACGAATCTCTTTACCATATTTCATTTCGTTATCTTCCACTAACTTTCTTTTAAATACATCGAACTTTTCATCATTACTCATACATTGTTCCTCCTCAATAGAAGCGATTGTTTTATTTACTGTTTCTATCATTTCCTTTACATACAGATCCTTTATAATAAGCTTTTCTCGATGTGCGTACAAACTATCGAGCAAATTATAGTTCGATGAATGTATTATTTCTTGTATTTGAGACAAAGGCATCCCCAGCTCTTTATAAAATAATATTTGTTGTAGTAAATCGATTTCTCTTTGAGAATATTGCCGGTAGCCTGATTCATTTTTAGTTGATGGTGACAGTAAGCCAATTTCATCATAATATCGTAGCGTCCTTGTACTAACACCTGACAGCTTTGCTAGCTCATTTATTAGCATATAATCCCCCCTTAACCTTACTATACACATTGACGTAACGATAAGGTCAAGGGAGGAATTAATTTTATTTTCCAACCAAAGTTATCCACAATATAAAATTAAAGTAGGAGGTCGGGAGTGATTAACTCCCGACCTCCTTCGCCACACGTACGTACGGATCGGTATACGGTAGCTCAATTAAATACCAATAGTGTTAAGTTTCCTCGTCCCGACGGACACCCTTGCCTTGGCTTTGGCTAGCCTCTACTTTTATCTTTGGGGTTTCGGACTTTCACCCTATAGAACGTGTGTATACTGGACGCACAAAAAAACCTGAAACGATTTTGTAATCGTCTCAGGTTTTTATATGACCCGTACGGGATTCGAACCCGTGTTACCGCCGTGAAAGGGCGGTGTCTT
>NZ_JBAFWZ010000015.1:0-80076 GCF_036662795.1 Lysinibacillus sp. 54212
CTATAAACTTTGCACGAAGTGGATCTCCTGGCAAAAGTATAGTTTCAGCTATTTCTACTCCGTTTGGCTTTATATGTGGCGTTTCTTTTAATTCACTGTTTTTCATTTCATTCTCTCCTTAATATCTTTTTATTATTGTTAAGCTATGTCTTCACTATTAAAAGAGGCTTATCTTTAAATTTCTGGACTACTTACGATTTATTATAATCAAAAAATACTAAGCATAAACTTTTCAAAATTTATGGGCTCCGTGCCCTAATTCGCAACTACTCAACCGTTATTGTGAAGAATCACTCCACCTTTACCTAAATTTTCCTCGTTCTTACTTTTATATTCCGCCTATAATTAAAACCACCAGTATAATGGGTAGTTGAAAACGAAATTAAAAATGAGTCCTGTACAATCCTGAACTCATTTTACCCAAGCTTCCTGATGAAATAACCGTGCCTAATTTTTAGGTGTCACTTTATAGCAAAGGTTTTCATTTCACCAACAAAGCCACGAAAATTTTACTGTCGTAAAACTTTCGTGGCTTTTCATTTTGAGGTGGGTTTTATCCCAGCCTTTTATAGATTACTTTGTTTTGGTGTAACCAAAATTTTGATGTGTGTTTTATCGTTAATATTTGTTTCAAATCCTTCATCCACTAAATCGTCTAAGTGGATTTTTTTCGTGATTAATAAATCTAAATCTACGATATTGCTTGAATAAATATCAATTACTTCTGGGAATTCCTCTGAGTAGCAGAATGAGTTAGAAATGATTGATTCGCCCATTGTTAAGTCCATTAGACTAAGGGTAACGTCTTTCTCATACAGCGCAACAATCATCACTTCGCCATTTTTCGCCAAACATTTCGTTGCAGAAGAGAATGTTGGTTGTACACCAGCTGCTTCAAACGCAACGTCTACTCCACCTTCTGTAATTTCTTTAATTTTTTCAACTGCGTTTTCTTTCATTGGGTTAATAACCGTTGTTGCACCTAATTTTTTGGCCATCTCCAAACGGTCTTCTGCTACATCTACGACGATAATTTGGCTAGCTTTTTTCGCCTTTGCCATGATAACCAGTAAAAGTCCAATAGGGCCTGCACCGAATACTGCCGCTGTTTTACCTTCTGTTAATCTTGATTTATTAACAGCATGTAGTGTTACTGCTCCTGGTTCTACCATCGCTGCATGCTCAAGAGATAACGAGTCAGGAATTTTTATGCAGTTTTTCGCTTCAAGCAAAACTTTATCAGCGAATGCACCGTCAGCTGTGAATCCGACTAAACCATAACCATCTATGCCCATTTTTTCACATAAATTACGTTGCCCAGTTTTACAATATCTACATTCTCCACAAACATCTAAGTTAATACACGCTACACGGTCGCCAACTTTCACATTAGAAACACCTTCTCCTACTTCTGATACAACAGCAGAGAATTCGTGTCCCATAATTGTTCCTGGCACTGCGTTTAGTGGTCCTGCAACATACTCATGAATATCACTACCACAAATACCGATCCATTCCACATCCACAACGACATGTCCTGATTTAACCTTAGGTGCAGACACCTCTTCAATTCTAAAGTCTTTTGCTTTATAAAATTTTGCAGCTTTCATCACAGAACTACCTCCAGTTTTGAAATTTTCACTTTATCGACAGGTAAGAGGACTTACCTTTACGTTGTAAGCGCTTATGATTTTAAATCAATTAATACTACGCAACAACCATCAGAATCTTTCTATTTGTATGATTTCAAACAATATTTACGTATTTGTTTAAAATTTTAGTAGATAAATCCTTTAATTAACCCAATAATGATATAATGCCTATGAATAGTTTTTATTATACAATCTAAAATGAATAAATGAGGTATAGCATTATGGCTATGGATCGTCGTATTAAAAAAACTAAAAATGAAATTAAACGTGCATTGTTGGAAGCTTCCAATAGTAAAGGAATCGAACAAGTAACCGTACAAGATATTATTGATCGTGCAGATATTAATCGAGCAACATTTTATTATCACTATAAGGATAAAAAAGATTTAGTAGCTACGATTGAAACGGAAACACTTGAAGGGTTAATACAAAATATTCGTATACCAGATGATCATTTCAATTCTTTTGAATACATTGTTTATCATCCGATACTTGCAACACTTGAACACGTAAAAAGTTTTGAAGATGTCTATAAGGTTTTATTAAGTAGTAATGGTATCACAAATTTTTGCTGGAAAATGTTAGATACCATTAAGTCATCATTAAGTGATAATTTTGAATTGCTTCGAAAGAAAAATATTGTAATTCTTAATGATAAATCATATTTGGTAAATTTCATTGCAGGAGCACATTTATCAGTAATCATTGATTGGGTTAATAATGGCTTAGAAAGTGATCCACAAATATTAGCAAAACATATGGCTAGTGTTCTAACTAATGGTGTTAAAATACAATTTCAATAAATGAATTTTAAAACATCCTTATACGCAATACTCGCCTCCCTCATAATAGGGAAAACATAGTGAATAAATTTACATAAGATGAAGCGATTATTTTTCTGAAAAGGAATATAAAAACTCAAATAACCGGAGTCCCCTATTAATTCGAAAATCAGGCGTTTTAATAACAGGCTATACTGGTAGTACGACAAATACAAACTGGCATTGTCTTTCCTCCTTAGAAAAAACCTCACTTGTGGTACGGTTCACCGTAATGTATCTAAATGCGGTTTTATGCTTTAATTAAATGATAAAAATAACTTTTCCATGTATGTTTAATTTCAGGTGTTCTAAAATTTGAAAGACCTCGACCTTCCTCTTGGAGCACTAATGTTCCAATAACATAATCAAAACGTTCATATTTTATAATATAATTTGGAATTCCAGAGGCAAGATATGTATTTATACAAAGTACTTCTCCTGCTCTCAGTGCACCGGCACTTTCAATCCATTCTCCTTCCTTATGATTCTCCCAATCATATGTGTAAAACTGAATTTCTCTAATTACGTCATTTGGAACTAAATAGATCGTTTCATATGCTTCCATGTCTTCATCTAAAGTTATTTCTTTACCGATATTTAAATGGCTAGTGTCATCATCATGTCTTACAAAGAAAGATTCTGTAAGAAACATTTCAGCTTTCTTAATAGAGTATATTTTTCCCACTAAATACATTAAAAATACTATCAACGTTGTAAGAGATGAGACTAAACTAATTATTCACATGGTATTAAGTTCAATAAATTCTCTTTCTAAATCTCAAAAAATAGGCTTTATATCTACTTCAGCCAAAATATAGCCAACTACAAAAACTGTAATTATAGTTATAACACTTTTCATTCCAACACCTCACTTATATAATTATACATGTATCGCAATTATAAAAAGGAGCACATAAGTCATCTGCTAATGACCTATCTGCTCCATGTTCTGTTACATAATCTAAAACCATATTATTGAATTGTATTTGAGTGCTCTCAACTTCTCGTTTATCATTCAGTGTTATATCTTTAATTGTGTTCCTCTAATTAAAACGACATCTTCCAATCTAAATCAAATATTACTTTAACCATTCTGCCCACTTCTTCTCAACATCCTGATAGCTACCAAAGCTATCTGTAAATGCCTTACTTTCTTTTTCTTCTTCACTATCGATGAATGCATTATACTTGTCCTCACCATAAGTTTCGATTAAAAATGCTATAGCAAGTACACCCGTATTAAGATAATTAGTACCCGTAGCCGTAACACGTAAGTTTCCGTCAGTGAATTTTACATCAGTTGATTTAATTTTACCTTTTACAGTTTTAGCAAAAGCATTGTATTGATTAACAGCTACTAATGTGTTGTATTTCACATATGATTTAAACATCCATTCTGGAACTTCAGCTCCATACCAGTCAGGGCTCCATATATGTTTCTCCATTAATAAATTGTCTACAACTCGCACATACTCAGAAATATATGTTTTACGAGCAAAGTTACTATCAAACTTATACATTCCATCTATTGATGTACCTTGACCTTTATATAGTGATGGAGCCATGATTTTGATATTAGTTTCCATTTGCTCTAATCCACCATAAGCAGAGTTTTCTGGGAACTCAAAGCTATAATTTTGTGACTCTTTAGTTTGAAGATAAATATTAGTAGGGTGGGTTTTCTTTGAAGTTAATTTCTTCTCTAATTCAGGAATTCGACCTTCATAAATTTTTAGTGCTAATGCCGCACCTTCATTTAAATATTTTACTGCAGCATTGATATCGCTCTTAATGTCTTTAGGAGCATATACAGTAAAGTATTTTCCTTCATAAACATAATTGTCACCAACAAGTTTAGCTTGTGCAGCATAATCAGTATTATCTACGGGTGGTTTTGGTTTTGACACATTATCTTTTGTAACGATATCAGCTGACATTGTTTGTGCATTGTACTTAACTTCAGCACCTAGCATTTCAGCTATTTCTCGTAATGGAACAAATGTTACTGCATCTTTGCTATACCATGAATTATTTTTAATTTCTTTACCGTTAACAGAAATACCAATACGATTTTTATGAATTTCCTCTTTCTCAATTGTCGCAATATTACCTCTTGGCGTTTTGTATTGCCCGATAATAGTTCCTGCGTAAACTCCTGTTGAAAATAATCCTAACGCCATTACTAATAATAATACTTTCTTATACATGACCTTATCTCCTCTAATTAACATTTTAAACCATTTTATCAACAATTTATTTTAACACTTACCCACCTAAAAAGTTAGTTAAATATTCCTTTAATACTATTAAATTACCATATTAGCGACTCTGCAGCATTAGAAAATACTGTTATTTTATCAAGTTTACAGGGTCATACATTATTGATTCTTTCTACGTAGTTTTTAGCTTATTTAAAATTTTTTCTATTCATAAAAAGACATCTATGGGGAACAATAAGTATAGTTATGACCATCATTTAAGGAGATGAATTAGATGTCTGAAATTCTATATAGTTCAACTGCAACAACATATGGAGGGTTAGAGGGAAAAGTTAAATCATCAGACGGTGTAATTAATATGGCTACCGCTATACCAGGAACTGATAGAGACGAGGAATTAGAGCACGTTACAAATCCTGAGCAATTATTCGCAGCAGCATACGCAACATGTTTTGATAATGCTCTACAAATAGTAGCGAAAAAGGAAAGATTAGATCTAGAATCACAAGTTACAGCAAATGTGACTTTGGTAGAAGATGAGAAAGATGGATATAAGCTATCCATTAACTTACAGATAAAGGGCGAAAATATTGATCACAACCAATTAGACAATTTAGTCCAAAAAGCCAACCAAATTTGGCCTTATTCAGAAGAAAAAAGAAAAAATATGGAATTAACCCTCGAAATTGACACATCAAATCACTAAATGAGAAAAGGACCCTGATGCATCGTCCTACAGGGTCTATAATTCGTTCATTTGTATATTTCATCAGTCGCTTTATTAAAACTTAATACATATGATCTTTAGAGTTTATAGCTTGTGTAAGTTCAACCCAGAACAACTATTCGTTCAATATAGGTATGAAATTACTACAATGAAACTTGTAATTCCAAAACGTTCCACACATACTCACTCAGATGAAACCAAGGAGAATACAATCAAAATACATCCGCAAAAAGTAATGAAATTCCATTACTTATCATAAGGTTCTCCGTTACAAATTCGGATGGTGACTTTCTAATTTATAGCCCATTTCTATACACACTTCATTATTCTTTATATCTTCGTTTGTATAGGAAATTGAATTAAAACCAATCAATTCAAATCCATTTTTCAAATAAAACTGGATGGCTGGATAGTTAGATGTTTGCGTTTCTAATATAATCGATCTTACCCCTAATTCTATAGCTCTTTTCTTAGCTACTTCAATTAAACATCTACCAATACCATTTTTCTTAAATCGATCATCCACATATAAATCATGAATTAATAACGTATTATTCCAATCCATTTTTTGAATTACCATAATAGCAGCTTCTTCGCCTTTATGGTCTGCCAAATAAACTTCCGAACCCTCTTTATATTGTTCAAAAATTTCTTCTTCCAATTCTTTCACAAAAGGAGCTGCAAACCTTTCTTCAACTAAAGAGATATTCCAGCCATTATCTCTTCTAGGCATAGAAATTTCATAATATTTCTCTGACGTATATTTATAAACTGCTTTCTTCCCCTTTGGATAATCTTTTTGATAGATTTGTCGAACTGTTAGCATACAACTATCTCCTTCTGTAAACTGTACTGACTTGTGAGAAAGTGTCTTTTCTATTGTTCTGTTAGATCAAGTTAACGGATGAGAGCGCATAATCGCTCGCGCTGCATAGTAGCCACTCAGTGCAGAGGATAGCGTTCCTGGTCCGGGAAATGATTGTTCACCTACAATGTAAAGTTGCGGTAACGACGAACGAATACTTTTAGGTTTTACAATTGCATTCCTTACTGTTAGTGGAAAACCACCTACACCGGATTTACCGATAAATTTTTTATAGGTTAATGGTGATCCTGCTTCTTTATAGATTAAATAATCTTCTATGTTTACGACTTTTTGAATTTCCGCTAACATCGCCTCGGTTAATCTTTGTTTTTTTTCTTTGTACTCTTCTTTTGAATATTTATCCCAATCCTCAATATTCGTATGAATGGAAAGAGTCATCATAATTTCTCCGTGGACTCGTTCATTATGTTGATTGTATGCCGTTTGGAAAGTGACATACACAGGCCCATGACCATCTGAATATAACACCTCATGTTCTTTACTCGGTACTATTTGAAGTGCAAAAGGAAGCTGTCTTGCATGGAGCTCCTTATGCCAAAATGCATCGTTCACAAGTGCATCTATTCGAAAAGCTCCCCAAGAAAATGTCTCAGGTGCAGCATGACTCGTACCTTGTCCAAAAGAAATTCCTGTATTATTAATTACTACATCATAGGCTTCATTCCGCTTTTTACTTGTAACATGCCAATTTTTCTGTTCATAATAGATTTCTTTAACTGGAGAAGCTACTATCACTTCACCACCAAGCTCGACAATTCTTTGGGCTAATACTTCACTTAATTGTCCCATTCCCTTTTCTATGTAGAAGCTGCCTTTTCTATAAATCGTTAAGGCTAGACTAGAAGGCAATAAAGCAGCTTCGGTACAATCAGTTTGTGCTGCATCCATTAATTGTGCATCCAAAAACTGTCGAAGTGGCTCATAGGATTGTAAATTGTATTTACGTAATAAATCCTCAACTGTCCATGTAGCGTAGCGTGCCAAACGTAGCATAGATTTTGGATGAGTGAGAGCATAGCGTGGTAATTTACCTAGGTCATATACACGCTGAATCGGCATGGAAACCCCTGTGGCTGTTACCTCGTATACTAATTCACTGATTTGGTCGAGTTTTTCCCAAAATTCTTTAACATCTTGTTTTCTTTCAAATAATGCATGTAGGAGTTCATCATCCCACCTTTTCTCATCCTGATAAATCGAAACTTTACGATCTTCTAATATGACGTCCATAGGATGTTGCATCATATCGAATTGAAGATTTAGGTGGAGCTCTTCTAATAAAGTATCCAATAAACCACGTTCTTCTAATCCAAAAGCGATTGTCGCACCTGTAGGAAAAATACGTCCTTTCCGCACATACCAACCTGCGGATCCACCTACTGTTGTCGCTTTTTCAAGAACAGTCACACTATAGCCTTTTTTAGCTAATAGTGCCCCTGCCATCAACCCTCCAACGCCAGCACCAATAATACAAACAGTTTTACCCAAGGGGATCCCCTTCCTTTCAGATCACTTAATAAAGATGGACGATAAGCAAAGCATTATGTAAGCTCATCTCTTTTCGTTTCTGCAATAACTATTTAAAAATCAGCAAAACTTCTACCTATAAAAGGGCAAAAGGACTAGTACTGCATAAGCACAATTTAGCTTTCGTAGTGCCTCTCTATTTTGAACAACCTAAAATGTAAAATAAGAAATCTCATTGCACGTCTAAGGCAAGGAGAATTTATTAGAAATTCTTATCCCTAAAATAGCAACTATTAAATATATACTGTTCCCCTTCTAACCCTACAATTCAACAATCATCCCCTAGGCTCCCATTCCTTCCTAAACCCATTCCGTTCTGAATATTGATAGAGTGTCTTTAGCTTCTCACTGTTGTAGTTTACAAAATAATCTTTTAATGTTTCTTTTGCCTTCAACGACTCGTTTTGTGCCATGATGGCTGCTAGATATTTTTCGATTGGGAGCTTGTTGTTTTTGCTTGTGTTGCAGGTTGGACAGGATAAAACAAAGTTCCACAGCTGGTCGTTTTGTATGTAGCTCCATGGAATGAAGTGATCAACATGTACATGTTTCTTAACAGGCTTTTTGCAGTAAAAGCATTGGTGAACTCCTGCTTGTTGCAGTAATCTTGCAAATTCCTTTAATGACTGCCTTTTCGTTACGAACTCTACCTTTGATAATATTTGATTTACTTTCTCAACCTCATTAAACTTTTCTAAAAATTGTGCGAGCTGATAATTCGTGACGTTCGTTAAAATCCGTTTATATGTATGAAAAAAATGGTAGTATTTCAAATTCAATTTTAAGTAATTCTTCTTTAAATTAAAGGTGTAAATTTCACCGTTAAAGTCCCCATATAGCGCACCGATTACATATTTTTTGCCGCGCTTTTTAACTTCCGTTATCAAGTCTTGTTGAAGCTCTCCAGGAAGTTGGTCAAAGTTCCATTCGGTCGGAATTTCGTGCCCTTGCTGAAAAGTTGCTATTGCTTTTTGAACAGAGGATACTTGCCCCCTACTATTCGATTGCCATAGTCCGTGATGTACGACAAGATTCCAATAAATTTTACTAAAGGAATAAAATAAATCGTCGAATGATATCTCCTTTTCCTCATTGGCATTTGCTACATTCTCTAAAAGTGCTTTAAAAAAACCATATTTATAAGTCGTTGTAGTTTTGGAATGATAGAAAAAATAATGAATAGACTTCCAAATATCCTCCTCCAAAATATAGGGATTTTTCATTTCAGCTGCTTGTAAACTCCATGACATCCATATCACCTTCTCTCAAGAACATTTGCGCTACTTTTATAATATTACTAAACACTTATTTATCCTCTACATCCATCAAATAAAGCCCTTTATCAAAACCACCGCGATTTTCCTTCTTTTTCACACGGACAGCTTCTAGCTCATCAAATGATTTGCCATATACTTTTAAAGCAGCATGTAAAAGTTCTAACACATCCGCCATTTCTTCTATTGCATCTTGTTCATTTGTCGTCTCGTCAAATTCTTTCGCTTCCTCGTATAGCTTTTTCTTAATTTCTGTAAGATGCTCTTCTGGTGCTAGTGTACGGGCATTATATGAAAGACCGTCTGCTTCTATAATTTCTAAAATGCGATCACGAATTAGTTTGTTGTATACTGGCATAATTTCACCTCTTCTATTTAATACTTCTATTTTCGCAAACTATCTTCTATTTCATAATATGATATTTTCCATCATTTCGCTTCAATTAAATTTCCATATTTATTCCATGATATAAAATACCGTATACTAATCGCTAGGAGGGATTAGGTAATGGCGACCATAAAAAATGGACACAAGTATACCCTAATCGTAGAAAATATTCTTTCTATAACCCAATTAAACAAAACGAAACACATATCCGCTGCTTGCAACATGTATTACCGAACATCCCTACCGAGGCATATACTAACTTAGTCGTATTCAGTGAACGCTTCGCCCAATTCTTTAATAATCAAAGGATAATTATTAAAGTTATTTCACAATCTGCTCAACGCATTCTTTAAAAAGTTGATAAAAGCTAATACTTCTTCTGATTCTACTTTTGTTAATACATACGTATAGGAGGTTGGTGGAGTGATTTTATCTGCTTTTATCTCTACCAACTTATTCGTTGTTAGCTCTTCTTTAATCATCGTAATTGGTAAATATGAAATGCCGAGGCCTTCTTCGATAAAACGTTTTGTCACTTCTATTTGATTTACTTTCATCGTTCGAACAGTTGGATAATGTCTCTTAATATCGTTTAAAAGATGATCCCAATAATCGGGATGATTATGTGTAACCAACCGATATTTATGTATTGCGGTTTGTTCGTCAAGGTCAGATGCCTCTTTACAATTAGGTCCAACCAAAATGACAGGTTCTTTATGAACAGTATTAACTTTAATATTTGTTTGAATAGGAAGTAGCCTTGACAACCCTATATCTGCTTTTCCGATACTGATTTCTTCGCCTATCTCATAAGATTTCAGTATATTTATAATGACCTCTATATTTGGATGTTCATTTATAAAATGACGCACTAAAGAGGGAAGAAATGAGGATGCAATTTGTGGTGCAGTAGCAATAACTAACTTTCGATTATACCCCTGTTTCCAAGATTCAAATTCTTCCATGCCTTCCTCATACTTCGTTAAAAGCGCTCTCGCAAATGAATAAAACTTATGACCTGCTGAAGTAAGGATCACTTTAGTTCCCACTCTTTCAAATAATTGAATGTTAAGATTTTCTTCTAACCTTTGAATATGTTTAGTTACAGCAGGTTGAGTTAGAAAAAGTTCTTCTGAGGCTTTTCTAAAATTCTCAAACTTTGCTGTAACAACGAAAGTCTTTATCCACTTAATCTCCATATATACCTCCATATTAATAACGATTTGTTATTGAAAAATCATTTTTTCGTTAATATCTATTATTAACCTTTTCAATTATAATTCAATTAACAAATATATACAGTAAGGAGAGAATAGATATGGAAACATTTCAAGGTACAAAAGATCATTGGGATGCAAGTTTATACGATGTTAAGCATTCATTTGTTTCAAAATACGGGAATAGTCTGGTGGAATTATTAGCTCCCAAGGAGGGAGAAAGAATTCTTGACCTCGGTTGTGGAACTGGAGATTTAGCCGGTACGTTATATGAGTGTGGTGTGGAAGTTGTAGGTGTAGATAACTCTGAAAATATGGTGAAACAGGCCATTAGTAAATACCCTAATATACAATTTATTGTCCAGGATGCAACGAACCTAGCATACGATTGTGAATTTGATGCGGTATTTTCAAATGCAACACTTCATTGGGTACAGCCACCTATTAAAGCGGTACAAGGTATCTATCATAGTTTGAAACAAGACGGAAGATTTGTTGCTGAATTTGGAGGAAAAGGCAACGTACAAACAATTACTGCTGAAATCATTAGACAAATAAAAAATTCAGGATTTGAATTTAAAGCAGAACAGTTTCCTTGGTTTTATCCAAGTATTGCGGAGTATTCGAAGTTAATGGAAAAGGTAGGGTTTAGAGTGACATTTGCTCAACACTATGATCGACCAACGCAATTGGATGGAGAGAATGGATTAAGAAATTGGATTCATATGTTTGGCGGTATGCTATTTGATAATATTCCAGAACATACAAAAGCTCAAATAATCGAAAATGTTGAAAACAACTTAAAAGAAACTTTGTATCAAGAAGGAAATTGGATGGCAGATTATAAAAGGATTCGTGTAGTTGGAGTAAAATAAAACTGAACTAATGAAAGGAAGAAAGCAACTTAGCCCTTTTCTTTCACTTTATTAGGAAATAGTTTAATTTGAATCGTTCAATACTTATTACTTTGATTCACTTCAGTAACCGGGCCATAAATTCAAATAAGGGCTTATACTTATTCAAAGAATTGCGTCCGATTGATAAATAAAATGACTGGCGTTTTTTAAACAACTTTATTACGTAGGTTAGCCACACATTTACGCGTTTCACTTATTTTCAGCAAAAAGGAGTGCCCCCCATTGGACACTCCTTCATTATTAAACTGACTATCGTGTTTCTTCTATTCCTTCATCTTCACTCCAACATTCAACGTCCCCAATATTCTGTACGTTTTTCTTATAGAACACTGGATCCTTCCCTTGCTTACGTTGGATTAGGTAATCATTAATAACTGGTTTTGCTACTTTCCAAAGTAACAGAATCGCAATTAAGTTGATGATGGCCATAATGCCCATAAATAGATCGGCTAAATCCCATACAATTTGTACTTTTGCAACTGAACCAAACATAACAAAAAGTACGACAAATATACGGAAGATAAATAAACCCTTTTTAGATTCTTTAATAAATCCAATATTTGATTCCCCATAATAGTAGTTACCAATAACCGTGCTAAAGGCGAACATTAGGACAATGATGGCTAAAAAGCTCCCTGCCCAATCACCAAGGCTTCCAACTAAGGAAGCTTGCGTTAAATTGACGGAGGTCGCGTCCGATTGAAGGTAGGCATCCCCCAATAATACGATAGCAGCCGTTGCAGTACAAACTAACAATGTATCAATAAATACACCAAGTGCTTGAATCAAGCCTTGCTTTACTGGGTGAGAAACAGATGCTGTTGCTGCTGCATTCGGTGCAGAACCCATCCCTGCTTCATTGGAGAATAGACCGCGTTTAATCCCGTTCATGATTGCTGCCCCTAGCATACCTGCAAAGGCTTCTTCCAATCCAAAGGCAGATTTAATAATTAGGACAAATACATTCGGAAGTTCTGTAATATTGATGATGACAACAACAAGTGCAATGACAATATATAAAATGGCCATTACCGGAACAACGATTTGTGTGAAGCTTACAATTCGCTTTAATCCACCAAAAACAATAATTCCTGTTAAAGCAGCCATGATTATACCTACAACAACACGGTTAGCACCAAAGCTTTCTTCAAAGGCAATAGAAATTGTATTGGCTTGTACTGCATTAAAAATAAAGCCGTAAGTTACGGTAATAACAACGGCAAACAGAATGCCCATCCATCTCTTGTTTAAGCCCTTTTCCATATAATAAGCAGGACCCCCACGAAACAGTCCAGTACGGTGATCCTTCACTTTATATACTTGTGCTAATGTACTTTCAATCAGTGCAGATGCGCCACCAATAAGTGCAATCATCCACATCCAAAATACAGCACCTGGGCCTCCAAGAGCTATTGCCGTCGCAACCCCAGCAATATTACCTGTCCCAATACGAGAAGCAGCAGATATTGTAAAGGCCTGGAAAGAAGAGATTCCCTTTTTCCCTGACTTGTCTTTTGGTGCTGCTTCCGTAATAAGTTTAAACATTTCTGGAATTAATCTAAATTGAATAAACTTTGTTTTAACGGTAAAAAACAAACCCGCTCCAATTAACAATATAATTAATACATACGAATATAATAGTGTATTTATTTCACCTAAAATATTGCCAAACCAATCCATACATTCACTTCCTTTATTTAATTGAATCTCCAGTTCACCCGATAGGAATAAACTAACGGGTTTTATTACGAATACTCCATTCTTAAATCTTCACAATCCAAGCTATCTCTGGCCTAGGCCACTCTCTTTTATAGCCCGATAATTTTAATACGATCAGCGAAAATCTATAATAAAATTCTGACAATTATTAAACTGAAGAGATCGGTGGATTAACTTCTGAAGAAATCGCTCAAAACCTCATATTAAAAGCTCATTCTGCACCTTCCGAAAGCTTCATCAGAATGAAAAGCAGTTTTTATTATACTAAAAAAACACCATTTTTCTCAATGAAAAATGGTGTTTTTTAGATTTTTTCTATCATTTACTTAATTAATTATTCAGTGCGAAGGCTGCAATTCGTTCATATTTTGGTATTTTCTCTAAATTTGATTTATATAAGACAACTTCCTCAGCTTGAAATGATAAAGGCTGTTCCCGAAATGGATTATACCTGTCTAATAACTCCATCTTAAAATCTTTTTCCCCTATCCATTTTCGCGCCAATGTAATATGTGGGTGGTATGGGCGATTTTCTAGTTCAAAGCCGACTTCTACGCATTTTTTATGAACGATTTTTTGTAATGGCAATAATTTATTTTCCGGATAGATGGAAGCCCAGAAAATTTGTGGTGTTTTATTATTTCCAAATATATTTAATCCTTGAATCTGTAGAGAGAAAGCTTTTTCATCCTTAATGGCATTTCCCACTCTTTCAATGACAAGTTGGAGCTGTTGTTGATCCACTGACCCAAGAAAAGCAAGCGTAATATGGTAATCATTCCTATGTACCCAACGATTAAATTGAAAAATTTGATTAATACTTGTCAGCTCTTCATATATATTTTGTTTTATGAAATCTGGTAATCGAACGGCCCAAAAGTAATGTGTATTCATTAAATCCCTCTTTTCTTTTACAGTAGGATTTGTACAAATCGAAATAACATACGGTTTTTTAACTTTGCTTGAACACGCTGTCATTTCGTTGTTCTAACTGTTAAGAAAGCAATATAAAAATTAAGCTTCCATAGTCCACTCAATGGAATAATAGCAGTCAAATAGGCAATCGTGATAACCCCATCCTATTCCCACAGTCTCTTCCACAACCGCATACAATCGATCATTGAATTTATTGAACAACGCTTCATCTTGATTACAAGCTTCCGTCACTTTACCATACATAGAAATCATACTGTCATAGAAAGGACCATCAATATCGCCATACGTATTCGTAAATTGAGTTCCCAACTCGACGTAGTAAAGCATCAAATCTACTGTTTTCTCATGGTCACCTGATAATTTTTTAAAGTTTGAAATAGCGCTTTTAGCTTCCTTCAAACGCATTTTTCCAAAACCCCGTTCTGGGAAAAATTCATTGTTGATCTTCTTTTTGGTCGTCTCATATAATGCTAAAATGGCCTCTTCCCCTATAAAACGGTTCGATACATAATGCTTCACATCGTCATTTAATTTATATAGTTCAGCAATTAGCAGAATCAGTTCCTTTTGTTCAAATTGCTTGAGTTCCTTTTTCAGTGCACTTAACGTTAATTTAGTCATTTTTTCAAACCTTTCATCAGACCTGAATGTCTTTTAATATTCTGTGTATACTTAGATTATACAGTATGTATTTTCTAGAAATATAACATAGATAGAGGGATATGATGGACAAACTTGAAAAAAGACTTAAACAAGCCATACAAGAATGCGAACGTTTGAAGAAAGAAAATCAACAATTGAAAACCCTGCTTATAAAACACAATATTCAGCTAGTTAAAGATGACACAATACATAATACCCATGATTTTTCTATATCAAAAGAGCAAAAAATCAATGAAAGAATTGAGCTATTCAGAAGTCTTTTCAACGGTCGAACGGACCTATTTGCAGTAAGATGGGAATCAAAGAATGGAAGGTCTGGCTATTCACCGGCATGTGCCTATGAATGGCAACCGCCTATATGTCAAAAGCCTACTATTAAATGTGCAAATTGCACTTTTAGAAAGTTTTTACCTTTGACAAATCAAGTTATCTACAATCATCTTATCGGGAAAAGAACGATAGGCCTCTACCCTCTTTTACAAGATGAAACATGTTGGTTTTTAGCTGTAGATTTTGATAAGAATAATTGGCAACAAGATGTAAAAGCGTTTATAGAAAGTTGTAAGGAACTAAATGTTCCAGCAAGTATCGAGCGTTCAAGGTCAGGAAATGGAGGGCACGTGTGGATTTTTTTACAGCAAGCTACACCTGCTGCCCTTGTTAGAAAACTAGGGCATGTATTGCTATCCCGAACACTTTCAAGACGATACGAGCTAGGAATGGAATCGTTTGACCGACTATTCCCCAACCAAGATACCTTACCAAAAGGAGGTTTTGGAAATCTAATTGCTCTCCCTTTACAGAACGGACCAAGAAAAAGCGGCAATAGTGTATTTATCGATGATCAAATGATTCCTTACCCGGATCAGTGGCTCTATTTAAAACATGTAAGAAAAATGAGTCTAGAGAATATAAAACAGATTGTTCAATCCTATTTTCACAACGACGACACACAGTCATTTGTAAAGGAGGACACCTTAGTTGAAAATAAACTACCAATTAAAATTAGCATAACTGAAAAAAACGGCTTGTATATTGAAAAGGATGGGCTCTCTTCGGGATTCATTCAGAAACTAATTCAGTTGACTACATTTAATAACCCAGCATTTTTTTAAGCCCAAGCAAATCGACTATCTACAAATGGAATACCTAGAAACATCTCTTGTTATGAAGAGTCAGAAAATTTAATCATTTTACCGCGCGCTTGTAAACAGGACCTAATAAGACTTTTAAATGAAAGTTCAATTAATTTAGAATTAAAAGATTGTACGAATCAAGGAACTAAAATTGATGTGAATTTTAAAGGACAACTAAGTATTGACCAAGAATTAGCAATGAATAAATTATTCGAAAATACAAATGGCATCTTATCTGCAACCACTGGATTTGGTAAAACAGTAGTGGCGGCGGCTTTAATTGCCAAAAGAAATATCAATACTTTAATTATTGTTCATAGAAATCAACTAATTGACCAATGGAAAGATCGATTAATGGAATTCTTACATTTAGAAAAGGATCTTATTGGGCAAATTGGTGGTGGGAAAAGCAAACAGACAGGAGTCATTGATATTGCAACGATTCAAAGCCTTAACTATAAAGGAGAAATTAAAGATTTAGTCACCCAATACGGGCAAATCATTGTAGATGAATGTCATCATATTTCTGCATATAGTTTTGAACGCGTATTAAAAAAAGCTAACGCAAAATATATTCACGGTTTAACAGCGACTCCTACTAGAAAAGACGGTTTGCAACCAATTATGGTTATGCAATTAGGTGCTGTTCGCCACAAAGTCTCTGCAAAAAAACAAGCAGAAATGCATGACTTTGAATATTTACTAATCCCAAAGTATACGAAATTCAAGAGTTCTCCTCATAGTGCAAAAAAAGATATACAAGGTTTATATAATGACCTAACTCATAACGAAGCTCGAAATCAACTTATCTTCGATGATGTATTAAATGCTTTGAATGAGGGGGCAACTCCCTTACTACTAACGGAACGAGTAGAACATGCTTATCATTTAGCATCAAAATTCTCAAGCTTTGTAAAAAACATTATCGTGTTAACAGGAAAAATGAGCCGAAAAGAAGCACAAGCAAACCTATAGAAGTTAGAAAATTTACCTGACAACGAGGAAAGACTGATTATTGCAACAGGAAAATATATTGGAGAGGGATTCGACCATGCCAAACTGGATACCTTATTTTTAACTTGTCCTATTTCATGGAAAGGGACAATGCAGCAATATGTTGGAAGATTGCATCGCCAACACATCCAAAAAACACAAGTGAAAGTATTTGACTATATAGATCAAAACGAGCCTATGTTACAAGTCATGTTCGAAAAAAGATTAAAGACATATCAGACAATGGGATATAAAATCGTCGACGATAAATCTTGCGTACAGTCTAAGCAGAGACAGATGAAATTATTTTAACGACTTTTAGGATTTGCTTAATTTTTCTTTTCATACGATTAGTCACTTGCTCCAAAAAAGTAGATTTAATTGCATGTGCACCTAAGTATGCACAAGTTTACAATAAAAATAGCTATTATTATTTTACATGCACGTGAACTACGAAATATTTATAAGTACTAGTCAGATTTTTTAAATTTATTAGCCACAATTTTGAAAATACTAGCCGCTTTTTTTGAAATACTAGCCATTTTTTAGAATTTACTCGCCAATGTGAAAATTCGAGCTTGAAATACTCGTCGATGTGACTGTATACTCGCCACATTGAAAGCTTAGTAGCCAATTTTTAAAATCCCTATCGATACTGCTACGTTTAATGATTCTGCACCATTGAAAATCGGAGAATCACACATCACGCTGGATTTACTAGCCACAATTTTAAAAATACTAGCATAATTTTTAAATTTTACTCGCCGATTTTTGAATTTTACTCGCCAAAACGTCCTTGGAAAGGAAAAAAGCTACTTCCAAAGGAAAAACCCAATTTGAAAGTAGCTCTTTAAACTGACCTTATATAAGGATAGGGTTCGCGTAATCAGATAACACCTATCACTTTAAAATGTAGCACTACGATTTAATATAGTCGCTCCAAATCCTGATAATCCTTCATATACGGTCCATCCTCTGCCACATATGAATGATACAATGCCTTTACTGCAAAGTTTTTCTCTAAACCCATCTCAGCTTTTAGTTTTTTTAATTCATCATGCAGCTCACGATGTTCATTGATAAGCTTAAGCATGATTGATTTTTGATATTTCATTCTACCCGTCCTTTTAGTCGATGATTTGAATGATAACTACTTTTAAATAGTTAAATTCAGGGAAGTTATGTGGAACAGCGAAATCCTCTGGCAACTGATGTTGTTCTAATATTTTGTAACGTGTATCCGTCTCTTTAAATGCTTTATCAATAAACGTTTTAAATTTTTTCATATCAAAGCTCGCGTTATTCGTTGAGGCGATAATCACCCCATGATCATTCGTGATCGCAAGCGCATCCTTTAAAAGCTTCGGATAATCCTTTGCTGTACTAAAGGTCATTTTTTTTGTTCGTGCGAAACTCGGTGGATCAAGTACAACAACATCAAACTTCAATCCATTACGCTTTGCATAATTAAAGTAGTCGAAAACATTCATCACTTTAATATCCTGTGATTCATAATCAATCTCATTCACTGCAAATTGTTCGATTGTTTTTGCTAAGCTACGTTTCGCTAAATCCACACTCGTCGTACTTGATGCGCCGCCAAGTGCTGCTGCTACAGAAAATGCTCCTGTGTAGGAGAATGTATTTAACACTGTTTTATCCATTGCATATTGATCTCGTAGTGCTTTACGAACATTGCGCTGATCAAGGAAAATCCCTGTCATTGCTCCATCGTTTAAATCAACAGCAAAATTCATGCCATTTTCCTTGATGATTAATGGGAAATCTCCTTTTTCACCTGAGACATAATCGTCCTGCTCAACGTATTGACCATTCTTATTAAATCGTAATTTTTCATAAACGCCGCGCGTGTTTAGCACTAGATGTAATGCCTCATATACGACATCACGGAAGGCATAAATCCCTTCACTATACCAGCTCACCATATAAAAGCCATTGAAGAAATCAATTGTTAAGCCACCAATTCCATCGCCTTCTCCGTTAAATACACGGAAAGCCGTCGTGTCCTCTGATGCAAAAAAATCCGCACGTTTTTCAGCTGCCTCAAGAATTTTTTTCTTAAAGAAACGCACATCAATAACTTCTTTTTGTTTGCGTGAGAGTACCCAGCCGATGCCTTTGTTTTGCTCACCATAATAGCCTGTCGCAATATAACCACCTTGTGCGTCTAATAATTGCACAATCGTTCCCTCTTCTATCGGTACCTCTGGCATATCTATAGCTTCCTTTAAAATCAGTGGATAGCCATTTGTCATTTGTTTAATAAATTTTGGTTTTACATATATTTCGCGTATCTGCTCCATCGAGTCATCCTAACCTTTTTATAATCTATCTATTATGGCATGTTTCTGAGGAAAAAGCGAAGGAGTTAAATTTTTACTTCTCTTGACCGAGGCACAGGCTTATAAAAAAAGAGCCAATTATCCACTTCGGATAATTAACTCTCTACTAAAAATAATTCGCTTAATATGGATTTGTTGCGATGACGCTTGCTGTTTTTACGTAAATACGTGGATTTAACTTTAATTGGCTAACAATTAATTCAGCAATATCTTCAGGTTGCATGAATTTTGATTCGTCGTTTTCTTTAATTAAGTTTGCGTCCATAGCTAAATCGGTTGCCACTGTGCTTGGCGTTAAAGCCGATACACGAATGTTGTTGCGGCGAACTTCTTGTGCCAGTGATTCTGTAAAACCGATTACCCCAAATTTTGATGCACTATAAGCACTTGATGTAGCCGCGCCATTTAATCCAGCTGTAGAAGAAATATTAATAATATCTCCACCATTTTTTTCGATTAATTGCGGCAGTACTGCACGTGTTACATAGTATGTGCCCATTAAATTTATATCGATGATTTGCTTCCATTGAGCTGGGTCCATGTCCATTACCTTACCAAATGTACCCGTTCCCGCATTGTTTATTAAAATATCAGCCGATCCCAATTCGTTTGTAAGTGAAGAAATGGCTTCGTCGACTTGCTCTTTTGATGAAATATCAGCCGTTGCATAGGCAACTTTTACGCCATAGCCTTCAATTTCCTTAGCCACTTCCTTTAACGTTCCCTCTGTTTTTGCAAGTAAACCTACGTGTACGCCCTCTTTTGCTAAATAAAGCGCTGTTGCTTTACCGATTCCTCTTGCTGCACCTGTAACAAATGCTACTTTTCCTTGTAAATTTTGAGCCATATTAAGCAGCCCCCTTCCAAATTATCTATGAATTACATTTTCATTATACTATTGTAAAATACATTTTACTAAAATTTAGCATGCCCTTTTTGCCCTGAAATATAGAACACTCAGTTATAATTTTTACCTTGAAAATAAACTCCGATTTTTCAGCACCGATTCTCTCAAATGACAGAGTCACCACTTCTGCGTTTCGTAGTTTTCGAAATGATGACAAAATAATTATAGGATGAAATAATATCGAGATACTCAGTAAATATCCTTTCATTTTTTAGCTCCCTCTCCTTATGTTACACTAGCATAAAAAGGAGGTTAGCCTTTATGCAGCAGCTACAATTTGAGGCAGCTTGGGACAAAACACTGTCCTCTCAAGACCGAGATGAAATCCAAAGAATCTTTAATGAAACGAAACACCAAAACTATTCTACTATTGCATTTTCTCCAATCCGAGAAGCCATCAATCATAAGGAAGAGCTATTAATTACCGTTTTAGTGCATAATTTTTCGGATAATCCGCTCATTTTCGACCATACAAGGCTCGTCTATTCGACCGAGCAAGGGGCTATAGCTGAGAAGGTATTTTCGCTACCCGCTCTCTCCATCCCTCCTCATACTAGCATGCCATGGACATTTATCTTTCCAAAGGAGACCTATGTAAAAAAGAATTCTCCGCTGAATGGTCAATTACAAAAAAAGTAGACGCCAAAACCGAATGGCATCTACTTTTACTTTTTATGCTTTTACTTTGAATTAGTGACGATTGCAAAAGCTAGTGATTAATATAGGAATACATGGCATCTCGCCGTTCTGAATCTATTCCCCCTACCATACACATCCAGTATTAACTTTAACTTCAAAAAACACTAATTACATCATGAAATTATAGTACACTATAGAGGATGAAAGGAGCATGATTGCCATGACAACTTCTATGGAGCGCGAAACTAATATTGAGCCAAAAAAGAAAAAATATCAGATTGACTATTTTACACGCGAATCCATCACCGAAAAAATTTCGAGAGACTCACAGCCAGATACATATTATTACATTATGGTTGTACTCTCTTGTACCGTAGCAACATACGGATTACTTTCAAATAGTACAGCTGTAATTATTGGCGCCATGCTCATAGCCCCTTTGATGAATCCCATTTTAGGGAGTGGACTAGCGTTGATTACGGGGAATAATCCTTTACTAAGAGTAACAATTAAAGCGGAGTTTATCGGTGCTGTTTTAGCCGTTGCTTTATCAACGTTTTTAACACTACTTTTACCTGTTTCTGATTTAACTTCTGAAGTATTATCTAGAACCTCACCTACACTTATTGATTTAATCATTGCGCTTACTTCCGGTGCAGCTGGCGCATATGCCATTTGCTATCGAGCAGGTGCTACGTTACCAGGGGTAGCCATCGCAACAGCTTTAATGCCTCCTTTATGCGTAGTAGGTATTACATTAGCAAAACAAGAATACCATCTGGCCGGTGGTGCATTATTATTATTTATTGCGAATATGGTAGCAATTAATGTTATTGCTATGATTATTTTTCAATTTGCAGGATTCAATACATCCTTAATGGCACATTATTTGAATTTGGATACATCCAAGGAAAAGGGACCTATTTTATCCCGTCTTGTAGATCGTAAAATAATATATCCGATTTTATTATTAGTCATTGTGTCTATTCCATTAATTCTCCTATTAAAAACTTCTATCGAATCCGATCAACGAGAGAAGATTATTCGCAACACATTGGAAGATGGGCTTGCTGTCATGGCTCCTGATGCAGCAATTAATTCCTTGAATTTCACAAGAGATGACACGACATTTCTCATCAATGTTGACTTGCATTCAGCACAGATTATTTTACCAGAGGATATCCGAAAGCTTGAAAATAGCTTAGAGTATAAACTGACTGCCCCAGTACAAATCGTAGCTGATATTTCGATGATTCAGAGAGTAAATAATGAAGGTGCGACAGATGGCTATAAATCACTGCTGCCGGAGTCAAACCCTGAAGTCGTTGAAGTAGTAGAATTAAAAACGAGCACACCTGAGGAAATCATTGCACAAGTAGTAAACGAAAAACTGCAATTAATTGATGGTACACTAAACGACTTTAGCTTTGCTTATCAACAAGGTACAGGTACATATAATGTGCTATTAGCTGTTACAAGTGAAGAGTCACTAGATACGGCATTTATTCGAACACTAGAAACAATCTTAGAAGAAGAGCTGAAACGGAAGGTCATTGTTACATTAGCCCCGGTTAAAATAGAAGACCTAGAATCGATAGAGGATACAGAATAAATATTGTTAGCAGCAAAACACACATATAGCTTTAGCTAAGTCTTTTAAGCAGCTGTATTGATTAGTGCCTTCATTATAGATAAGCTTCCATACCTCCTACCCTCTTAAGAGCAAGAGAATAGGAGGTGTATCACAAGGGCGATTTAGCAGAGAAAAATAGCTACAATCGCTAGTTCTGGCGCATCTTTTCCCCGCATAAAAATAACCACTATATTTTTATAAATTTCTCTCCTGTCCAACGGCGCTATCCCCCATTGCCACTCTTCCGTAAATCAAGTATACTTCTTTCGAAATCTAATAAGGATAAGGTGATTATTAATGACATTTGAAGAAATTTTACCGCGCTTAAAGCAAGGCGAAAAAGTTATTCGTGAAGGCTGGGGTGGCGCCGAGCTTTATGTGAAGCTTGTAGAAAAAGGTGAGCATGACGGGGAAGCATTAAATCCGTATTTCTTAATTAATGTAACCGGCGAAGGGTACACAATGTTTTCGCCAACTGTTTGTGATATTTTAGCCGAAGACTGGATAATTGTTTCTTAAAGCGGAGGACAACCTATGACATTTGAGGAGTATCAAGGAAAAACTGTATTCATTACAGGGGCTGGCTCTGGTATTGGGTATGCACAAGCCCTCTCGTTTTTAAAAAATGGTGCCAACGTATTTGGCTTTGATAAGAATATTGATAATTTACAAGCATTACAGGAGCCATACGAAAACCGTCTCTCTTTTATAGCTGGTAGCGTTTGTAAACAAGCAGACGTCAATAAGGCAGTGGAACTTGCTCTATCCACTTTTGGCAAGGTTGATATTTTATTAAATACGGCCGGTATACTCGATAGCTACGCGAAAACATTAGAAACTGACGAAGCGTTATGGGACCTCATTATGAATACCAATGTAAAGGGAATGTATTTCGTAACAAATGCCATTCTACCGCAAATGCTCAAACAGCAAGAAGGTGTCATCGTAAATATGGCATCAATCGCTGGTCTTGTTGCCGGTGGTGGCGGTGCAGCCTATACGGCTTCAAAGCATGCGGTCATAGGCTATACAAAGCAACTTGATTGCGATTATTGTCGGGAGGGTATTCGAGCAAATGCCATAGCACCAGGTGCCATTAGAACACCGATGAACAAGGCAGATTTTGACGGGGACGGCGAGATGGCTAAATGGGTCGCTGAGCAAACACCAGCTGGACGATGGGCAAAGCCTGAGGAAGTCGCCAATTTAACACTATATTTGGCAAGTAAAGCGGCTGATTATATTCACGGTACCGTGATGACAATTGACGGTGGGTGGCTGACGAAATAGCTCTTTTGTATATTGAGTTTCTCTGTTATAATACGCACGTGAGTTAAATTGTCTAGCTTACACTACGACACTTCTGGTGAGCAAAATAGCTCTCTCTCCTTTGGTCGTAGTTATGAATAAAATGGTCCTGCCATTTTATAAAGGAGGAACCCTTATGCAAACTTCTATGTCTTCAACACGTACCTCTGTCAGTGAGCTGACAAAAATAGCGCTTGTCGCTTCTCTCTACGTCGCTGTTACAGTGATGCTATCTGTTATTAGCTTTGGAGCAGTTCAATTACGAATAGCCGAAATGTTCAACTATTTGGCACTGTATCATAAGCGATACGTGATTGCCGTTACGCTTGGCGTTGTACTCGCTAATTTTATGTCCCCTACATGGATCTTGGACGTCCCAATTGGTGGTTTAGCAACATTTATCGTACTACTTCTATGTCGAGCAGTTACGAAAAATATAGAAAATATGAAAGTGAAAATGGTTGTCACAGCACTAATTGTTACCGCCTCGATGTTTACAGTGGCGGCTCAGCTAACAATCATGCTGGATTTACCATTTTGGCCAACTTATTTTACCGTTGCAGTTGGTGAGTTATTGTCGATGACTGTCGGTGGTGTCACTATCCACCTTTTAAATAAGAAGCTTAACTTTGCAAAATAATGATTGACAGAGGGCCAATGCTTAATTAGCATTGGCTTTTTTTATCAATTATTGTAGTGTCAATACTCCAAAATCGCCTTAACAAGCAAAAGCGGTATATTGAATTCTTCCTTCTTCTCGGTCATTCGATGGATGATTTTATTCCCGTGTAACGGTACAATTATGTTAAACTGAGAGTGAAAACATTTCAGAATTCGAAATAAATTTATGGAAAGGCGGTTTGCCATGGCACAGAAAACGAACAATGCTGCCCTATATCTTTTAATGTTTAACATGTTTATTACAATGGGAGGCATTGGTCTTATCGTTCCTGTCATGCCCGCATATTTAGAAATATTTGGCGTTGGCGGACAAGTTTTAGGGTTTTTAATCGCAAGCTTTGCACTTGCACAATTTTTACTTTCTCCGGTTGCAGGAGATTTATCTGATCGACATGGAAGAAAAATATTTATCATTGGTGGACTAATTCTTTACGGTCTTGCACAAATCCTATTTGGCATTGCAACGGAGGTCTGGGTATTATTTTTAGCACGCTTCCTAGCTGGAGCTGGTGCGGCGTTTATTATGCCTCCGATTATGGCATTTGTCGCAGATATTACAACGTACGAAGAGCGTGGAAAAGGAATGGGAATGATTGGGGCGGCGATGTCGCTCGGGTTTATGATTGGTCCAGCATTCGGTGGATTCCTAGCTAACATTAATTTGCACTTTCCATTCTATTTAGCAGGTGCCTTTGCAATTATGGCCGCGATTTTTTCTTTTTTCGTTTTACCGAATATTAAGCAAGAGGCGAAAGAAGTTGCACCTCGTGAAAATTTAGTGAAACAGCTAGCACGTTCTGTGAAAACATCGTATTTTATTTTCCTAATTGTCGTGTTTACCTTTAGCTTTGGTATTGCAAATTTCCAGGCAACCCTATCACTTTATTTAGACAAAAAATTTGATTATACGCCTACTGATATCGCTATTATCATTACGGTAGGTGGATTTGCTGGCGTAATTCTTCAAATGTTCGTAGTTAATAAATTGTTCAAGAGATATGGTGAGATGAAGGTTATACTATTAAACCTATTGCTCGCTGCAGTCACGATGCTGCTTGTTATTTATATTAGTGGCTTCTTTATTATTACAGTCGTGGCGACGATCTTCTCGATTGCCACAACATTTATACGACCAGCCGTGAACACGTTAATATCCAAGCTTGCTGGAGCAGAACAAGGATTTGCCGCCGGGATGAATAATGCCTATATGAGCCTTGGTAACATGGTTGGCCCTGCCCTGGCCGGCATTCTATTTGACTGGAATATGGATTCTCCATATATTTTAGGTACTGTTATTCTAATCGGCTGCTTTATCCTTGCTTATACATGGACAATGAAAAAAGCACCACATTTAATGCACGCAGCAAAGCAAGAATAAGGGGAATTTCGTGGTTTACTGGAGTTGTTCTAATGTAGCCGTTGCCTCCGCTACAGGCAACAGCTATACTTAGAACGCTAATTTCTAACGGAGCTAGTATTTAAATAACGAATTTTCGGATGGGCTAGTTAATTTGAAAAACGGCGAGTATTTAAAAAAGTTGGCTAGTTTCTAAACAACGAATTTTCACAGTGGCTAGTAAATTTCAAAATGTGGCTAGTATTTCGAAAAAAATGGCTAGTATTTTTGAAATTACGGCTAGTATTTCGAAAAATGTGGCTAGTATCTGAAAAAGTAACGAAGACCCAAACTACGAAACTTCACATAGGCGAGTTAATCAAAAAATGCTTTCGTCTCAACTAAAAAATGCAATACGTAAAAAAGAGCGGGGAAATGATGAGGGCACTGAAAAACTTTCGTTTTTATTATAATGAACCTTTTTCAGATAAAAATAAGGCACTTCTTGTTCATTTTTGAACAGGAAGTGCCTTATCTTGGTCTCTATTCCTTACTCATTTTCCTTTAGTAGCTTTATTATCCGTTTTAAATTGACAGCGAATATCGTTGTGGCACCTTGAATTTCCATGCCAAATAGACCCGCAGCCGATGCCGTATCGTACCCGTGTCCGTTTTTCAATTCACTATTCTTCGCTTCTATTTTGTAGCGATTTGCGGCAATTTCTTTAAATGCTTCCGTATTTTGAAACGCTTCTTGTTCGGCATGTATTTCTGACTTGATTGTGACAGAATACGTTTTACTTTTTGCGCCTTCTTTATAACATCCCTCCCTCATTGGACATACTTTGCACTTTTCGATATCAAAATAATAAGTCTGACTTTGGCTATTATTCGTTCCTTTTTTTCCAGTACGTGCTTTTCGTGTCGCGAGATGACCAGCCTTACAAACAAACATTCCAGCATCTTTGTTAAATTCAAACTTATCTTCTTCTTTTCGCGGTCCTTGTGTAAGAATAGGGTTCAACTTTGCGACAAGTGCAATTTTCTCTTTTTTTGTATATTCAATATTTGCCTTTTCAGAGTAAGCTGAATCCCCAATAACTGTATTAATTTTCATACCTGCTTGTGTACTTTTATCGATTAATTCTTGAAGATATTTTCCATCACTTTTTTCACCTGTTGTAACGATAGCCGCTGTAATAATACGTTCATCACTCAACGCGATATGTGTCTTGTAGCCGAAGAAAGAAGATTCAGCCGTCTTATGCCCTTTTCGCGCATCCGAATCAGAAGAATAGTTTAGATGTTCTTGGAAATCTTCTACAACTTCTTTTAATACATTCAGCTTTTCTTTGACAGCTGGAATTTGTGCGATTTGTGGTTCTTTTTCAATCGCTGTAATTACTTTTTCACAGTAAGCTAATTCATCCTTTACTTCGTTAGAAGTAGTCTTCGCAGGAAATTTCTCTTTCATTGATTCGTCTATTTTGTAGACCGCTTTTCGAACGTTTTTTGATTTCTCTTGTAAAAATTCTTTCGGTGATTTTTGGTTGTAACGTGCTTTTGTATGAGTGGCATCCACAATAATCGTGCCTGTGTTGATGATTTTTTTCTCCAATGCGATTTCAACTGTTTTCCCGATGAGCATGTCTAATAAGCTTACGTCTTGGAGGCGAAGCCGACGAAATTTCGTAAGTGAGCTAGGGTCAATGACCGGATCTTCCGGCGCCATGTCCAAAAAATATTTGAATGACATATCATATTTTGAACGTTCTACTAGGTCGACATCCGATACATCATAAATTGATTTTAATAATAAGTACTTAAACATGCGGATTGGAGGGATTGCATTACGTCCATTATCTAAACAATATTTTGTCTTTAATTCTTCTAAAATGAATGAAAAATCAACAAGTTCATTGATTTGGCGAAGCATATTCTCTTTTGGCACAACAATATCATAAATGGCCATGAATGGACTTAAGTTAAGAGTTTCTTGATTTGAAATCATTGGAAGCACCACCTGCATATTAATTCTTTTATTATATATGAAAGGGTAAATAAAATAATAGTATGATAGATTCCGTTGTTTGGAGAAGCATCGCTCGACTCCTGCGGGAAAGCGAGACAGTCGAGACCCCGCACGAAGCGAAGCGTAGGAGGAGGCTCGGCGCTCGCCCGCGGAAAGCGAGCGGAATGCTTCGGAAAACAACACAGTCACAGTGCCAAATGAAAAAAGCGAGGTATTCAACGATTAAATCGTTAAATACCTCGCAACGTGAGTAGATATGGACTTTTTCAGTGCCCTCGAAATGATCCCGCTCTTTTACTTTACTCGTAGCTATTTTGCTCTATTGGATATCATCAAAATTAAATGTATCGTCAGTAATTGGTGCTACTTTCGCAACAGCATATGTGGAGCCCTTCTGAGAGAAGAAATCATATGTTGACCCTTCATTACGAATACCATTCATCACGATCGGGTTTACCTCTTCCTCTGGGAACATCGCATCAAAGCCAACATTCATTAGTGCCTTATTGGCATTATAACGAACATACGCCTTTACTTCCGGACTAAGCCCTGTTTCCGCATATACATCATCTGTATAACGCATTTCATTTTGATAAAGATCAAGCAAGTACTCATAGCCCCAAAGCTTTAGTTCATCCTGTTTGTCTGCTGGAATTTGCTTAAAGATGTTTTGTGCAAAGAAGCCAACCGCAACGCCGTGAATCGACTCATCACGTAAAATGAGTGATATCACCTCTGCACTATTTCGTAAAAAGCCTTGTCCACCTAAGTACAGCGGATAGAAAAAGCCTGAGTAGAATAAGAATGATTCAAGCATAACAGAGGCAAACATCGCCTTCCACAAACTTTCAGGATCATCCTCTTTAATCGACGTATACACTTCATTAATTTTCGTCGCTTTATATTGAAGAAACTCATTCTTCTTAACCCAGTCAAATACTTCATCAATTTCTGTATTTGTACAAAGAGTTGTAAAAATATAAGAATAGGATTTTGCGTGGATTGCTTCAAAGGCGCCGAAAACTGTTAATACCGCCTTCTCTTGATAATCCGGTGTGAACCTTGCAATTTCATTCATCCCAATATTTGTTTGTACAGTATCAAGAAGTGTTAAGCCACCAAATACCTTTTTATACGTATCCTGATGCTCAAATTCCTTCCATTGCTTAATATCCTTACTTACCGCGATTTCTTCTGGGAACCAAATTTGCTTCCATTGCTGATCCCAAAAAACTTTGGCAAGCTCACTTGTTGGTTGATTCCAGTTAACCGCCTCAAACTTTGTTACACCTGGCATGATACACACTCCTCTAATGTTTGTAGACGCTGACGTACATAATACACAGATTTAATTCCTTTCATCCATGCATAAATGTACACCTTTGCAAGCTGCTCAGTAGTCCAGCTATCTGTCACGTACAGTGTCATCGAAACGCCTTGGTCTATATGCTTTTGCGCTGCTGCATAAAGGTCAATAAGTTTGAATTGGTCCACTTCGTATGCTTCTGTATAAAGATGCTCATTTTCATTTGTTAAAAATGGCATCGGATAAATCGTACGACTATCTGCATAGTCACGAACTTCAACACGTTCAGTACACGGGGCAATCGATGCCGTACTGCTACGAATATAAGAAATACTACCCGTAGGTGCAATTGCTAAACGATACGCATGGAAAATTCCGTGCTTCATAACATCCTCTTTAAGTGCCTGCCACATTTCACGTGTAATCTGTGGGACGTTTCCTAACGCCTTTTCCACTGCTGGCTCTAATAAACTGCCCTCTTTCGTTGTATAGCTATCGAAATAAGCGCCTGTTGCATAATCACTTTCTTCAAACCGATCAAAGGTTACGCCCTTTTCCTTCGCAATTTCCATCGATGATTTTATCGAGAAGTAGTTCACTGCTTCCATAAACGCATCAATAAATGCAACAGATTCCTTAGAACCATATACAATGCCCTCAGTCACAAGATGGCCATGTAGGTTCATTACACCTAAGCCAATCGAGTGCATTAACTTATTCGCCTTCGCTACAGAAGGAACATTTTTAATATTTGTCATTTGCGATACGTTCGTTAGCAAACGAACAGCTGTATCGACTAATGTTTCGAAATCCCCGACCTTTGTTGCCTTATAAATATCTAGGGAACCTAGGTTACAGCTTACATCTAGGCCGTATTGATTTGGCTCGTCCTGATCGGTAATGACACTAGTTTCCTGCACCTGCAGAATTTCCGTACATAGATTAGACATTTTTACGCGACCAATGCTCTTTAACGGATGTGCTTCATTCACATTATCATCAAAAATTTCAAACGGATAGCCCGATTCAAACTGTGCCTTCTTAATTTCTGTATAAAGCTTACGTGCATTTAAACGTTTTAGCTTGCGAATGTTTGGATTATCGAGTAACTCGTAATACATTTCGCTCATGCTAATTTCAGACATGCGCTTGCCGTATTCCTTATAAATATCGTAAGAGCTAAATAACACAATATCTTTATTTCGCTTCATTAGCTCAAAGAAGATTGTTGGAAGGATAACACCTGTAGATAATGTTGCTAAGCGAATTTTTTCATCTGCATTTGGTTTTTTCGAGGAAATAAAATTCTCAATATCTCCGTGGAAAATGTTTAAGTACACAACACCTGAACCGTTACGCTGTCCTAATTGGTTGGAATAGGAGAAGGAGTTTTCTAGCAGCTTTGCAACAGGCATTACACCACTAGCTCTGTTCAAAATCCCTTTAATTGGATCACCTAATGGACGTAAATCAGTTAAATTTACACCGACACCACCACCAAGACGTGATAGCTCTAAGCAGTAGCCAATATTTTCGGCAATGCTATTCATCGTGTCATCCATTGTTAGCTTAAAGCAGCTTACTAACTCTCCGCGCGCTTTTTTACCACTATTCAATGCAGTAGGTGTAGCAGGCTGGTATGCTTCCATCATCGCTTCGACAGCTTTTTCTGCCAACCTTTCATCACCTTGTGCGAGATAAAGGGCGATAATAACGATACGATCCTCGTACTTTTCTAAAATTTCCTTGCCATCTCGACTTTTCATCGCATAGCTTTCGTAAAATTTGCTTGCACTCATAAAGGATGGGAAGCGGAACTTATAAGCGTATGCTTTTTTATACATACTTTTTATAAATGCTGGCGTATATTGGTCGATAAATTCTTTTTCATAATAGCCTTCATCGACTAAGTATCGAATTTTTTCCTCTACGTCGATAAAGTAACGCATACGAACGTTAACATCCTCTAAAAAGTATCGGCGTGTTGCTTCTTTATCCTTCGCTAAATCGAGCTCACCAGTTGCATGATAGCGATTTAATACTTCATTATTTAACTTCAAGTATTGTTTCATAGTCATCCTCTTTCACACAATCATTATAAAATGCAAGGATTGCCTCATAATCCTTTGAAAACCCTCGTAAATCAATCTTTCTAACTAGCGGTATATGGTAGTCTGAAGCGAGTTTATCACCAGCAAGTCCAAAAACATCTAAACCAAAATTACTGTTTCCACTAACGACAATCCCTTTACATAACGTAGCGTTCTGTTCCATAAAGGCTTGGACAACAGCGGGCACATCACCAAGTCCATCTGTGTACGTACAAAGGATAAATGGTGTTTCAATTACTGTATCTTTTGTAATTTCGATAGCTGGTAGGTTTAGTTTTTGGACAATATAGCGTACATTCCCTGTTCGACTAGCATAGGCAATCACTGCGTAAGCATCTCAATTCGCGATACAATCTCCTGCACATCATGAATTAGTTCGCCTTCAACCTCTAAAATAGGAACACTCATCAAGCCAGCATTGATAATTTTTTCTTTTGCTTGCTCATTGTGATCAATATTAATCATTTCAACTGAATCGAATCCAGCTTGCACTAACTCAGATTTCACCCATAGGCATTTTGGACAAATTGTTTTTGTGTATAATTTCATTTTTTCATTCCTCATTTCATTAATTTATGTATAGTCTCCGTTATCCCTAAACATGGGACAAAAATAAAAAGACTACCTCAAATGTGAGATAATCTAAAATGGACACACTAAAGCTTCGCATCCATTTACTCTACCCCGAAGAAATGTACTGTCTTTTTATTGAGGCGGTCTCCTGGCTCATCTTCATCACTTCTTACACCTTCCCGTTGGAACAGTGGTATCACGTAAGTCGCTCGGATTTACAGTTGCGGGGACAGCGCTAGATTTTCACCAGCTTCCCTTTCAACTACATATAGTAGTACCTAAATAAAAAATAACACAATATATTGTGATTCAACGATTTCAAGTATAGCATGACCAATCTTTTACTGTAAATAAGTATTTTGTACTTTCCTCAAGGTAAACTCCTGAATTTCCCAAATACCGTCACAATAATTTAGCTTTACAACACCACAGCTAGGGATTAAATCGGATAAAGAATGGAGTCTTTCACCGCTTAATTTCCACAACAAACAATGAATAGCGATCCCGTGTGATACCATTATGATATTTTTTTCATTTTTTTGAGCAACACTTTGCAAGCAGGCATGCATTCTATTTGCTACTGACTGAAATGTTTCCTGAGTGGTCGGTTGAAAAGATTGAGGTGAACACACATATTGCTCGTAACAAGGATCTCTTTCCAAATATTGAAGCTCTTTTCCTTGCCACTCACCTAAAAATATTTCCTTTAGCCGCGCATCAATCACTGGCTCCTGGGCTGGTACAATAAGTCGGGCAGTAGAAATCGCCCGCCCTAAGTCACTGCTATAAACAGTATCGATATCCATTCCCTGAAAAGTATACTGAAGCGCCCTTGCTTGCTGTACTCCTAATTCGGTTAATTCCGAGTCAAGCCAGCCCTGTAACTTGCCTAGCTTATTCCACTCCGTCTCACCGTGTCTTACTAGGTAAATTGTTTTCATATTCCACAAACCTTTTAGTAAATTCATTCATTGCTTCTTCATCCTTCATGCCAATCCGAAACCACTGACCATCCAAGCCGATATAGTTTTCCGTATGCCGTAACACGATTCCATGCTGAAGGAAATATAGATAGGCTTCCGGTACACTCCACCCCATCGGTAGTTTGAATGTTAGAAAGTTGGCTTCGCTAGCCGTTACAGCACAGCCATGTTGCATTAAAAAATGACTCATAGCCGTTCGCATTTTCGTACTATTTTCACCAGATATTTGGACAAAGGCGGATTCTTCTAAGCATTGGCAGCCAATTGCAATCGCAATGCCGCTAACACTCCAATGAGGTAAATAATTGTAGATATTTGACGCATGCCTACTAACTAAATAGCCAAGGCGAACGCCAGCTAAAGCATACATTTTTGTCATTGATCGTAAGACAAATAAATTGGCATAGCGGACAGTTAAATCGATTACCGATTCTTTTTCATCCGTCCAATCCATAAACGCCTCATCAACAACTACGGCACAGCCAACCTTTTCACCGTAAGCTAATAGCTCTTCAATTTCCTCACGAGCTGTCAGAACACCCGTTGGATTATTTGGGTTGCAAAGGTAAATTACGTCACCCTTGTCCATCGCCTTTTTTAGTGCTTGCATCGGTAGCTTATAGAGACAAATATCCTCTACAACAATCGACTCCACATGAACGTTTTGCTGTAAAAGCGTTCGTTTATATTCAGAAAAGGAGGGCTCCACAATAATGGCATGCTTTTCTCTAAAAAACTGCGCGATTGCCATTAGTAATTCCGCTGCCCCATTCCCTACTACAACAAAATCATTAGGCACTCTGTGAACGCTAGCTACTTTACTCCGAAAAGGTTCTGCAAGCATATCTGGATAACTTCCGACACTTTCCAACAACGCTGGCCAAAGCTTTTTAATCGATGAAGGACTCCCTAGAACATTCACATTTTCACTTAAATCATAAATCTTTTCAGGCATTGGTAACTGAAGTTGCCTATATAAAGCCAATGCATTTGCTCCATGCGCAGGTAATGCCAAAAATGATCCCTCCAATCAGTAGTAAAAAGTAAATTGTGACGGTATACATATGTCGAACAGTAAGCTTAATATGCTCTCGGTTCATGACGACAAGTGGCTCCCCCATAAACGCTCGAAAGGATTGCTTTCCACCATAGGAATTATTGCCACCTAAACGAATCCCTAGTTGATAAGCCGTAGCTGCCTCTAAATAGCCGCTATTAGGACTTGGATGTTTTTTCGCATCTCTCTTCCATTTATTCCATCGTTCCGCCAAAGGTAGCTTTTTTACATTTTTGGTTGTAAGCAAAATCAATAACCCTGTTAGACGACTCGGAATGTAGTTCGCAATATCATCTAATTTTGCTGCAATGTAGCCAAATTGACTGTAGCGCTCATTCTTATACGCAACCATAGAATCTAATGTGTTAATCGCTTTATAAATCCACGCACCGATTGCACCAAATAGAAGAGCATAAAATAATGGAGCGGTTACGCCGTCGCTTGTATTTTCCGAAACAGTCTCCACGACCCCTCGTACAACTTCTGGCTCCTCTAAATGAGCTGTATCCCGACCTACAATCCATCCAAGCTTCGTCCGGGCCTCTTCCATGTCGTTTGCCTCTAATGCACGATAAACAACCATCGCTGCTTGATCTAAGCTTTTTTGAGCAAGTGCGATTGCAATTAAGAGTACTTCAATCGCAATACCAATGGCCCAATGAATTTTATAGCTGACGAAAAGAACCGCACCTACTACAGCCAATGTAGCGAATAGAGTTAGCAATACCGTTAAGGCTCCTTTTAAGCGTCGATTGACCCCCCTATTCAACCTTTTTTCTAAGAAGGCAATCCAGTTGCCAATCCAAATGACTGGGTGTGGTAGCCCTTTTGGATCGCCTACGATACGGTCTAACCCTATGGCCAGTAAACAAATGATACTATTCATTTTAAACGTCCCTTTGTATAAATAATATAATTATCAATTGCACGATGTAATGTGTGGGCAACACCTTTTCCGATCAAGCTTCCTAATTTAGTAATGGAGCCTGCATAAGGATAAAGCTCGCCTTGTTGTGTGGCTGCAACACATACGCTATCTGTCGATGTGCCTGTAGCCAAGGTCCCACTTTTTTTATCTACTATATTACGCTGGATAAGTGTTTTCACCTTTGTTTCAGTTACTGCACTATATGCCTGCATCAAGGCTTCGACAGTTAAATGACCGTCGATAAATACGAAAATATTAATAGTGCCGATCCTTGATTGATATGTATAGCGATGCGAGGCGGTAATATCTACTGCATTCCCTAGCCCAGCTGTTAACATGACCGTCAGCGTTAGTTCTCCATCCTGAAAAGTATCTATAAAAAGAAACTCCTGGTTTACTGCAGTCATCATTGCCACACTCTTCTCGATAGGAAGGTCATGCTGGACTAAAAAATCTATAAATTCTTCTTGTACATGCTGTGGATTATAGTCAACAGGCACAGTTCGATTAATAAAAATACTGGCTTCATATAGTCCAGGATTAATCATCGCCGAACTGATTGAGAGTAACGGCTTTTTAAAAGATGCCACTGAATAAATCCCATAATTCGAAATGATTGGTTCACTCATATTAGTAATTCCTTTTTATTTTATATAGAACATTATAGCGTAAAAAAATAGGTTGATCCTGTAGACCTAGCAAAATGTTATTTTTCACGTATGAATATTTTTAAAAATCATTGTCATTTTGGCATTTTTTCAAATTGAAATATGCCTATAATTCACTTATTTATCATATCATTTTAATAGAGCTTGAATTATTCAACAATTCATTATTTTTTATGTTTTGACTACGGATAAAATTGTAGATAGAATGGTTAGTAGAGTCTTGCAGTCACTCTTTTAATGAAGAAAACTATGGATTGTTGCCCTATGGATTTAGATAGTTAACAAAGATTAAAGGATGGAGGCACGATGATGGAACAAAATGCAAATCAAGATGCTGTTCTTCAGGCTATTTTAGAGCTTTCGAACCAACTAAAGACTACAAAGGATGAATTGCAGCAGCAGATCGCTGATACGAAAGCAGAACTTCAACAGCAAATTCAAACGACAAAAGAGCAAATCGTTTCTGTTGAAAATACATTAAGTACGAAAATAGATAAAATTAATACAAAGCTTCATATTTTATCAGATGAGCTGCTAGAAACAAGAGCAGATGTACGAACACTACAAAAAGCTAGATAATTTATAAGTAATAATAGATAAAAAGAGCAGCGTATACATCGCTGCTCTTTGATTGTAAATAAGCTATTTTTAGTTACATAGAAATCGGTAAGCCCCGCCACTCCGCTTTTCGTGGTGGGGCTTACTCGGTATTATTACTTCACTTTACAAACTCCGTATAAACTGCTCGACAAATATTGCATTAAAGTCGAGAACAGCCTCGTCTGGGTTCATTTTTGACTGGTGTAAGCCGTAGGGACAATTGGCTCCTGACCAAAACATCGCTCCTGGTATTTCCCTTACAAAATAACCAAAATCCTCACCAGTCATTGCAGCAGGACACTGGAAGGCTGTAGCCCCATCAAACTGTCCTGCGAAGTTAAGAATTTTTTTCGCACACGCTTCATCATTATTTACTTCATAATACATTGCACCATAATCAATCGAAATCTGGCATTCGAACGCGGCTTCAATACCCGCACAAATAAGATTAATTCGTCGTTTTACTCGCTCCATTGATTCAGCATTCAATGTTCGGATTGTTCCCTCCAAACGTGCATTTTCCGCAATAACGTTTTGCACTGTTCCAGCAGTCATTTTCCCAACTGTAATGACTACGCTATCAAGAGGGTCGACATTTCGGCTGACAATTGTTTGTAGCTGTAAGATTAAATTCGCAGTAGCAACGGTCATATCACGTGTTTTATGTGGATAAGCAGCGTGTCCGCCCTCACCCTTTAAATCAATAAATAGCTCAGACGTATTGGCAAATAAAAGCCCCGGACGTGTAGCGATTGTACCGACAGGATATTCTGGTGCAATATGCAATGCAAAAATTTCATCTGGCAATAAATCCGGACGCTCTTCCTTTAACCAGGCAAGCATTGGCTCCGCGCCACCCGGAGCTTCCTCTGCAGGTTGGAAATAAACAACGACATTTTGTACAGGAGGCTCATGTGCAAACGCTGATACGAGGGCTAGAGCAATCGTCATATGACAATCATGGCCACAAGCATGCATATTTCCCTCATGAATCGATGCATAGTCAACACCAGTTTCCTCTGTTACAGGAAGACCATCAATATCTGTTCGCCAGCCAATTGTTTTCGTTGGATTCGCGCCATGAATCTTCACAACTATTCCAGTTTTCCACGTTGTTACCTCTAAATGGCTTTGAGGCAGGCTTGCAATATGCGCTAACAGGAATTGTTGCGTTTTAAACTCTTGAAAGCCAAGCTCGGGAATCCTATGAAGTTCTCTTCTTAATTTAATGAGTGAACTCATTTTGTCACCTTCTTATATTTTTCGCAATGCATCAATAACCTCAGTTTTTGATTTCGTTTTTTCATCTAATTGCTTTAAAACGCGAGCAGGTACACCACCAACAACTGTATAGGGTGCAACATCCTCGATCACAATAGCACCTGCTGCAACAACAGCCCCTTTGCCAATGCGAACACCTTCGAGCACAACGGCATTAGCACCAATCACCACATCATCTTCTACAATTACAGGTTGAGCTGACGGAGGCTCAATAACTCCAGCTAATACTGTACCTGCACCGATGTGACAATTGCTACCAACTGTTGCACGACCGCCTAAAATAACGCCCATATCAATCATCGTCTTCGGACCAATTTCTGCACCGATATTAATAACCGCACCCATCATAATAACGGCTTGATCACCTATCGTTACTCTATCTCGGATAATTGCACCGGGCTCGATACGTGCATTAATGTTTTTTGTATCTAAAAGCGGCACGCCAGAATTTCTTCTGTCACTTTCAATTACATAGTCTGTTATGTTATCTCCGTGCTCTTTTATAGAGGCTTCGATTTCATCCCATTCACCAAATACAACAGCCGTGTTACCCTCACCAAAAACCTTTGAGCCTTCACCATAGGATAACTGGGCTACTCCATCACCTTTCACATATACTTTTACAGGTGTAACCTTTTTCGCATTTGAAATAAATTCAATAATTTGTTGTGCATTTAAGTTCTCGGACATCGTTTTAATCCACTCCTTATGTGAGAATAACTAACATGTCATAATTGTACTAAATACTCAGTTAAATAGCACGTTTAATTTTTATACTCATATAAGCACCTTGCTCGGTCCTGTACAACGTCAACAAACGCGGCAACTTGCCTTAGCTCAAATGATGATTCATAGCCTATTAGCCATGTATCGCGAGTAAGACCTACATCTTTTTCATTTTGAGTTAATGGAATTTTATTAACGTCCTCCTCGCCATTTAAGGTGATGGAAGGTAATATCGCATAGCCAATTCCGTTTACTGCCATTTGCTTACACGTTTCAATTTGATCCACAATAATTTGATGCCTTGGATTAGAATTAAAATGTCGCTGCCACCATTGTAGGATTTCCTGATAATAATCCGAATCGCTCTTAAATTGAATAAATGGTCTTTCCGTCGTATAAATATCCTCTAAATATTGGATTTCCTTATCTACTAAATACATCATATCGCGAAATAAGTGAATTTTCTTTCCTTTCCAATCTGCTTGACCACGAACAATTCCAACATGCGCCTCTCCTTCGTATAAGGCTTTTACAATTTCCGAGCTCCATCCCGTCATTAAGGAAATTTTCGTATCTGGATATAACGTAACGAAGTCCTTTAATACTTTTGGCAACCAATTTTGCCCAACTATCGAGGCACACGCAATTTTTAACGTCCCATGCACTTTAGAATTTAACGCTTGAATCGTCTCAAAAATTTCCTCTCGTCTCGCAATTGCATCGATTGCATATTGGATAACGAGCTCTCCTGCTGGTGTTGGTGTTAAACCTCGTTGCGAGCGAAGGAATAGCTGCGTACACCAATCCTTTTCAATAGATTGGAGGCGCTGTGATAAGGCGGGCTGTGTTAAAAATAATCGTTCTGCCGCTTTTCGCATGTTCCCTTCCTCTGCAAGGACTTTAATAATTTCCGCTTCTGTAGCTGTCAAACGCCTTCCTCCTTCCCTTTACGAAAAATCGACAAAACCCTAAAAGGATTTTGCCGATGATACTACAAAACTATTTTTCAGTTTGGTATATATACTTTTTTAATTGTTTTAAAATAATACGACGCGTCATAATCCCAATAAACGTTCCTTCTTCATCTACCACACAAAGAAACGCATGGTTAATCACTAGGTCAAGCGCTCGTTGGAATGTATCCTTTTCCTTTAAGAAGGCAACTTCCTTATTCATGACATCATCCACTTTAATATCATGTAGACGATCATATTCAATTCGCTCTAGCCCTAAAATCTCTTCCGTAATCATTTTTATGCTTAATAAGCCTTGCAAGCGATATTTGACATCTAAAACGGGGATCGAAGAATAACCTGTTCTTGTTAATACTAGCAAAGCATGCTCTGCACTATTCCCAATTTGAACATGCGCTACCTTTTCAGACGAAATAATAAATTCTTTTATCGGTGTTTCTAGTAAATCCTTATTATTTAATGAAAGCATGAACTTCTACTCCTTTACTGCCCTACGAATAGAACAGGATAGTGCATTCTTTTTTATCATAACATAATATGCAAAAGAATGCCTACCGTATAGGAGCAGCAACCATACCGCAAAACTAATAGCCTGACTTAGCCCAATAATAAAAAATAACAATACCTAAAAACAATAAAAACACGACATAGCTAATAATAATCGGATTAAGAATAAGTGGGTGTTCCTTCACTGCCTCTGGTACAGGTGTATCCATTTCAGATTCACGAGTTCGTGTTTGCTTTGCTACCGCCATTGTCGTATATACTGCATAGATGCATAGCACAACAATCGCAAAAATAGCTGGCCATAGCCAAATATCCATTGAGAACGTCCCCTTTCGTTTTCTAGATAGTATGGCAAGCCAGCCTTATAATTATTCATTTTCGACATCAACCTACAAAGTATTGTTCAATAATTTGTTCGACAGGTAAAGGTTTATTGTACAAATAACCTTGAACTCTTTTACATTGATTTTCATATAAAAAGCGTTCTTGATGTTTTTGTTCTACACCCTCAGCTACAACTTCCAAACCTAAATTATGCGAGAGTAGAATAATCGCTTTGACAATCGCTTCATTTTTCTTGTCCTTCTCTATATCAGCAATAAAGGATTGATCGATTTTAATAATATCGATTGGATACTTTTTTAAATAGCTTAGCGAGGAATAACCTGTCCCAAAATCATCAACAGAAACATAAACCCCTAATCTCTTTAATCCTGTCAACGTTGCTGTCGTTTCATTTACATTGGTCATTGAACTTTCGGTAATTTCTAACTCTATTAATTCTGGCTTCACATTATATCGCTTTAATATGCATTCCACTTTATGGACAAAATCATCCTGCTTAAACTGCTTTGGAGAAATATTTACTGCAACCCGGACAGGACGATAGCCTTTTCTCCTCCACTCTTGCTGATATTGACATACACGTTCCAACACCCAATCACCTATATCTAGTATTAGCCCAGAAGACTCTGCTAGTGGTATAAATTGTGAGGGTGGTACAAGCCCGAATTTACGGTTATTCCACCGAATGAGCGCCTCAAAGCTGTCAATCGTTTCTGTAAATAAGTCAATTTGTGGCTGTAAATGTAAGCTCAGTTCACCAAATTCAATAGCACGACGTAGATGAGCTTCAAGTAACGCTTCATTCGGAAATGCCTGGCTCATCTCTTTACTATAAAAACGAAAATGATTGCGACCGTGATTTTTTACGTAAAAAAGAGCCTGATCTGCCTTATGTAGTAATGTGTCTAACTCTGAAATTTGACCCGACACACTGGTAGCTATACCGATAGAAGCTGTTACAAAATAATCTTGATCTTCTACCACTAGCGGCTCTTTTAATAATTCTAAAATATTTCTCGCTAATCTTTCTACCTCTTCTCTTGCAACATACCGAAGAAGAAAGACAAATTCATCGCCATTATAGCGAAAAATCTCACAAAACTCACTCCGTAATCGTTTAAATCGATTACTTACAATAGCTAGCATCCCATCCGCCTTTTTCTTTCCAAGGGATTCATTAAACTTTTTAAAGCGATCTAAATCGACTAACATTAACGCTGAATTCAGCTCAGGCTGACCTTCCAGAAAAGCTGACCATTTTTCATTTAGCGCACGCCTATTCAGCAAGCCCGTTAATTCGTCCTGATACGCCATATAAGGATACGTATCTCCATCTTGAAAAAGTCCATCTACATTTTTAACGATGACGTGGGCCCCGATAATTTTTCCGTTCCAATAAGTAGGGAACGTCTTTAAGTACACAGGCTCCTCACTAAATAACTTATTTTTTAATAAGCACTGCGGCATCCCCATTGGATATCCTTCTAAAGTGTTATAAAACAACGGTCTAAACCTCGTTAAATAATCCTTTTCAATTAATTCAAAAATACTTTGCCCTAAAATAATAGCACTCGTTGATTGTAATTTTCTAGTGGCGGCGATATTTGTATAAATTATTGTTCCCGTTCTGTCTAATGAAATAACAGGATCCACATATTGCTCTACAAAGTAAACATGCTTCGCCGTTTCTAAATGCTCTTCAAAAGCCGTCGCTACATCGTTTGATACCAACCTCATAACAACACTGAATAAGCGCTCAGAACTATGTGCAATAGGCTGAACATGAATCGCAAGCTGTTTTGCTGATTGTAACGTAATATAGTTTACCTCACCATTCGGAGACAAGACTAATGGGTATATTTGAAACCAATGAATTGTATGAAAAAACTTTTCTGCATCCATTCCATCTAGGAATCTCTCATTAAATAATTGGGCTGCCTTCGCATTGATCATTTCCACAGAAAAATGATTCTCATGCTGTTGTATAATCGTGACAGCATCAAATGGATTTAGTTGAATGATTTCACGCAAAGCTTTACTTTTCTCTGTATCTACTGCATTAATCACTTTGACCCCTCCTATCCAACTCTTCCGACTGCCTTACGTTTCATATAGCCTTACAATTTTTGCAAGACTATATGAAATTGTTCAGTTTTTCGTTAATCCTCGATGTTTCTTCCAATGGCTTCTCGCAAAAATATTTCCTGGCTATTGATTTTTTGCGAGCTATCATGATCCTCTTTATAATGATATTTTCCATTGGAGTCTTGAATACGAGCCTTTTGATTATCCTGAAGCTGTAAATTCATAATTTTAATAATGCGCTTTTTGATTTCTGGCGAATAGACAGGGAATAGGATTTCCACCCGTTTAATCATATTTCGCGTCATCATATCCGCCGATGACAGGAACACCTTATTTTCGCCATTATGATGGAACCAGAAAATCCGTGAATGCTCAAGGAATCGACCGACGATACTTGTTACAGTAATATTTTCACTAATGCCTGGGATACCCGGTCGAATACAGCAAATCCCTCGAATAATTAACTCGATTTTTACACCTTCAATTGATGCCTCATATAGCTTCATCATTAAATCCTTATCGGTTAAGGAATTCATTTTGGCACGAATAAAACCATTTCCATGCTTCCTATGACAATAGATCTCCTCATCAATTAAACGTATGAAATCGTCACGAATATCAAATGGGGCAACGACTAAATGGTGAAACTTCGGCTTCTCTGTATAGCCACTTAAATAATTAAAAAAGTTCGTCGCATCAATTCCGAATTCTTTATTTGAAGTAATGATAGCCATGTCCGTATAAATTTTCGCTGTAGCATCATTATAATTTCCTGTTCCAAGGTGCACAAAACGCTCAATTCTCCCATGACGTCGACGGACAACAAGTGTAATTTTTGAATGCGTTTTTAAATTATTCATTCCATAAATAACTAGACAGCCTGCCTGCTCTAGCTGCTTCGCCCAGTGCACGTTATTTTCTTCATCAAAGCGTGCCTTTAGCTCGACAAGCACCGTTACTTGCTTCCCGTTTTCAGCAGCCTGCTTTAAAGCCTGAATAATTGGCGAATTCCCACTTACTCTGTATAAGGTTTGCTTGATCGCTAGTACTGAAGGATCGTTTGCCGCCTCTAGAATAAAATCGACAATCGGCACAAAGGACTCATAAGGGTGGTGGAAAAATAAATCCTGCACTAGAGCCTTTTCGTAAATACTTTCATCTGAATCAAGATCTGCTGGACGTTGTGGAATAAAGCTCTCATATTCTAAATGCTCTCGACCTCCAGAAATCGCCTTCACGAATGGAAACATAAATGTTAAATCCAGTGGACCATCAATTTTAAATACATCCGATTCTTCTATCTCGAATTCATCTAGTAAGTAATCTAATACATCATCATTCATTTCACCATCACGCACTTCAAGTCGGGAGCCAACGCCCCATTTGCGTTTTTTTAATTCCTTTTCAATCTCAGAAAGTAAATCCTGCGCCCCCTCCTCATGAATTGTTAAATCTGCATTACGCGTTAACCGAAACGCTTGGGAAGATTTCACCTTGTAGCCGTAAAATAATTTATCAATATGACCAGAAATGACATCTTCCAATAGCACAAACACCGTATCATTTTCTTTCGTCGGAACTTTAATGAATCGATCTAGCACAGATGGCACCTGCACAATGGCAACCTTATCAGTATTTTCAACATCACCATTATTATTTTCTAGCATAACGAGTAAATTTAATGTTTTACCAAGTAAGGTTGGAAATGGACGATACGCATCTACTGCAACTGGTGTAAGTACTGGGAAAATCGTTTCCTCAAAAAGTTCATTAATAAATTTCTTTTGTTCGGGGTTTAACAGCTTTAAATCCCGAATAAATACATTTTCCTTTGGTAATAATTCATCCACTAAATGACGATACACCTCTGTTTGTCGACGAACTAACGCCTGTGTACGTTCTGCAATTTTTGTTAACTGTTCCTTTGGCATTAGGCCGGATTTATTTTCTGGTTTATGAAAGCCAGCACGTACTTGGTCCTGTAGCCCCGCAACCCGTACCATGAAAAATTCATCTAAATTCGAACTAAATATCGCCAAAAACTTTAATCGTTCAAGAAGTGGATTATTTTCATCTTCCGCCTCCTCTAATACACGCTCATTAAAGGCCAGCCAGCTTAGTTCACGATTATTGTAATATTGAGGCTTTGCAATTTCTTCTAGCAATAATTTCTTTTGCTCTTCTTTCATTGATTGCTCTTCCCTTTTCGTATTTTCTAGCTCCTCAAAATTCGTTGTCATCCTTTATTCCACCCTTCTTCACTAAAATGAATTTGTACTTCACCCTTAAATACACGTTCTAAGTGTTTTTTAGTGCGCTCTACTTGATAAATTTCTGCAACTGCACTTTCACTCACAATAATATACATATGTATAGCTGCGTCCCTTATTTCTAAGGAAAGCTGCTTTACAACATTTCGTTTGGAAACGTTTAATGCATACGCAAACTTTAATAAGGCCCCAAAATCACGTAAATCCTTTAATTCCTCACGCGAAAACCACGATAAAAATGGCATAGAAAATCGTCTAAAGTACTCTTTATTTTTATAGGATGCTAGTAGTGCTAGCTTCACCCGATTAGGATGGCTCAAACCTGCAATAGATTGATTAGCTAATAAATAAAAAGTATGCTGACTTGCCGAATCAAGCTCAATATACTCACCAATAGCAAAAACCTTCGCTGCCTTTCGAATAAGCTGTAAATGCTCCTCCTTAAAGGACAATAACTTAACCTGACAACACTCACGATATAGTCTTTCACTTAATGTTGCTAACGTATTAGCTTCTTCTCCTGACCGCCCATACTCATAGGAGAATCTCCTGGCGTTTTCCTCAAAAACATTATATTTATCAAACGCCTTTGTATCTTCTTGTAAAACACGGTTAATAATGAGTCCTTCTCGCAAGCCTTTTTTACTTATTTGGAAGCTCTTTGTTTGGACAACGCCCATCAATGTTGTAAATACCTCTAGTGCTGGCACAATAATATCGGCACGGTCAGATGATAGACCGTCGAGCTGTTTAAGCTGGTCAAATGTCATATCGCTTAGCTCGCGCTTTAATCCTTCTAACTCATCCTTGTGCATTTCATATTGATGCACACCTGAAATAGGATATTCTACTTGCTGTTGATGCACTTGCGCCACATTTCGCGCACTTCCTCCAATCGCAACAATCGGTAAGTGTGCTTGTCGAATCCACGATAATGTTTCAAATTGCTCTTTAACAAACTCATGTAACGCTTTACGCTCAGCCTCGTTCATTATTGAGCCGCTAACAAATCGTTGCTTTAATGAAACAGTTCCGAATGGAAAGCTATGGGTTTTTTGAAGTTTTTTATTTTTAAACAATGTAATTTCAGTAGATCCTCCACCAATATCAATCGTTACCGCTGAAGACGTATCCATCGAATTTACAACTGCTAAAAAGCCAAAGTATGCCTCTTCCTCTTCTGATAAAATATCAATTTCAATTCCCGTTTCTTCCTTCATACGTTCGATAATCTCTTCATTGTTTGTTGCTTGACGAATTGCTGCTGTAGCCCCTGCTTGAATATCTGTCACCCCATAATCATGCAGTATCCTCTTAAATGAAGAAAGCGTTTCCAAAAGCACTTTTATACCTTCCTCGGCCATCTTACCATTCGGCATTAAGTATGTACGAAGTCGTGCAACGGTTTTTATATTTCCAAATTCATGCAATCCTTCATTTTTGTCATATTCATACATAACAAGTCGAATTGTATTGGAGCCGATGTCGATAATAGCAGTCTTTATTTTCTTCATCCCGTTCACTTCTTCCTTCTTAAAATAAGATCATCCCCTTACAGCTATACATTAACCTTTAAACTTTAAGCCTCTGTAAAGGAATTGTAAAAAAACCGGAACTACTTTTTCAAGTATCCGGCTTTTATAAAACGTTATATAGATTGGACACAAGTATTAGCAAAAGCTTATAGTATTAATTGATCCACTCTTAGTATTAATTCTGCAATTTCAGGTTTTGATATTTGGTCCTCAGCGCCCACTTCCTCGCCCTTATGACGAAGATCGTCTGTTATTAAACTTGAGAATATAATAACGGGTAGCTTTTGTAAATCAGGGTGTGACTTAATTTTCTTTGTTAAATGATGGCCGTCCATTTGCGGCATTTCAATATCTGTCACTACAAGCTGTACATGCTTTTCAATATTTTTATCCGCCTTTACAAGCGCTTCTAGGTACTCATGAGCGTCACGTCCATTTTCAAAGAACTCTAAATTCACGTATCCGGCTTCTTGCATCGTATCGAATAATAGCTTGCGTAATAGAGGTGAATCTTCTGCGATGACAATTTTCTTCTCAGAGCGCTCACGATTCCCTAGCTTTTTCACGGCTTCGACACTAATACCTGATTCTGGATTAATATCGACCATAATTTTTTCAAAATCAAGCAGTAAAATCATATCCTCATTATGCTTTATAACACCAATTACTTGAGAAGTTCCACCCTGATACATGTCTGATGGCTTTTCAATTTGATCCCATGAGATACGATGAATTTGCGTTACATTGTCTACATGAAATACAACGCGTTGCTTATTAAACTCTGCTACAATGTATTTTTGTTGCGGACTACGCTCTGCATTAGGGATACCTAATACCTTTAACATATCTACTACAGGTAATACTTCCCCACGTAATTGAATAATTCCTTCCACGTGAGGGTGTACATGTGGAATAAATGTGACAGCGATCGGCTGAATAATTTCTTTTACTTTAATTACATTAATACCGAACTTATTATTTGCTACTTCAAATTCTACAATTTCTAGCTCGTTTGTTCCGCTTTCTAGCAGAATCCCTTTATGACCTTTTTCCAAAGCGTGCCCGCTCCTTTCACTCACTAAACCTTTACATTAATTGTATCATAGGAGAGTCGTATCTCCTATAATCGTTTTATGTTCAAACTACTTTTTACACTGCATTTTTTATCATAGAGCTATAGCATTTCTAACCTATTTATCGACTATATTTTCCGTTTGACTACTCTACATAATACTTGATTAACGCTTGGGTTCCCTTTTCTCCATAGCCCTGTTCCTGCAGTGTCACATAAAGTTCTTTTGCTAACTGCAAGCCTGGTAAGGTTAAATTCATTCTTTCTGCTTCGTCAATCGCTATACCAATGTCTTTAATAATATGTTTAATATAAAAGCCTGGCTCTAAATCTCCCTGCAATATACGAGGCGCTAAATTCGATAAGGACCAAGAACCCGCTGCCCCAGATGAGATAGACTTTAATACCTCCTCCATCGTTAACCCAGCCTTCAAGCCATATGCGATTGCCTCACAAACGCCGATCATGCCAGATGCAATCACAATTTGATTGCACATTTTTGTATGCTGTCCTGCACCAGCCTCCCCTTGGTAAACAATATTCGTACCAAAAGTTTCAAGTATAGACTGGATGGATTGTACGATATCATGGTCACCGCCAACCATAATCGATAATGTGCCATTCTTTGCCCCAATATCACCACCGGAAACAGGTGCATCGATACTATGTATGCCGTTTTCTTTCGCTCTCTTGTAGATTTTTTTTGCGAGCGTTGGTTCAGATGTTGTCATATCTACAACAATTGACCCTGGCGCCGCCTCCTGTAAGATACCTTCTTTGCCACAATAGACCTCTTCAACATCCTTTGGGTACCCAACCATTGTAAAAATAATATCCTTGTCTACGCTCGCTTCTGCTGGTGTAGATGCCCATTTGGCTCCTAGCGAAACAAGCTCCTCTGTTTTACTTTTTGTACGATTATACACAGTTACTGAGTGTCCGGCTTTTAGTAAGTGTTTCACAATGCTAGCACCCATTACACCCGTACCGATAAATGCGATTTTTTTCTCCATTCCTATTCCCCTCCAATAAATCCTTCTCCCTCTAGTGTAGCAAACAACCTAACATTTGGTTAGAAAAACATATCCCGGGTTCAAAACCATAACTCAGGGGTTGATTTCCGGTGCGAATATTCATCGCAGCAATTTTCACCAGAACATACTACTGCCAACAAAAAGAGAGCAGATGCTTAAAATGCACCTGCTCTAAAGGGGGAAATGAGAATGTTGCTGTGTTCAAAGTTATTATACCCACAATTTTATTGACTAAACCCCATTCTCAAATTATTGCAATAAATTGTTCGCTTCTTTTTGGCTATCTCGGTTACCTCTGCTTTTGCCTGCATATTCGTTTAATAATTCGTCCAACTGTCTGCTAAGTTTAATTGTCCTAATATTTTGTAGCCCGTATTTCATGCCTGCTTGAATCATTAGTTCCCTAGTTTGCTCTAACTGCTTCAAAATACATTTATCCATTACTTCCCCCCCAGGATACTTAATCATAACAATTATTGTACTTCACTCTAACGAAATGGAAAATATTTCTTTTATACTGTTTACGATCTTGGATTTTGTAAAAATGTGAAGACAATGTTTCCACCTTGCTTAGCTTCACCACGGAAGTGTTTGAACTCATCGTCCTTTATTAATATTTCCCTAAATGATAGAAAATCACTTTTTTTGATATCGACACTCTTAATTTCACCATTTCGTAATTGGTTAATCAACAGCTCAAAATTATTCATAGAATACCACACCTTCATAACTATACTTTCGGAGTAACATCTTGCTTTCCATTCAATATACGTAGAAAAGATTTATTTATCAGTATTTGTTACTCTTATATTTTATCTTAAATTGAATAAAAGTGAATTAATTTAGCTTATTTAAAAATCCTTCTTAGTTCCAGCTATTTGCAAGACCATTTATACAGGGTATTTTATGAAATTTTCAAAAAATGCTTTACCTTTTAGAAAATTTATTGCAAACTGTAAAGTATTAGTCGATGAAGGAGCTGACCTCTGATGAAAATAGCTGAAGTTGGAAATATTATCGAATTTAAGGACGGTCTACAAGGGATCGTTGAAAAAGTAAATGAAAATTCCGTCATTGTCGATATAACAATAATGGAAAATTTTTATGATCTCGAGATGGAAGAAAAAACAGTAGTAAACCATAAACGTTATAAAATTTTACAAACAAAAGATGCATAAGCAACATTTACTCCTTTTTATCGTTTATAGATGATGAAGGAGTTTTTTTTTGTTACACTGTTGCAAGGAGGTAAATAGATACATGAAAAAAAATAAGCAAACTATTGTGCTCCTTCTTTCTTTGTTATTCATTTTTGCGATGCTTTCTTTCACATTTAAAGAACAAGCTATTTTTTGGTACTTATATGCTTTTACTTTACTTGTTGGTATTGCTATCTCACTTATCTTTGGAAAATTCGAGGATCAGCTTCCTACGTGGCAATATTTAATCTATGGCACGGGTTATGGAACTATTGCTTACGGTTTAGTAAAACTAGGGTATATTCTGCTTCCTTATATCGACTCTTCTGCTACAAAAGATATTAATAAATTTTTAGCAACTTATGGACCTTCTAATATTGGACATTATTTAATGTTAATTTTTATTATTGTAGTCGGAGAAGAAATGTTTTGGCGTGGTTTTATCCAACAAGGGTTAAAACGCTTTACAACTCCACTATATGCCGTTTTTATAACAGCTATCCTATTTTCACTTTCATTAGCAATAAGTGGATTTATGCCTGGAGCATTAGCCGCAATCTTTACTGGCTTATTATGGGGCGCGCTTTACGAGTGGAAAAAAAGCTTACCACTAGTTATTGTTTCACATATCGTATTCGTAGTATTATTATTCTTAGTTTTACCCATAACGTAAAATTTTTGGAAACTTACCAACAAGCGAATACGTCTTAAGAATATGGAGGTAGATTTAATGAAAAAACATTACCTATTCATCACAACAATCCTATGCGCAATGCTGTTTGTTACTGCTTGTAACGAAACAGAAGAACCTGTATCAGAAAATGACCCTGTAGAAGATAATTCTGCCCAAACACCTAATAAGGAAAATGAAGAATCAGATGGAGAAGTATCCAACGACGCAGAATCAAATGAAGAGCAAGTAAATGATGATCAGCAATCAACCAATGAACAACAAACAAACAATGAGCAGCAAACAACCATCACTTATCCTAAAAATGGAAAAGAAGTCACAACCGAAACAGCTGCTATTACGAGTGAATCACAGCATTATAAAATGATGATTACTAAGGACTTTACATTAACAGCCGAAGAGCCTGGGCGTGATATGTTAATATACAAACAAAACGATAAGCGTTCTATGAGAATTGAAACGTTCAACAAGAAGGATACAAATTACGAGGACTTCGTAAAGGAAACTGAAGAAACAATCTCTCTAATTGCACCTGAAGGTAAATATGAGCCAGGTGATGTTACTCCTTATGTAAAATCTAATTCGATAGAAAATGCCGCAATGTTCACAGTGAAATATGAAGAAGATGGAGAGCAAGTCGTAACGGCTGTATTTGAAAAGGAAGATAGAATTGTTCGTCTTTCCGTTTTCGACAGCTTACAACCTGAGCTAACAAATGCCTTTTTACAAATGGGCTTTACAATTCAATAACTTAGAGAAAAGCTCAAACTCCAAAAATTTATACTTTCTTATTACTTAAAAAAGCTTGCAACCATAACGTTGGTTTGCAAGCTTTTTGATTAATAGGACAAATCCTTTATCGATAAACCTAATTTTTTCAGTAACTCAATTGCTGTATCCTTTTCTTCACTTGTCATGACATTCATCAGTTCATGCAAATGTTTTTCATGCCGCGGGAAAATCTCATCCATAAACTGGGTTCCAGCTTGAGTAATTTCAGCGTATGTTACACGTCTATCATTGGGACAAGAAACTCTTGATAAATACCCTCGCTTTTCTAGTTTATCTACCACATAAGTAATAGAACCACTCGCCAACAAAATTTTACTCCCAATCTGTTGAAGTGGTTGACGACCTTTATGATATAGAAGTTCTAATACCGCAAATTCAGTTGGATTTACTCCATTTTGTTGAAAAAATTGACTTGTCGTTTCACTAATTGCTTTATGTGCTCTAGATAACACGATAAATAGCTTTAGCGATTGTTTTATATCCTCTGTCGCCATTGACAAATCATCCTCTACTATATATTTCTAATGATTATTATAGCGAGTTTGAAAATACTTTGTCAAAGCAAGAAAAGCGGAAGCGCCCTGTTTAGCCCCGACATGCGCTGGAAGACCCGAATCGAAAGCTTCTTTTTTGCTTTCGACCGAGGGGATGGAGCGACCTCGAGGGGCTGGGCGCTGCTCAATTTCCATAAACTTATACTTTAGCGAAAGAAAAGGGGATATGGGAAAAGCCATTAGATCACATATGTTTCAGAATTCGAATTTTCATTCGAAATTACCCCATCCATTGGCACAATTGGGAAACTAATAGTAAATTTAGTCCCTTCTCCTACTACGCTATCTAAATCAATCTGTCCGTTATGTTCTTCCACTATTTTCTTTACTAACGGTAATCCAAGGCCTGTACCTGTATCCTTTGTTGAATAGAAGGGCTGGAATAAGTTTCGCTTTGTTTCCTCATGCATACCGCCACCTTGATCTCTGATTTTAAGCTGTAAACTCCCTTCAGAAGTTGAAATTAATTTAATTTGAATAACACCACCACTCGGCATAGCTTCCATCGCATTTTTCACTAAGTTAATTAGTACCTGCTGCAATCGAACTCTATTTCCGAAAATCGTAAAGTTATCCATAACATTATATTCATGCTGTAGAATTATGTTTTGTGTTACAGCTGTGTATTGCATTAAATCAATAACAGAATTTACAACCCCAATTAAGCAAATCGGGTCATATGTTTCTACTTTTGGTTTCGCTAAATAAAGTAAGTCTGAAAGAATGGTATCCATTCGTTGCAGCTCTGAATCGATAATAGAGAAATAGTTCGTATGCTCGTCCTTCACTGACATTTTCAGTAAATCAATAAAACCTTTAAGTGACGTCATAGGATTTCGAATTTCATGTGCAATAGAAGCAGCCATTTGCCCTAAATCCTGCAAATAAGATTGCTTCTCTCGCTCTTTTTGAAGTAAAATTTTCTCTGTTTCATCCGTAATAACTGTAATAAACACATTCATGCCCATGTCATAGGAAGTTTTAATATGATAATAGCTGCGATTACCACATACATCGGTTTTTTCAAAATTTATACTAGAACTCTTATACGATTTTAATATGTTATAAAAGTCACTCAATTCAGTCGTATTAAATGAGAAATGCTTAATTATTTGTTTAAAATGGCTATCGATATATTCATTTTCCCCACAATTAATAAACTGAGCTGCTTGTCTATTCATGTCTACAACGATACCTTCGTTCGTCGTAATAAGTATCCCTTGTTCGACATGATTTAACATTGTTGAAAAATTTTGATAATTGATCGAAGAAAAAGCTGATATTGCTGTTTCCTTTTGTATCACTAATCTGGCAAAAACAATATCATCTCGTTCGCTATAATACCCCATAAATTTAACTAGCTTAGTAGATGTTCTAGAAGTTTTAATTCTAAGTTCACAAGATCCGCACGTTTGTTGACGAATCCTATCGATAAATGACTGCCAAATTGGTAATGAAGGCTCGTCTACTTCTAAAAATTCTGTATTTCGATCTCCTAAATCTAACATTTTACGGGCTTTGTCGTTTACAAAAGCGATTTTTAGGGAACTATGTACGATAATTGTACAATCATTAATCGACATAAAAAATTCATTAAAAAGTGGACCAATTGATGAATTCATTATTATTCCTCCATCCCATGAGTTCAGAAACGTATCACATATTATATTATTTATATTATTAATTGATAATACTAATTATGCATCAAATTTCTAAATTTTCAATTATATTGCTCAAAACTATTTTTTATTATTTCATATGTTTTATGATGAGGAAATGGGATAATTATATCATATTGTCCCAAAAGTCATACACTGTTACAATATATGCTGTGAAGGAGAAATAGTACATGCATATCATATTAGCTACATTAAACGCTAAATATATCCATACAAATTTAGCGATTCGTTATTTAAAGGCAAGCGCCAAACCTGCATTCGATATTGAACTTGCAGAATATACAATTAAAGATCCAGCGTTTAACATTGTATCTGACCTCTTTCAAAAAAAGCCAGATGTAGTTGGATTTAGCTGTTACATTTGGAATATAGAAGAGACAATCAAAGTTATAAAAATGTTAAAAACAGTATGTCCAAACACTAAAATTGTGCTAGGAGGTCCAGAAGTATCCTACGATGTTCATGATTGGTTGAAGAAATATAATGAAATAGACTTTATTGTTATGGGTGAAGGAGAAACTTCCTTTGTTGAATTACTTCATTATATTAACGGCAAGAAAAATTTAGAGGATGTTCCTGGTATTTGTTACCTACAGGATGGTAAGGTCAAAATTCATGCGCAACCGCCAAAAATCGACTTACGCGAACTCTCATCACCGTTTAGATTTGAAGAAGATCTGCCGCATTTAGGTAAACGTATTCAGTACATTGAGACTAGTCGAGGCTGTCCATTCCAATGTCAATTTTGTCTTTCTTCTATAGAAGTTGGGGTTCGATACTTTAGCCGTGAAAAAATTAAAGAAGATATTCGCTTTCTGATGGACAATGGTGCTAAAACGATTAAATTTGTTGACCGAACATTCAATATAAGCCGTAGCTATGCTATGGAAATGTTTCAATTTTTAATTGATGAGCATAAGCCAGGTGTTGTTTTCCAATTCGAAATTACAGCTGATATTATGCGACCAGAAGTTATCCAGTTTTTAAATGATCACGCCCCAAAAGGATTATTCCGCTTTGAAATAGGCGTACAATCAACAAATGATTTAACAAATGAACTTGTGAAGCGACGCCAAAACTTTGAAAAACTAAAACGAACAGTCACAATGGTAAAAGAAGGCGGCAAAATTGATCAGCATCTAGATTTAATTGCAGGCTTACCTGAAGAAGATTACGCTTCTTTCCGAGACACATTTAATGATGTCTTTGCAATGCGTCCTGAAGAATTACAGCTCGGCTTTCTAAAGCTATTACGTGGGACAGGGCTCCGTACAGAGGCGCCTAAATACGGCTATACGTATGTTGATGTTGCACCTTACGAAATCTTCTCTAATAATGTGCTTCCTTTTGATGACATTGTACGAATTAAACATGCTGAGGATGTATTAGAGAAGTATTGGAACGCACATCGTATGGACAATACGATTGAATATTTAGTTTCACACGTTTTTGACACACCATTTGATTTCTTTCAAAATTTTGGAACGTACTGGGAGCAAAAAGGCTGGTCGAGAATTGGGCATCAGCTTGAGGATTTATTCCAACGACTTCTAGAATACTTAAGTACACTTCCACACGTAGATCTATCAGCTGTGAAAAGTATTATGCAGCTAGATTACCTTACACCTATGGGATTCCAGCCACGTAAGCTATGGTGGAATGACCGTATTGAGCAAGAGAAGCTTAAGGCGATTTATACGGAAATCCGAGAAAATCCAACTATTGTAGGGGATAAATTTGCATTCATGAATGTTAGTGAGAAGGATTTATTTAAGCATTCATTAATTATACCGTATAGTATTTCATACGAGCATTTCATAAACGGAGAAATTGTAAAACAAGATGGCTATTTATTTACATTTTTCCAACAAGGACAACCACCCTATTTTGCAACAATTTCATCTTAATTAAAAAATCGAGGTATTTCACCTCGATTTTTTTCTTGCCATAAAGTTGTGATTATAAAATGAATGGTACTAATTCTCTAATACCTCACCCAAACTTTTAAACTCACTTTGATTTAATATTTTTTCTATCTTGCTCAAGTAGTTCAGATACTGTTAAAAACTGATATCCTTCGTTTTGTAGTGAGGGTAAAATTTCTTTAAGTGCTTTTACTGTCTGCTCCCTATTCCCACCACCATCATGGAACAGAATGACATTACCAGGTCCTATCCTTTTCAACACTGTATTAACAATACTTTTAACCCCTGGATTCTTCCAATCCAGCGTATCTATATGCCAAGACCACATGACTACCTTATAGCCATCTTTCACAACTTCTTTAATTAAGGGATCTGTATATTGCCCTTCAACAGGTCGGAATAAAGTAGGTGAATAACCTGTAATGCTAAAAATGATTTCATTCGTCTGTCTTATTTCCTTTATTAACCTAGGAACAGGGGCTTTTAACGGATGGGCATATGTGTGATTTGCTAATTCATGTCCTTCTTCGTACATTCGATAAACAATTTGAGGATTTTTTTCAGCATGTTTGCCGACAATAAAAAAAGTCGCCTTCGCATCATATTTAGCCAATTCCTCTAAAATATCGATTGTATATATAGGATGTGGGCCGTCGTCAAACGTAAGTGCAATAAATTTATCCTTTGTTTTAATATCCCAAACAATTTCACCAGTCTCTTCATAATACTTGCGCCCTTTATTTGAAGCATTTGAGAAATTCACAAAAAATAACGAAATAAGCAAAATAGCTACTAATAATGGTATGACTCCATTCCGTTTCAAAGTAATTCCTCCTAAGAGTAAATCATTTCACAAGATATTTCCCTTTACTATTTACAAAATGAAATGAATTATACTTAGATTGCTCCACGAAAGAACACTTAATAATTATTATAGTTTATGTATAAAACTTCCCCTACAACTTCTCAGAAAACATAAAGTAAAACCCGTCATCACTAGAATAGTGATAACGGGCAAATTTTTAACCAATAATTACGCGCTCTTTCGGATATCGATAAACCATTTTCTTCTTTTTACCACCAAGTGTATATAAGAAGGAAATTAAGCCGACACGTCCTATAAACATTAGCACCATAATAACAACTTTCCCAGCCGTCGATAAATCATTTGTTATCCCTAGCGACATTCCACAGGTTCCGAATGCAGAGGTTATTTCAAATATGATTTGAGTGGCTGTAGCATGCGGCTCTGTAATTAATAGGATCATCGTTGAAATAAGCACCATAAATAGAGCTAAAATGATTACAACAAACGATCGAAACACATCAATCATATGAATTTCTCTTCCGAAAATTTGTATTTCTTCCCGCCCGTTTGCATACGAAATTAAAAACAATATAACAATGGCAAAAGTCGTTGTTCGTATACCACCACCAACCGAGCTTGGAGATGCACCAATGAACATTAAAAAGCTCATAAACACATTAGTTGCCTCATTGAACGTTTGTACATCATACGTTGTTAAACCAGCTGAACGAGTTGATATCGAATGAAACATTGCCGAGAATAAAGCCTCATGCCAGCTCATCTCTTTAAACGATTGAAAAGATTCAATTATAAAAATAACAAAAGTACCAACAATAAAAAGGACACCATATGTAGCTGTCGTAATTTTAGCAAAAAGACTAAATCGAAATCCTTCATGCTTCCTTTGTAAATACGTTTTGACTTCAATCAGCACAGGAAACCCGATCGCTCCTAATACAATTAAAATCATCGTAACAAATTGTACAAAATAATCTAAATGATAAGGTAATAGGCTTTGTCCAGTAATATCAAAGCCACCGTTCGTAGTAGCCGAAACTGCCGTAAAAACACCGTGCGTAAAAGCTTCCTGCCATGTGTCAAAATAGCGTTTAAAGTGAATGGCTAAAACAATTGCTCCTAACGATTCTATCACCAATAAAATCTTTATAATTTCTCGGATTAAATGTACAACGCCAGATAAATTCACTTGATTGTGGTCAATCATAATTAATTGTCGTTCTCTCATTCCAATCCTCTTACCGACAAGTAACCATACAAACGTACCAAGTGACATAATCCCGATAGCACCAAGCTGCAAAATACATAATAAAACAAATAACCCAAAGCTTGTATACGTTTCAGCAATATTAAACACCGTTAAACCAGTTACACTTACAGCACTTACTGCTGTAAATAATGTATCTAAATAAGATACTTCTACACCATACTGATGTACACCCGGTAGCCTTAACAATCCAAATGATACGGCAATCGCAATGAAATAATATAAGACGAGCACTTGGAATGGTGTAAAACCTTGATTTGCTTTTTTCTTAAACACGAAAGCTCGCCTCCTTACAATTACTAACTTTTTATCAGTATAGACAAAAGTATCGAAAATGAAAAGATGCCACAATTGTGAAATTTCACCTTTGTGACATCTTCGTGTTATTACGCTTGTTGTTGTTTTTTGTTTTTGGCTACACTTGTTAAATAACCACCGATTGCAATTCCTAATAATACTACCCAGAAGATAACCTTCCATACAGTAGAATGTGGGAAATCGTGTGGAATAACACCTAATTTTTCATGTGCTAATGCTAGCACCGCAAGCTTTACCCCTACCCAGCCAACAATTAAAAAGGCAGCAGTTTCTAATGAAGGGTAATCATTTAAAATTTTCACGAACCATTGTGCTGCAAATCGCATAATGATTAATCCAATTAAACCACCTAGGAACATTACTGCGAATTGACCACCATTGATTCCACCAACTGTGATATCTGTTAAATGTGGTAGCGTCACAGCGATTGCTACAGCCGCTAGCATAGAGTCAATAGCAAAGGCAATATCTGCAAGCTCAACTTTTAGAACCGTCATCCAGAAGCCAGAGCCTTTTTTCTCCTTCATTTTCTCTAAATCATCTTCTGGCTGCGCTTTAAATTTCGTATCATAAATATGCTTGATCGAGATGAATAATAAGTAAACCGCACCAATCGCTTGAATTTGCCAGTATTTCACTAAAAACGTTATTAAGAATAACGCAATAAAGCGGAATACGAATGCTCCAAATAATCCATAAAATAACGCTTTTTTCTGTTGCTCTTGCGGTAAATGCTTAACCATTACCGCCATTACTACTGCATTATCAGCAGCAAGTAAACCTTCTAAAAATACAAGTACTAGTAAAACCCATGCGTACTCTAACAATATCGCTTCCATATTGCCGACTTCCTCCTTTTCGTTTGTATACCCAATTGCAAGGTATCTTATAAGGTTTTAACAGAACAATCCACTTTATAGGCAAAAAATAAAAGACCTATGCCTAAAAAATAGGCAAAGGTCTTGCTAAGCAAATTCATTGCTATCACACCCGATGGCTCTTAACCATGTAATGACGATTGTGAAGTAAGTAATCTCTTGGAATTACTTATAGCTACTCCCCTTTGACAAGTTGTCAATGGATATTCAGTTAATTTATATATTAGAGTATACACTAAAACTGACAAAATGTGCAATAAAATTATTTTATTCTTATACGAAATTCTTCTCGATTTTTATTATCCTCATAAAACTTTATCATCGCAGGCATCGTTTCAATAAAGTCAGGACACTTAACATCCCCCTTATTTAGAACGTTTTGCGCCTCAGTACAGTCGAAGGTTGCAGTCCAAGCTAAATAGCCTGTTGTTTCGTATTCTACACCTAGTGCATTTCGTATAGGATAAAACTCAAGCATTTTTTTCGTTAGGGAAAGGGGGATACGGCCCATTGGGTTTTTCCCCGTTAGCCCTTTTACCATCGCACTATAGACATCAAACACCCGATGCGGATTCGGATCTGTTAAGTGCAGTGTTTTCCCTATCGCAGAGGGCTCTCTACAAATAAACGAAGAGGCCTTAAAGATATAATCCACTGGCACAACATTAATGGTTGTCTTTTTACTCCCTACAAAAGGGATAAACGGCAATTTGCGCAATCGATCAATCATATTTAAGAAAAAGTAGGGTCCATCAAACTTAATCGTTTCCCCTGTTTCAGAGTGACCACGCACTATACCAGGGCGAATAATTGTTATGGGTACCTCTGATTTTAAATCCTCTACCCTTAGCTCTGCTTCAAATTTTGTTTCCTCATAGTAATTTTTAAAAGCAGAAGGTCGAATCAGTTCTGTTTCAAGTAGAAGACCATTTCGCCTACCCGCTACATACGCCGTACTAAAATACATATAGCGCTCTAAATTTGGAAGTTCTCGAACAAAATCATTAACCATTGCTGTTCCATGCACATTTACCTTCCATGCGAGCTTTCGAGGCACAGCTAAGTCATATATAGCGGCTAGGTGCCATAAGACCGAAATTCGAGGTGCAATACAAGAAAGCTCTGAGTTATCAATCCCTAGATTGGGAAGTGTGATATCCCCTTCAAATAATTCAATTTGACACGTTGGATGCTCTTTTGTGATTTTCCTAACCTCTTGTTGTGCCTCCTCCATTTCTGTTGGAAGCACCAATGCATAAATTTGCTTCGTTACGCCATCTAAAAAAAGCTGACGAATTAACTGTCGTGAAATAAATCCCGGAAATCCTGTGAAAAAATGTACGCCCATCAAATTTCACCCCTTATAACTCCCTTGTGACTTTTGCTTTATCTACAATGCTATAAATAATCGGAACAACGAATAATGTAAGCAGCGTTGATGTTAGTAATCCCCCTATTACAACAATTGCCATAGGCTGATTCATTTCTGTTCCTTCTCCTATTCCTAAAGCTAGTGGAACGAGCCCTAGAATCGTCGTTAGTGCCGTCATTAAAATCGGACGAAGTCGATCCTGTGTGCCATTAATAATTGCTTCCACAGTTGCTTGTCCTTCTCGTTTCTTTTGATTAATATAATCCACGAGAACAATGCCATTATTGACGACAATACCTACAAGTACAAGTACCCCGATGATTGCTGTTACCCCGAGAAGTGTATTTGTTATCGTTAATGAAAGAGCAACGCCAATGACCATTAGCGGCACACTTAGCAGCATAATAAATGGATATCTGAATGATTCGAACTGTGCAGCCATCACAATATAGACGAGAATGACGGATAGAAGAATAGCTAGTATCATATCATCCTTCGCACTATCGAATAGCTCACGATCACCACTGAACACAATTCGTGTTTCTTCTGGTACGTCCACCTTAGCAATAGCCTTATCTATTGTCGAAGATATGCTACTTAGAGATTCTGTCGTCTTATATTTGACGAAGAAGGCCACGGCCGAAGCTTGATCAGACCGACGAATAGCCGTTTGCCCTTCTGCTACCTTTACATCTGCAACATCCTGTAGCTCAACAAAAACCCCTGAATTTGTTCGAAGCTTCATTGTTTTTAAGGCGTCGATACTTGTTTTGTATTCGTCGCCATAGCCCGTATAAACCGCCAATACAGCATTATCCTCTGCAATCATTTGTGTTGTAAATAAGCCTCTAGTCATGCTGTTTACTGTTGTTGCTATTTGAGCCGGTAACATTCCATAGGCATTTGCCTTCTCTCGGTCCACCTCGATTTGAATTTCCTCGACTGTATAATCTAAATCGGTCATCACTTCTACCACTTCATCTTGCTGCTGTAGCTCCGTTTGAATATTAGCAACCGTTTCATGCAATCGTTTTTCATTTGTATCTGTCGCTCGGAATGAAATTTGATTTGGTGTGGAGCCAGAAGAGGTCGATAAGTTAAATGTTACTTCTGCTCGTTCTCCAATCAATTCCTTTACATCATCTTCTACTTGCTCCGTAAAATCAAATACTGATCGCTCTCGCTCTTCTAATGGTAGTAACCTTACATAAAGCTCTGCGGTATTTTCATTCGACGTACCGCGTGAAAGAGACTGCTGATCGCCACCAATTAAGCTAACTAGCGTATCAACTTCTGGCTCACCTTTAATACGCGCCTCAATTTCTGCCACAACCTTTTCTGTTGCAGTTAATGAGGTACCTTTAGGTAGGTCCACACTAATCGTTACAAACCCTTCATCCGTAGCGGGTATAAATTCTGTGCCTGTTCGAATTAGAATCACACATGAGGCGACAAAAAGTAAAACTGTCCCTCCTAAAACAACTGCTCGATGCTTTAATGACCAGAGGATACCTTTTCTATAATTTCTATATAACACTGACTTTTCACGCTGCGAGACTAAATCGCCATTCCTCTTTGCTAAAAATTTACTTGCAAGCATCGGCACAACGGTTAACGAAACGATAAGAGATGCGAATAAACTAAAGGAAATGGTCAATGCAAACTCCGTAAAAATTTTCCCGATTAAACCTGATATAAATATAACTGGTACAAATACGGCAACAGTTGTTAACGTGGATGCAATAATCGCAACGCCAACCTCTTTCGCGCCAATAGAAGCTGCCTCTTTCGGCGTTTTACCAAGAGCAATATGTCGCTCGATATTTTCAATGACAACAATAGCGTTATCAACAAGCATTCCGATGCCAAGTGCTAATGCACCAAGGGTTAAAATATTTAGCGAAAAATCCGCAAAATACATAAGGACAAATGTCACGATGACTGAATATGGTATCGCAATTCCTACAATAATCGGACTTTTTAAGCCGCGCAGGAAAAGAAATAACACAAGCATTGCGAAGAAACCACCAAAAAGTAATGAAGAACTAATATTACTTATCGCAAGCTTGACATAGTCGCCTTGATCAAATAAAGTAAGTGCACTGACGCCTGAATATTGTGGCTTTTCTAGCAACTCATCTAAGGCTACCCTAAAAGCATCCGAAACTTCTGCAGTATTGGCGCCAGATTCCTGCAACACAGACAGTAGGACAGCAGGATTTTCCCCTACCCTTGTAATGGTTTGTTGCTCTTGCTCAGCTCGCTGGACAGCAGCCACATCTCGCAGCTTTAATGCTTCTCCAGTTAATGGATTTACCGTAAGCGTCAGGTCGGCAATTTCCTCAGGTGACGTAAATGTACTCAGTATTCGTGTAGTAAGTAGCTGTCCCTGCTCGGTATTGACCGATTCACCTGGCAAAGAAATATTACTCGCCTGCACAAGCTGCACAATATCTCCTTGAGTTAATCCTTGTTCTTCAAGGGCTTTCGAATCTAACTCTATCCTAATTTCCTCTATAATCTTGCCAGAAACAGTTACACTAGCTACGCCTTCTGTACGTTTAAGCTCTTGCTCTAACTCTTCTGCAATTGATCTTACATCAACATCTGTCGACTCTGCTTGAAGAGCTAGCTGAATAATAGGAAACTGTGACGGATCAAACTTAAGAAAACTCGGTTTACCAGCATCCTCTGGTAATTGAATTAAATCAAGTCGCTGCAGCACTTCGTATTGCAGTTCATCCATATCACTTGACCAATCAAACTCTAATATAATTAAATTAGCGCTTTCCTGGGAGGTCGATTGAATTTTCTTAATCCCTGGTAGAGTTGCTAAAACTTCCTCTAATGGTTTCGTTACTTTTTCATTGACCTCCGTTGGACTAGCTCCTGGGTAACTCGTAACAACAACGCCAATTGGAGGATTTAGATCTGGTATTAACGTAATTGGTATTTTGAATAAGGATACCGCACCTAAGATTAATACAAGCGCCATTGTTACAATTGTAAAAACGGGGCGCTTGATGGAAAAATTACTAATTTTCATATGATGACCCTTTCTACTTCTAGCTAATTATTGTATTCGCCCTTTCTTATCTATTCCCTTTACTTTTCTAGAAAAATTTCCAATCCTTTAGAAATTGTTCATATTTTCGTAAAAGAAAAACCTAAAAGCAGGTAAAGTACGTGCTTTTAGGCTTTCCATTTATAGTAAGCTGTATAACTGAATATGCTCGTTTTTCTCAGAGAACCAGCGCATAGCGAATTCATTTTCAAATAAGAATACTAAATGATCATAACGATCCTTCACTAGCATTGATCGAGCAGAGTGCATAGACTCTTTAACTTCAGACTCATTTTCAATCCATCGAGCGATTTTCGAGCCGATTGGTTCCATTTTCACTTCAACATTATATTCATTCTTCATTCGGTGTTCAAACACTTCGAACTGTAATTGACCTACCGCACCAAGAATAACCTCTTCAGTGTGAAGGGTTTTGAAGTATTGAATTGCTCCCTCTTGCACGAGCTGCAATACACCTTTTTGGAACTGCTTCCCTTTCATAACGTTTTTCGCCGTAACGCGCATAAAAATCTCAGGCGTAAACTGTGGAAGCTTTTCAAATTGGAATAATTTCTTGCCACCAACTACTGTATCCCCAATTTGGTACGTGCCTGTGTCATATAAACCAATAATATCACCAGCAACTGCTTCTTCTACTGTTTCGCGATCATCAGCAAGGAATTGCGTAGACTGTGTGACTTTGAATGATTTACCCGTACGAGTAAGCGACATATTCATTCCACGCTCAAACTTCCCTGAAACGATACGCACGAACGCGATTCGGTCACGGTGTGCAGGGTTCATGTTCGCTTGAATTTTAAAGATAAAGCCAGAGAAGTCATTATGCTCTACTGGGTCGATAAACTGCTCATCTTCCGTAATACGAGGCTGCGGTACAGGTGCAAATTGTAAATACGTATCAAGGAATGTTTGCACACCGAAGTTTGTTAAAGCCGAGCCGAAAAATACAGGCGTTAATTCACCACGGCGAATTTTTTCTTCTGAGTATTGGTTACCTGCCTCATTTAATAGCTCAATATCATCCATCGCTTGCGTATAGTATGATGTAACCTTCATTGGATGATCGACAGCAAGCTCTCCGTTTTCATCAATTGGTAAGAAACGGTCGCCTTCCTCTGTACGGAATTGCTCGATACGTTTATTGTATCGATCGTAAATCCCTAGGAATTCTTTCCCCATACCAATTGGCCAGTTCATTGGATAAGCTGAAATGCCCAGCACTTCTTCCAGCTCTTCAATAAGATCAAGCGGCTCCTTCCCTTGGCGATCTAACTTGTTAATAAATGTGAAAATCGGAATACCACGCATTTTACACACTTTAAATAGCTTTAGGGTTTGTGCCTCGATCCCTTTCGCAGCATCTACAACCATCACTGCTGAGTCTACCGCCATTAATGTACGGTATGTATCCTCAGAGAAATCTTGGTGACCTGGTGTGTCTAAAATATTTACACGACATCCTGAATAATCGAATTGCATAACTGATGAAGTAACAGAAATACCACGTTGCTTTTCAATTTCCATCCAGTCAGATGTAGCAAATTTCCCCGTTTTCTTCCCTTTAACTGTACCTGCATCACGAATCGCACCACCGAATAGCAGTAGCTTTTCTGTAATCGTCGTTTTCCCAGCATCCGGGTGAGAGATGATGGCAAAGGTACGACGGGATAATATATCTTGTTCTAAAGTCATTTAGTTTCGTCTCCTTTTTTGCATACCTACTTATTTTAAAAGAGTTGCCTATAAGGTTACAACCATTTTATTTTTTCTGCTGGAATCTTTTTAATATTATAGTTGTGACAAAAAATCCTGCATATATACTTACCGCATTCAATATCACATCATCGATATCTGTGCTACGACCAATAAAAAATTGTGTTGCTTCAATAAATAGTGGGATCGCTAATGAAATTGTCAATTGCCAGCTCATCTTCCGCATCGTTTTCCATAAAAGCGAAAGAAACACCCCAAACGGAATAAACAATATAATGTTCCCTGCAAGATTATAAAAAGCAATACTCGCCATCTGTGTCCCACTGAACAGTTCAGCCATATATTCAGTAATTGTTTGAAAAGGTATAAAATTAGTACTTCGGTATCCAATTGGAGCTCCATATTGAGGAATAATCGTTTGAGATAAAATAGCTACTATATATAGAACAAAGAGTAATAATATGCCTTCCCTAAACCACTTTTTCCCTATTCCTCTAATGTATATTAAACGAATTATCATATAAATTGGGGCTACTACGAGACAATAGCCAAGCATACTTTCTAGAAAATGAACAATCATACACTCCCCTTCTTTCCTCTTGTTCAGACGATGATTTCGAAAGAAGGTTACATAAAATAAAACTTTTCAAACTATAGTAGCTTTTACTTGTCTACTTCAAATTAATGTAAAGAGTCAAAATAAAAATAACAAGGCAAGCCCCGCCAATTAGACTTCTGTGGGAAAGCGAGACAGGCGAGACCCCACAAAAATTGCACTTGGGCAATTTGAGGAGGCTCGGCGCTCGCCCACGAAAAGCGTAGTGGCGGGGCTTGTCGATTATAAAAAATAAGGATATTTTTTTCGAAAACGAAACATTGATTATCTAGAGGCTACTAAAAAAATAGTACCATATAGATTATCGATTAAATTGTTTTTTTCCTGCTTCAATTGCAATTCGGGCATCACTATGAGGGTATTTCGTATTTTCGATAATTTGATAATCCTCATGTCCTTTGCCAGCAAAAATAATAATATCACCTGGCTCAGCAACACTGACTGCATGACGAACTGCCTCTGCACGGTCCCCGATACAAGCAAATTTATCATGCTGCATCCCTTTCGCTAAATCACCTGTGATGCTATCAAATTCCTCATAGCGTGGGTCATCTGTTGTTAACACGACATAATCAGCAACCGATGCTTTCTCAGCCATTGTAGGTCGCTTTGTTTTATCACGCCCTCCACCTGTGCCTACTAGGAAAATCAATTTATTTTCAGGCTCTTTATACGGCATCGCAGCAAGAATAGCCTTTTCGATTGCATCTGGTGTATGAGCATAGTCAATAAAAATTTGAATTGGTAAATCTGTCTCGACCTTTTCCATACGACCTTTTACAGGTGATAAACTTTCAATTTGTTCAATAATTAATTCAAGCTCGTAGCCAAGCGCATAAAAATTGGCTGTTGCTGCAAGCACATTGTAAACATTAAATTCTCCAAGTAAATGCATCGATACTGGGAATGTTCCTTCGGGAGTAACCATATCAAAATATGTCATTCCATTTTCGTATCGACAGTGTTCTGCACGGAACATTGCCTCGTTTTGTAAACCATACGTCCAAATAGGATATGGCGTTAATTTTGCATAACGATCGCTCCAAGGATCATCCGCATTTAACACAACGACTTTTTGCTTCGATAGATCTTGTCCTAATTGTGAGAATAAGAGACCTTTTGCATTTCCGTACTCTTCCATTGTGCCGTGGAAGTCTAAATGATCATGCGTTAAATTCGTAAAAATGGCCACATCATAATCCACACCTGCTAAGCGTCCAAGCGCTAAGCCATGTGAAGATACTTCCATCACCATATCTCGGCATCCTTCCATCTTTGCACGGAAAATCATTTGCTGGGTGCTCAATGCATCGCTCGTTGTATTGGCTGATTCATATAAAACACCATTTAAATTAAACCCAATCGTCCCAGATAAGGCTGACTTTTCACCTAAGCCAATAAAAATATTATGAATAATTCCTGTCACACTCGTTTTACCATTCGTTCCAGTGACACCAATCATCGTAATATCATTTGAAGGGTAATCAAAAAATTTCGCTGCCAGTAACCCTAAAGCACGCTCAGTACTATCCACAATAATTTGTGCAACTTCCCCTTGAATCGGTAGTTCACGTTCTGCCACAATAATTGTTGCTCCAGCATCCACTGCCTGCTGTGCAAAATCATGACCATCTACTGTATAGCCTTTAATACAAATAAATAAAGTACTCGGCTGTACGCCGCGAGAATCGATGGCAATATCTTTTATGTTATTTGGTAGCTGCCCGATAATTCTTTTCTGTGGAATCGCACTTAAAATTTCTTCAGCATACATAATTTAATCCTCCATTTCCATCATCGGCGAAGTAACATAAGCAAATAAAAGTTCTGCTGTAGCATTTAAAGAATCTACATGCGTGCGCTCATATGCATGAGAAGACTCAATACCAGGTCCAAATAAAGCATGACGAACATCAAAGCCTGCACGAATGGCAGCTGATGCATCAGACCCATAGTAAGGATATATATCAAGCTTATACTGGATCCCGTTGTCTTTGGCTAATTTAACTAAATGACGAGTTAAGTCATAATGGTATGGTCCACTTGAATCTTTTGCACATATGGAAACAGTATACTCATCAGAAGCCTGTCCATCACCAATTGCTCCCATATCTACTGCTATATATTCCACCACATTTTCTGGAATATTTGAGTTACCACCGTAACCGATTTCTTCATTATTTGAAATATAAAAATGTGTCGTATATGGAAGTTGAACGTGATTTTCTTTTAGGTGTTTCATTAATTGAAGAAGTAAGGCTGTACTTGCCTTATCATCTAAATGACGAGATTTAATAAAGCCTGTTTCCGTTATTTCGAAACGAGCATCAAATGAAACAAAGTCCCCCACCTCAATACCTAATTGGCGAGTTTCTTCTGCATTTGTTACCTTTGCATCTAAACGTACTTCAATATGATTTTCATCACGCTTTAAATCACCCGCTCCACGATAAACATGAACAGTTGTTTCATGCATTAAAATCGTCCCACGGATTTTATCACCATTTGCAGTATGAATTGTACAATATTCACCCTCAACGGCATTCCAATTAAAACCGCCGATCATTGCGAGCTTTAATCGACCACTCGATTTAATTTCCTTCACCATTGCGCCAAGTGTATCCGTATGCGCTGTTAATAAACGATGCCTCTGCTGATTTTCACCATCAAAACTAACAATAAGCGCACCTTTATTAGTCCTTTTACACGGAATCCCAAGCTCCGTTAAATATTTTTCCATAAATTTCATTATATTCATTGTGTAACCAGACGGACTTGCAATATTTACAAGTTTTTCTAGCAGGTTTATGCTGCCTTGTTCATTAAATTTGTAGTTCATATGTAAAGCCCCCTCAATTTCATTTATCATAACAAAATTCAGCATTTATCGACACTGTAAAATCATGTATTATTAAAATATTAACGTGTGTTGAGGTGCATTATGCAACAACTAGAAATTTTACATAAAAGGAATTTGTTTATTTATTATTCTTTACTTCTCTCAATTGCTGCATATTTTATAATACTCTTAATTGGAATAATCGAATATCGCTACTATTATCCACACTTTGCAGTACTGTCTATTATCTTTTTAGGACTTTTATTTTATTTAAAAATAAGTCCACGTATAATTCAAGTCGCTTTATTAACCTTTTGGAATTTTAATATTATTTTTTTAGTTATTCAAAGTAATCTATTAATTCCTTATTACTGGTTTGTGTTTTTTATTCTTCTGTCAACAGTCTATCAATCAATCTTTATTAATATTTTTATTTCACTCTTATCGTTTATAGAAATTTCCCTGCTTTATAAGTATTTTTATGAGCCAATGAGCATTACAGCCCCACAATTAACAAAAATGTATGCTAGCTATTTATTACTTGTTTGCTTGATAGGCATTCTACAAACATTATATATAAAAAAATTGTGGAAAAGGGTTGAAACAGCCAATTTAGAAAGGGAACGAGAGCTTACCTCTACCGAAGCCTATTTACAGCTATTTTTTGAACAGGCTGGCGATGCAATAGCGGTATTTGACTTAGACGATAAAATTATTACTGTAAATCCGGCCTTTGAATCCCTTTACGGTTGGTCGAAAGAAGAATGTATAGGAAATTCATTGCCTCTCGTGCCCGCGAAAAATGTAGATGCAGCACAAGATCGCTTACAAAGGCTAATGAGAGGGGAACGCTTTAATCTATTTGAAACCGAGGATATGAAAAAAGACGGAACAATTTTTGATGCACAAATATCTTTGGACCCTATTTATAACCGACATAATGAGATGATTGCTTTATCAGTTATCTCCAGAGATATTTCATATATTAAAGAAAACGAGCGTTTAAAAATGCAGTCTGAAAAATTAAAGCTTGCCGGTGAAATTGCAGCTGGTGTTGCACATGAAATTCGCAACCCGATGACTGTAATCTCTGGCTTCGTTCAAATGATTAATGCAGATAGTAATTCACCGTATAAGCGATATACAGAAATTATTCAATCAGAAATTGATCGTATCGACATCATTATTTCTGAATTTTTAGTCTTATCACGCCCTCAATTAGGTTCATTCAAGGAGCTTAATATGCATGATATTGTAAATGAAATGGTAACTTTCTTTAAAATAGAATGTCAGAATCGAAATATCGAACTTTCTAAAAGAGCAAAGGATGTTTATGCAGTTATTAATGGAAATGAGAACCAAATCAAGCAAGTATTTATCAATATTATGAAAAATGCAATCGAAGCAATTGATCGAAATGGAAAAATTTCAATATCGCTTTATACCGAAAGTGGGTATGTTTTCATTCATTTGAAGGATACAGGTATCGGCATTCCACAGCAGATGCTTGAGCGGATTTTCGAACCATTTTATACGACAAAATCAAAGGGCACCGGTCTTGGCATGATGATTACAAATAAAATCATTCAAGATCACGGTGGAAAAATTACCATTCAAAGTCAAGAAAATATCGGTACTGAAATCCTAATCAAAATCCCCATTCTAAATTAGGAATTTCATAAGTATGAGAACCCTTTAGTATGTCGACAAGGCTGAATTAAATGTATTAGTTCCTACACAATCGACAAATAGGCAATAAAAATAGTAAGATTACAATTCAAGGCAAGCCCAGACACTTTCCAACAAAAAGTGGAGTGATGGGGCTTGCCGATTTTTATACAGCTTTATAAACTAAAACAGGTGTGTTGATTATCAAAAAAATTCCAATATAGAAGCGTGTTTTTTTAGCGAAATGTCCTATAAAATGACTCGCTAGTTGATTGCAGCGGAATCGGCGAGAATGTAGCTGACGGCATTCGCCTTTCGCTACAGAGCAGTGTTCTTATACACCGGAAGTGAAGCGGCAGGTGCAAAGCTTCCTACGGGAATAGCGAATTACTACCTGTGACGAAAGCGTAGCGACAGTCACATGAGCCGAAAACCCCGCAGGAAATTTATTTTCGCGAAAGCGAAGCGTCAGCGGCAGTGAGGCACGAGCGACGAGGAGGCTGAGGCCATGCCCGTGGAAAGCGAGCCGGATGTAGCTGGAATCAACGTTTACCATGATTAATTTTTTAAAATTAGGTAAATCAACACGCTTGAAACTAAAATAAAGTTTGTCTAGAGTCTATGAGAATCCAATACATATAAGTTCCATTTTCTTATTTCATAATCGCCCGTACGAGTTTTACTTTTTGCTTATATGGTGGGAATAACAAATTATTCGCCAGCTTCGAGGAGCGCTTTAAGATCGACTTTGGATGGGTAAAGTTTTCAAAGCTCGCTTTCCCATGATAGGCATTCACGCCTGAAGGACCTACACCACCAAATGGTAAATGAGCATTTCCGACGTGCGTCACAACATCATTAATACAGCCTCCACCGAACGGTAGCTCATCTAAAAAGTACTTCATAGCGTTTTCATTTTCCGAGAAGAGATAAGCAGCAAGTGGCTTTGGCAGCTGTCTAATACGATGAATAATCATCGGAAGCTCATTATAAGCCATTACCGGTAGAATTGGACCGAATAGTTCATCTTCCATTACAGGACTTAACCAGTTGACGTTTTCAATAATAGTTGGCTCGATAAATAAATCTTCTTTAACCGTACTTCCACCGAACGTAATATTTGCTGATTCTATTTTTATAATGGATTGTAAACGATCAAACTGACGCTCATTAATAATCCTTCCAAAATCCACACTTTTATGAATGTCCTTGCCATAAAAAGAAATAATCGTTTTTTTCAATAGATCCACGAAATCTTTATAAACTGATTTATGCACAAGAACATAATCTGGCGCCACACATGTTTGACCAGCGTTGCTAAATTTCCCCCAAGCTATGCGTTTTGCTGCTACTTCTAAATTCGCTGTATGATCAACGATTGCCGGACTTTTTCCTCCAAGCTCTAGCGTATGTGGAGTTAACCGCTCTGCTGCAGCCTTCGCTACAATCTTGCCAACAGCAACACTACCGGTAAAGAAAATATAATCGAACGGTGCATGAATTAAAGCCGTCACTTCTTCCTTTTCCCCTTGGACTACACGAACATAATGTGGTTCAAAGGTTTCTTCAAGAATCGTTTTGATAATTTCCGCTGTATTTACGGAAGCTTCGGAAGGCTTCACAATAGCTGTATTTCCTCCAATAATTGCACCGATTAAAGGCTCCATCACTAGCTGAAACGGATAATTAAATGGACCAATTATTAATACAACACCGTATGGCTCACGTACAATGAAGCTTTTCCCCGGCTGAAATTGAATTGGCGTTTTTACAACTTCTGGCTCCATCCATTTATCAATATTGGCAACCATATAGGAAATCGAATCAAGGACAATGCCAACCTCAGTGGCATATGCCTCGAATTCACTTTTATTTAAATCAAGCTTTAATGCTTCAATTACTTTTGATTCATATTTTTTTATAGCTGCCTTTAATTTTAATAACTGCTGCTTTCGGAAATTAGCATCCTTTGTTGCACTTGAAAAATAAAAACCTCGTTGCTCTTCAATCATATTTTCAACATCTTGAATAGTAAACCTCAAATTAACTTCCTCCTTTTTTTTCGTTTCATGCATAATCCTTTTAGTAACTCACATATTAACTATGTATACATTACTACAACGGTCTTGTGAAATCCTTTAATTAAGAACAAAGCAAGAAAAAAATCGTACCATTCGAGACGAGTCCTTACAACTTAATACATCCTTGTACATTTCAGTTCGGCAATCCAATTAAATACTTATTTTTCAAAGTATAAAGGAGGCAATTATGATGATTATTACTGAAACTTGGTGGGAAACAATTTTTTCTGGTGTATTAGCTATAGGAATTAATGAGCAAAAGGTGTACCAACTAGAAGACGAATCATTCTTATACTATAAAGAACAATTGCCTAAAGAACACGACGATAACGACTAATAAAATAAGAAGAAAGCTAAAAACTAGTGCCATCTGTTTTTAGCTTTTAACGTTTTTTTGCTATTTCTCGTTTCGTCTCTTGATTACACAAAATTGTTTTTGTTCATCTATTAGATCGTTGGTAAAAGGATTGCTTTTGCAATCCTTACTATTTCATTTTTCTCCTACGTATTAATCCTCCTATACCCTATACCATTTTAAACGTTCGAATTTTAGTTAGAGGCTGTCATATTGTTTATATTATGATGATATTACGCCAAGTATACGAAGGCTGAACGTGACAATTTTATGCCAAAAATACATAATCAGAAAAAGATTCCATAGTACATGTTATAATAAATTTATTGCATTTAATTACGATTTTTGAGAGGAATTTGTTTGATGAGACAGTTTACAAAACTCTATATGGTCTTTATTTTACTGTTAATTATTTTAGGGATAGCCGGTTTTTTTATAGCTGGAGAGCCTGATCAAAAACAATTAGAGGAAGAAGCTTTGAATAAAGCACCGGGCTATGAAACAATGACAACCGTATCGGAAATAGTAAGCAAGCAACAACAAGATAATGCCCTTTTAGATATTATTGTAACACCAAAAGACGAAAATGAAGAAGTATTAATACAGTTACATGGACATGAACAATCATTAGAAAAGGATTTACTCTTAGATAGTTATCATTTACTTATTGAGCTGTCAGCAATTAAACCAATCAATTCTTTAACAATCTCATGGTTTATGCTAATTAATAATGAGAATGTCGAAGCATTAACGATGACATTTGATCGTACAGCATTAAATACTATAGATTCACACACGTTCGAGGAGCTTCCTACCGTTGCATCAAAATACCAAAAGCATGAAGCATTAAATCCTTAAAAAAAGGGTAGCTCAGATCGCCTTCTGAACTACCCTTTTCCCATTATATTTATCTATTTAGAAGTAATCTCCTAAAATATATATCTCAACATATCATGAACGTTGCAATACGGGTTATCACGACTGTCTGTATTTCGTAAATTCATCATTTCTAAGCAGTTTTTCATCGCCACTTCATGTCTTAAGGCTATCGGTGCAATGACTTCTGCATTCCCTTTATTTCGTATGTACCGTGCTACTTGTAGATGTTGCTCCATTTTTTCATTTAGCACAGCACGTGGATAAACTTCCTTCACATCAACCTGCTCAAAATGTAGTAGTAGCCATAATTCAAATGCTTCATTCGTATAGCCAATATGAATGCTATGATTTCTACAAAAATCATTCACTTCCTCTAATTGCTTTTCCGATAAATCGTCTTTATCAAAAACAATCCACACTTCATCGAAAGGCTGATAGCTTGAATCTCGATAAGCATGCTGTGCAAGCTTTAGGGCAGAGCGCTTCACGTTTTTGATTTTGACACTTACCATCTTCGAGCGCTTTAATATTCTCATTTGCTCAAAATAGATGCGCTCCGTTTCACCCTCACAGTAGATAAGAATCGTTTTTCGTAATGGCAGGTTACCTCTTTCACGCGTTCTCATAACTACTCTTCCTCACTTAAATATTGTTGGGATAAATATTCATTAATAACTGGTGTTGCACCAAATTCTCCCTTTAAATAGCGCTTAGCAACCGAAATATCTGCTCGCTTTTTATGAAGATCCGCAAAATCAAATAATGAATATAGCTCTGATTCATTTTTAAAGCTTTTATTTACAAACCAAATTTGGTCTGGGCGGAGCGGCTGATCAAGTAAATCAATTTCATGACTTGTTACGATAAACTGATTATACTTATTCCTTTTACTATTCATAATCGCCATTAAAAACTCACAAATCGACACATGGAATGCTGTATCAAACTCATCAATTAATATCGTTTTCCCTTTATTATGAGCATCAACCATCACACAGGCAAGATACAGCATTCGAACAGTACCCTTTGAATCCATCGTCCAGTTTATGGTTTTCGTCCCAATAGGTGCACCTATTGCATCAAAACTTAAATAATGAATATCGATATCTACCTCATGGATGACCCCATCTGACATATCAAAATCTTGAAGTATTGTATTTTTTTCTTTACGCTCTACTCGACGTGCCGTTAAATCCTGGATAGAAAAGTCTGCAATTTTTAAAAGCTTCAGTACTTCAAGCTTAAACGACTGCTCCTCCAGCTTACGAATCAACGGATGGCTTGAAAGTCGATGAGCCTCATCTAGAAATAGTATTTTATTCATAAACCAGTCAAAAATTTTAGCCGCCTGTGGATCATTAAAGACATTTAATATCGATAGGAACGCTGCATTAGGACGTGTATAATGAATTAACTCCTCATGCTTTTTACTTTTGACAGTATAATCGTAGTCATTTGTCCTTTCATTATAGGATCGAACAAATAAAGGCTTGGCTGATGCTTTTACTGTATTCGTCAAACGCTCGTATACGATTTTTTCATCACTATAATGCACTTCATATTCATAAAATTCACCATCTAAAAGGAGCGAAATAGCGAATTCTGTCGGCTCTTTTCGATTCTCACCAAGCTTAAATGGCTGATAAGGCAGCTTCATTTGCTTCACATTGCTTAACCCTTCAAAATTAAAGAGGAGGGAACGCAACACTTTGATGGCAGCAAATATATTTGATTTTCCGCTACCATTCGGCCCGAAAATAAAAGCACTCTTTACAACATTTAATTTATGTATTGTTATTGTATGCGTATCCTTTAACTTACGTACACGCGCACCTGTAACCATTGAAAAAACCGTTTCTTCCTTATAGGACAAACAATTTTTCACCTTGAAATCTACTAACAACTACCTTCCCTCATTTCTGAAAGTACTATTTTTAGTATAGCAAATTTTTCTAAGAAAAGCGCAAGCGCTGGAAGACCCGAATCGAAAGTATCTTTCCCGCTTTCGACCGAGGGGCTGGGCGCAGGAGCTAGACAATGCTCAAACCCCCAAAATTTAAACTAGCTTAAACCCTAACAAAAAAATCGACAATTCCAGACAAAGGAAAAGTCGATTTCTTAAGCTTATTATGCTGCTTTATTTAACTCTAGCTCTACATGAATTTTTATATCTTTTCCTACAAGTACACCGCCTGTTTCTAAAGCAGCATTCCATGTAAGACCGAATGCTTCACGATTAATTTTCGCTTCGGCCTCAAAGCCATATACTTCCTGCCCCCAAGGATTCGTTCCTTTACCATTATACTCCGTTTCAAATGTCACTTCTTTTGTAACATCCTTAATAGTTAAATTACCTGTCACTGCGTATGAATCACCCTGTTTTGTAATACTTGTAGACTCAAATAGAATGGCTGGGAAGGATTCTACATCAAAGAAGTCCGGTGATTTTAAATGATTATCACGATCTTCACTACGTGTATTAATACTTGCTACATCTAGCTTAAACCCAATGCTCGCTGTCGTTAAGTCAGCTAAATCATCCGCTTCCACATTAGCAGTATAAGCATCAAATGAGCCCTTTACCTTTGATACCATCATGTGTTTTACTGAAAAACCAATACTTGAATGCCCTTGATCAATGGTCCAATTTGTCATAATTGAAATCCTCCTTTTAATTATCTCGAATTCGAGATATATGTTAAAATATATATGATAAACATGGCTCATTTATGAATCATATTTATCATAATTAACTTACCTTATGTAACCTACTATAAAGATACAATTTACTTACGTCAAGTATAAAATAAAAAAACATATCCCCGTTGAGATATGCACGTAAAGAATACTAATTTTCTACAACTTTTGCATGAACGACAAAGCGTTCGTTATCATTTGGAGATATCGTACAAGTTGATAGCGTGACGATGCGGTCCGTAGTATTCACTTTAATTGGCATTGAAATTTCTGACCGAGACGTAATATCATTTAAAAAATCCCCATAGGACTCTTCTGTAAAATCCGTTTCAATATAATAAAAATCAGTCGTTGTTTTATAGGCAGTCAAAATATATAACTCATAGCTCGTATAAAGTATATCAAATGAAATGACCGCATGTTCCTCTGCATAGGTCTGATCACTAAAGTTAGATAGACCGCCAAACATGGACTCATTACGCATAACATGACCATATAAAATCGTATGTATCCCTAACTCTTTAAAGTCATTTCGAAAGTCCATAAAAATACTTCCGGCTCGATTTTCCTCGTCTAAATAATTATGATGTAAATAAAATTCGTTATCCTCCGCATGCATAATGGGATTATCTAGCTTCGTCCCATTCAATGCTATCCAGCCAACGATTCTTTCGTTTAATCGCAATAATTCTTGAAATCGCTCACGAACTGCATATTCCTTTGCTTCTTCCTGTTGTTCTTTTTCGACACTACCTGAATATACTTGCTGAACCTCATTTAGCTGTGACTCTACCTCGATGTACGTGTAAGCATATTGCCCAAGCATTACTGCCGAAAAAATAAAAACGATTACACAAACAATTTGCACTACTTTCTTTTTCATTCATTGCCTCCTAGATACTTAACGGCACCATATAGAATCCATGCTCTTCATCATCATGAAAGACTGCTTGCACGCCATAAACATCCTTAATTACATCCTTTGTAATAACTGCTCGTGGTGTACCTTCTGCAACAATTTGACCGTCCTTCATTAAGATTATATGGTCGCTATATCGAATAGCCTGATTAATATCATGCAACACCATGACAATGGTTAAGTTGAATTGTTCATTTAAACTCTTTACTAACTGGAGTAGTTCAATTTGATAATAAATATCTAAATACGTAGTCGGTTCATCTAAGCAAAGCATTTCAGATTGGTGAGCTAATGCCATTGCAATCCATACACGCTGGCGCTCCCCACCAGATAAAGCAGTCAGATCATCCTTCCGCTTTTCCAATAAATTAGTACATGGAAGCGCCCATTCAATGGCCCTTTCATCGTCCGGCGACCCTTTCTTTAAGATTGAACTGTAAGGCATTCCGCCAAATGCAACAAGCTTCTCAACCGTTAAATCATTTGGAATATCATTTTGCTGATAAACAATAGCAAACTTTCTAGCAAATTCTTTCGCCTTATATTCTAACAAATCTTTATTTTCAAGTATTGTGTGTCCTTGAAGTGGACGATGATTTCTTGACATAACATTTAGTAAAGTAGATTTCCCACTGCCATTCGGACCGATAATTTTGGATATTAATTATTAATTATGTAACAATTTGCCCCTTTTCTAGTTTGTTTCAGTCTAATAAGTGACCGTATTATTTTTTTCAATGAAAAAGCATAAGTTCAACATCTTAATGAACTTATGCTTAATACCACTTAATGAGGTAAAGAAAAACAAACTTATTGATAGCTCATTAAAGTGAGTCTTTTGCTGGAATTATTATTGATTATTTAGAGCTCTATACAATAGGGCAACGAATTCTGCACGTGTTAATTGGTTATTTGGATTAAACTTATCATTACTACCTACTGCAATTCCATGAGCTTTTAATGCTGAGATATAATCAAATGCCCAGTGTATAGCGGACACATCGTTAAATCCTTCTGTTCCTGTTAATCGTAATTTTAGCGCTAATGCTAACACCTTTGCCACTTCAGCACGTGTTATCGGCGTATTCGGTCTGAAATCTCCATTAAATCCGACAAAAAGACCCGCTTGTTGTACTAACATAATGGCTTCGTAATACGGATGACTTTTAGGAACGTCCTTAAACGCTTCCGGATTCTTTTTTGCGTCTAGCTGTAACACACGTGTCAGAATTACAGCAACATGCTGTCGTGTTATAGGCTCGTTAGGTCTAAATGTACTATCACCAAACCCCTTTATAAAACCTTGGCTTGCAAAATGAGCAATTGCTTCATATGCCCAGTGGTCAGCTGATAAATCCGAAAATTTCACATTGTTAACCGGCTCCTCTGGTTGTTCCGGCTCTGGAGTTGGTTGTTCTGGCTCTGGTTCTGGCTCTGGAGTTGGGATTGGCTGTGGTATAGGATTCGGATTAGAGCCACCGCCACCTGAAGAACTGTTCACCGTCCATACCGCATATAAAATCAGATTTGTCGAACCTAATGGTGCAGTTTGACCGTCTTTGTACATTGTACCTGTACCATCCTGTTTTGTATTCCATCCCGAGAAAACATACCCTATCTTTACCAATGAACCTATATTACCCTTTATCGTTACTGTATCTTGTTCTTGATAAGAATTAGTATCAATTGGCACTTGTCCACTTGTTGCACTATTTCCATCATACGTAACAGTTAGAAGCTGGCCTTTTATTGTGAATGAAATTGACACATTATTTCCTGCTGCATCCGTTACTTTTAATGTGTAATTCCCTTTAGTTTTAATAGTAGTTCCACTATTAAACGGATTCCCATTCAGGGTTGCCGTTCCTTCATTAAAAGAAATTGTGACGTCTGTATTATATACGCCGTTGTTCGTTACACCTGTCACTTCTGGTGAAGTTTTATCCACTGTAAACAACACTGTTGTTGAATTCCCTGCAGCATCTGTTACAACTAATGAATAATCCCCTTCAGTGCTGACTTCAGTGCCACTTGTAAATGGATTCCCATTCAGAGTTGCTGTTCCTTCATTAAAAGAAATTGTGACGTCGGTATTATATACGCCGTTGTTCGTTACACCTGTCACTTCTGGTGAGGTTTTATCCATTGTAAACGACACCGTTGTCTTATTACCTGCTGCATCTGTTACAACTAATGTATAACCCCCTTCAGTGCTGACTTCAGTGCCACTTGTAAATGGACTCCCATTTAGGGTTGCTGTTCCTTCACTAAAAGATATTGTCCTATTGGCATTATATACGCCGTTGTTCGTCACACCTGTCACTTCTGGTGGAGTTTTATCCACTGTAAACAACACTGTTGTTGAATTCCCTGCTGCATCTGTTACAACTAATGTATAACCCCCTTCAGCGCTGACTACAGTGCCACTTGTAAATGGAGACCCATTCAGGGTTGCCGTTCCTTCATTAAAAGAAATTGTGACGTTGGTATTATATACGCCGTTGTTCGTTACACCTGTCACTACTGGTGCTGTATTGTCTAATACTTTAATCGTAAAATGCTTATTGAAAGTATTTCCAGACGAATCTTGTGCAGTAATGGTAACACTATAAGAACTTTTAGTTGAGTAATCCAATACCGCACTTGTTTTTAATGTGTTTCCGCTAATACTAAAGGCTGATGCATCTGTACCTGATAAAGAGTAAGTGAACGTGTCCCCCACATCTGGATCAACAGCACTTAAAGTTCCAACAGTAGTTCCTAAAGGTTTCTGTTCCTCAATACTAGTATTAGATAAGGTAATATTCGTTGGTGGGGTGTTTTGTGGAAGTGTTGGATTGGCAATTGTGAATTCTAAAAAAGTTACATCCCATACGCCTTCAATATCTGCCGTAACAGTAATGACGAAATAATTAATACCTTCTATATTTAAATTAATCGTATAAGCCCTTTTTCCCTTAATAGAGTTTTCAGTATGCTCCCCTTTTAGATTGTGATTGGAATCATATCCTTTTATATTGATAGTGTATACATGAAAAAATGTATCTAACTTTAGCTGTGTTAAATCAAACGTACCTCCCGCAAATCCTTCACCAGCTGAAATAGTTACTGAATGCGGTCCAGGTCCCTCACTATCTAAATAATGGCCTGGAGGTAAATTGGCTTCGAAATTAGAAAATTTGAACGGAACAGAACTAGATGTTACGACAAACCCATTATTTGAATTTGATAACCAGTCAGATTGTGTTAAATCCTGAGTTAAATTGGGGTAACTAGCTGCTTCTACTTCAACCAGCGAACTAAGTGATATTACTTGTAATTGAGAAAATAACACGAGTATAAAACATAGAAATATTTTCATTATTTTTTTGTTCATCACTTATTAATTCTCACACCTTTCTCTATAATTTTTTGATATTGAATATTCAACCTCAAGGTGGAAACTTTCCTTTCTATCAAATAATAAAAGTTAACCCCAATATGATTGCATCCATTTCATTTCCAGTATTTTTTCTATTGTAAAGAATTTAAATCATCCCCTTGGAAAATTATAAAGGTCGAATATTAAAACTAGGTTAAATTCTAAAAATTTTTTCAAAAAAAAAAAAAAAAAAAAAAAATCCGAGCATACACTCGGATTAAAATGGTACCTGTGGATAGGACACTTGAAAAAGAGTGTGCTATTCACAGGTAT
>NZ_JBAFWZ010000016.1:0-74774 GCF_036662795.1 Lysinibacillus sp. 54212
ACTGATAAATGCTACTTTGTTTTCCATGCCCTCGCTCCTTTTCTGCCCATAAAAAATAGCACTGCTCGGCACAGTGCATTGCTTAAACATTATGAAATAAATAAACCCTTTTTAAAGAAAACTAAATTACCTTATCGGTCTTTTTAATATCAAATTCATACTTTCTACTTCATTTTTAATTCCATCATAATATTCATTCTTTTTAAAAAGTATAGGTATTGCTGATACCAGTTCCCATCCTTCTAATCCGTATTTATTTAGTTTAGATTCCACCCCACTTTCAAGATCAGACCAAAACCCAGAACTTACATTAATTACTTTGTATTCCCAATTCATAGAACCACTTCCTTTCAATTTTATTTTTAACAAAAGGAAGGGAATGCATACTAAAATAATAGCTCTAGCATATGCGACACTTACTCAACAAAATCAAACGATTGTGCAAAAGAAAAGAACGCCCAAATGGTCGCTCTCTTTAAAGTTATTCTTTTCACTGCACTGTTACTGTCACACTTGTGTCCGCGTATCCTGTTGCTTTTATTGTAAATGTTAATAAACCTTTGGGACCGTGAACTACTAAGTAAGGAGCAAGCTTAATGTTCTCATAATTGATTTGAGCTGTAGAAATCCAATCCCGGGGAACAAAATCATTAGTGGGTGATGAAACTATAACGTTTGTAATAGCTGTTCTCCACTGTGGATCGTCCGTGAAACTGAATTCAACAGGACTTCCATATGCGACAATTCCACTATTGATACTTTTACCTATTTCTAAATATATAGCATTGCTATTCTCGTCTTATCCATCTTTATCTCTCTGTTTTATAACGAGCCTACACCGCACAGGCGACTTTCATCGCATACGGCGTGCCGTCAGCGATAAACCTTCAAAACTTATTTCCCTTTCATGAATTTAACATCAGAAGGTTAAAGTTAAGTTAAATTTTGAAATTTATACAATAAAAATAACGCTAGCTTATGCTGCGTTTGTGTATGTTTCTGTGATTAGTAATGTTAATTCCGTATATTCTTCGTCGTTGAGTTTTCCAAAAGCATAAAACGTATCAATGCGTTTTGTCGCTTCTTGCTCCTGATGGATTTTAGCGGGAATAATTTTTTTCATCAGTAAGTAAGGTGTCATTTCGATTCACCTCCTTGTATTTCGAGTAATTGTGTTTGCCACTGTAATTCTGACAAAATTTGCTCTTCGATTGACGGTCGCTGTTCGGTAGGTTGAATTACTTCTATTAATGCTTCATCTACGTAAATTTCAGGCATATTCAACACCTCCGCTAATATCAATCAAACACGAATTATCGGCTGTATTCGGACATTGTATTTCTATTTCTAATTTATTGAAAAATATAGATGTTGCACCTACGATTTCTTGGCTCATATTCTTATTGTTTTCAGTATTTACAAAAGGGAATTCTGGATATTTGGTTAAAATGGCGCCTAGTTGTTTAGTGTATTTAAACGACGACGTATATATAGGTCCCACAGATGCATTTTGCGCTGTTAGGGTTATGTCAACTATCGTTACACCGTCAATTTTAACACGTATAATTGCTGTACTTGTTGACCCTAATGCCGTCGTTTTTATGTTCATATAATCTATAAATCCAGGGCTATTTATTGCGAAAACTTTCGTAAGAGTGGGTATGTTTTTGCCTGTGTAAGCTCTCGACAGATGGCGATATTGCCCCCAATCAGTACCCGCACTAATAGGAAATTGACTTAAAATATTTGTTGTATCTTGCTTAATTAAAGATTGCTGTTGCTTTAAATCCTCCGACTGCTCATATGTCGGTAAATTAATTTGCGTCATTACTAAATCACCTCACTAATATTAATCGTTAAACATCCTAACTCATTATTCACACCGAAACTAATTTGTTTTTTTACAGCGCCATCCATAAATTGATTGTGTATAGCCATTTCCGCCAAATGTTGAGTAACTGACTCTTCTATTGTTGTCAATTTATTATTCAGAATTCGCCCCTGATTAGCACTTAAGGCATTCACTGCTGATGTACTTGAAAGTAAATCTTCGACCGTTACACCAGCTTTCTGTGCTTCTTTACTTAATTCGTGGAATAGCCAGTTGATATGTTGTGCGCTCGGTTTCATACCAGGCTGCCAACCATTTATTTTTAATTCCTCTGGAGGCTCCACGCCTGGCGCTCTCCAAATTGGTATTTGTACAGACATTTCTTATTCCTCCTTTAGTTAGATTGGTAATTCGATATCTCCTGATGGCGTGTATACTGCTCCAAGATAACCACCGAGCGCATCGTCATTAATATCTCCTAACCCTTTTGTAGTATCTATTGAATTAGATATATCCCCAAATTCAAATGTACCGGTAAGCTCTACTGTACCAACCGATACGCCACCAGCCACAGTACGTTTTACGATACGCACAAAATTTGATGGATCTAGACCAGCCTCGTTCAGTTTTGCAAGCGGTAATTCAATTACTTTTATAGCTGCAGGCTCTGGTTCGTGTTCATCAAACCACTTTTCTTGCAGTCTAATTTCACTTGGTGGCACTGATAATGCAGTAGATAATACTTGGATAATCGTATCAATGGTGCCATCAGATAAATTACGTGCAATTTTTGACTTTAAAAGGATGCGATACACTGGGTCAGTAGCTTTCCCTCGTGGTTGTTTTACGTTTTCCCCTATATGATCAAGTGTACGACCTTCTGCTTTATCAATATCTCGCCAATCCTCTACCGTGTCGATAGTTTGCTTTAATTCGGTTAATTGCTCGCTAAATATTCGCATGAGCTTAGCGAGGTAACCGGTCCATTTAAAATAATGACCAAACTTACTGATAATGTTTTTTAGATCAAACATTAATCGTCACCTCTATGTCAGCAGCGTTTAATTGAGCTACTTCATAGATGGATATGTCGATGTTATTTTCATCGTACAAGAGACCGTCTGTACTCAATGTTAAATTAGCATCCGTTACACCATCCACACCCATAATGTGGGCTAATCCCTTTGCGAAAACGACTTTTTCACCCATTGTTAAACCGGCTACTACACTTCCATCTGTACGAGTACCACCGATGTAGTTTATAAGAGCATTTTTTACATCAGATTCGCCGTTTGCAGTAAATGTTGCATCCGTAGATAGTGTGATTTTAGCGTATATACGTACTACTGACGCTCTCGTAAATCCTATTGGATGTGTATATCCACCAATATCTGTAGCGTTAATTACAGTGGTTCCGTATGCTCTAATACCACCTGCTTTTTTACGTATAATAGCTTGGGCAATTTCGTTATCATCTCCACCTAAAACAAAGCTTTGGAGAGCCTTCCCCGGGGTGCCGTAGATATCTGTTACTAGCGTGTCGTTCTCTACAACAAAGGCTGCTCGTACATCACTAATCTTTAGCAATTCAGCCCTTACAGCTGCTGGAGTACCGCTACCTAATCCCTCTACGGTGATATCTGCGCGCTCACGAGCTTCTTGATCCGTTTCTTTTTCACGGCCACCTGATGTTTTTGATAAGTTAGTAACTGCAGTTATGTCAGCGTTTGGATTTACTATGACATTGATAAGTCCAACACCTACGTTCCCGATTGTGCCTATCTCAGTACAGACAACCTTCGCATAGCCATCACCGTTAATATCGAGGGTGACATCCTCAATTGTTTCGAAGTTAATATTGTTCGCTGTGCCCACAATAAAACCGGCAGGCTCCGTATATTCAGGAGTGCCGGTCAATTTCACTTCGCCAGTAGCGTATTGAGCTAGATTTCTTGTAATACCTGCATATGGTAGTAATTTATCTAGATTAGTACCTTCAGCGGAGTTCCTAAAACCGCTGTGAAAAACAGCTTCAATTGCTTGCCACGCTAACGATAGAAACCATGCCATAATTCGCAATAAGCGCCCTAGCACACCACGTTCGCTAACATTAGCATTTGCACCAAACAATTCTTGCGCTTTAGAAGTCATATCATTGAGTAAATCATCGTATGTTTTGCGCTTAAAACCGTTACGGTCCAACATCCAGCTGCACCCCCTCACGTAAATTAGTACCATCACCGAGCGTTACATCGAAAAGAATTTCTCGTTCACGATTTTTAGTATGAGATATAACATCTACACTATTGATAGTAGCAATACGTTCCTCATTTCCTAACACTCGAAATATTTCGGCTCTTGCTTGAGCATCTGTTGTTTTCCCAAGCAATAAATCATGATCAGTACCACTTAAAAGATTTAAAAACCAATCACCTATGTTAGAGCCTAGGTCAATTTCGATACATTGAGCAACGTCTTTCTCATTTTCGATTAAGGAGAAATCTCCGTTTTCAAATAGTAAATCACGGTCCTTTAACGCTAGATTAATCATTGGAATACCCCCACGATAACAGCATCTACTACACTAAAACGACGACCGCTAGGATTAGTCAATTGACCTTTTTGAGCTTGATCTATAGACGACTGGGAAAAAACAACTTGTACAATATCTCCGCTCTGCAGATACGGAATATACTCTTGTGGAGCACCACCGTTTACTTTGAATCGATGTTTAAGGACTGGGACATTTTCTAATACCTCTCGTTCTTGGTATACACCTTCACTAATCTGTACTTTAATTAGAGGCTTTATTTTAGCAGTCCGAGCACCTTCGTTATAACTCAATACACGAGCTGGCATAGAAGTGTTGATGCTGCTTAAAATTTTATTTTCCATTTCTTTAAAAAATCGAGCGCCACTCATAAAATCGCCTCCACTTCAGTGAAAAAGTCACTGCCATATACTTTTCCGTGGTGTTTCCCTTTACGAACTCGTAACTTAGCTTTAATTCCAACTGCTTCAAGGTTGATGATGCTCGCTGTGTTCATTCGATGTTGTAGCAAAGATTTAATTTTATAACCACGAACAGATACTTTGCCATCCATGCCATCCATCTCTTCCTCGAAATACTCAGGAGAGCCGACAAGGCCTGTTGTTTTATTTAGTATGAAGTTATGGTTATCACCCTCTTTTAAAGAGCGAATATAAATATTACCTCTTGAAATATAAGCAGATACACCGCAATCTTTTGCGATATTTTGAATCTCTTCAATGACATTACCATCAATGCTATAACCTTTTTCATACGTAACATTTTTGGATAGTTTAATAACAGCGATTTTTAAGCCTGCAGCTTTTGCTAAGTCATTTAGTAGTGCATTTGCTTTAATTCCGTTTTTCCATGTTTTTGTAAGCTTCTTTTTAGCATTATAGGGTACCGAGTCCAGTACTTTGATAACAGTAAGTCTATCCGTACCGATTTTAGGCGTTTTCACATTTGTGATACGACCTTTTAATAAAACACCTTTATCACCTTTGTAACCACCGTTAAGCGTCAGTTGCTGCCCTACTTTTAGGTTGTTGATTGTATTTTGAGATAAATTAAAAACCCTAACCTCAGAAAGATTAGGGGTAAGATCATCATCGAATGGTACTTCAAATTCGATATCTAAATTTTCATTTGTAATTTTAACGTTTCCACTGACAATTTCTAAGACACGACCAAAGAGTTTAACCATCGTTATCCACCACCAAAAAGACTGTTTTGTTTAAGTTATCCCATCCAACACGCGTTTCTTTTCCTGATTCGTCAATTGGGATAATCTCTGGTGCCGGGAATCGTTCGTCATATATTTCGCTAAATAATGACTGTCCATATACGATTTTTTCACCATGTACTAATACTTCTCCATCTTTAAATAAATCGACTGTGAAATAATCGCCATGGGCATTGTAATGCACTTCAAACTCAAATAATTCAGCACCCAGTTCCGTCTCGAATCGATAAGGAATAAGGTCCTTCTCTATTTCGATGTACTCTTTATTCATGCATTACACCACCCTTAACTTTACGCCGATTGGTATTTTTGTTGGCTCGTATTTATTCCACTTCTGCAATTGAGCAATGGATGATCCATATTTCTTCGACAATCCCCAATAGGTATCACCTTTTTTTACTGTGTGGTACACTTCGCTCGTTTTTTTATTAGCATTTTGCTTTTGTCCGCTAGATGTTACTCCTTTCACTTGTGGCGAGACTGTAGGTGCCACATAAGAGGGGTTTGCAATATCTAATTCAGTTAATGTGCAACTAAAATCGTAGCCGTTCATCATATCAACAGATGCTTTCAATTGCAAACCATGCATTAACATATTCTTGTATATACGTCTGCCCTCATAGGTGTTTAATTTGCCAGTCTTTTCCCACTTATAAAATTCGTTTACCACTGCTTCTAGATGTGACGGTGTTGGTCTTATTAGCTTTCCGGTTAGCTTCACTACTTTGGGTTGTCGTTCTACATGATCAGTAACATTAATGCCCTTTTCGACTTTGTGAGAGGGGATATCAACATCTAAATCTACATTTTCATTTTGAACTAAAACAGCATATCCATTGATAAATGATTTACCGATGAAATCTAATGTAGTCATACTATCCCCCCAATATAATGTCTAAATCAGCAAAGTATTCGTCTAACGCATCTTTGAGATTTTGAGCAGTTTCTTCGTTTGTATTGCCACCTTGCACCTGAATAACCACTGGGGCATGTATTGAAGTGTTGTTTCCACCGCCACCATCAAGGACTTTTACAGATCCGCCTCCGCCACCATTTTGACCACCGCTAGATAAATCAATTTCTGGATAACGTCCGTCACCTTTTAAAATCCCTGCGCTACGCAATGCATCTGCTTCATCCGCTTGTATTACTGCCTCATCTTTGTGTAGTAGGGCTGGCATATCATCATAAGGGACACGACCGAGACCTGTATCGAGAGCCATTCGTTGTGGTCCCATACCGGGGGTTTTTGGCGCTGTTGGTTGAGCTGTTCCACCTTTTTCGAAACTTCCCCAATCAACTTTTGCAACAAGTGGTATAGATACACCTGGAATTTTATTTAAAGTTTTTATCAAGCCATTAATTGTTCCAATTACTGCATTCACACTAGTCGCCGCTGAACGTTGGATAGCTCCCCATACGTTTTCCCAAATAGATTTCGTTGAATCCCAATTCTTTGCTAAATCAATAGCTGCATTTATCAAGAAACCAAGCGGCCCTAATGCTATAGTGATTATACTAGGAAGTCCCCCTATTGCTCCTAAAACATCTTTTGTTTTAGCAACAACAACGTCCCAATTTTTATAGAGTAAAACACCGATTGCTATAATACCTGCAATTGCCGCTACAGCTATACCAATTGGTGATGTTAAGAACGCTACCGCCGCACCAAATGCTGTTGTTGCAAATGTCATTGCTCCAGTAACGGCAGTGTAAATCGGACCTGTTCCTATCGCAAATAAGACTGCTGCATTATAAATGGCCATAGCTCCAGTAATTGCGTAATAAGCAGTAACTCCACCTAAAATTCCAGCTATTAGCCAGTCAAACGTATCAATGAAGTTCATTATCGCATCATATCCAGTGACAAAGCCATCTGCTATAGCAAAAGCACCATCAATCATTGGTGTAGGGTCAAACGCTACAATTTTTTCAGTAAGCCACTTAATACCTGTAGTTACGTGAGGTAAAAATTCTTTCCCTGACGCCGCTTGGAAATCCACCCAAGCCTGCTTTAAATTACCTATTATGTTCTCGAAACCATCAGCTTCACGAGCTGCTTGACCTAAAGCCTTTGATGTTTTGTTACCATCTTCGACCATTTTAAGTAATGTTTCTTGCTTTTGAGCTTCACTTAACTTTTTGAATTCTTTACCGAATAAATCCACAGCAGCCGCATTTCTTGTGAATTCTGTAGCCGATATACCTAGAGCAGCATCATTTTCGTAGCTACCTTTTAAAAAAGATTGAAGGTTTTCTGTTACATCTTCTATAGAACGATCGTAGAATGCTGCACTATCCGCAGCCGCCATAGTAGCTCGTTCTGAAATTGATAAAGCCTCTTTGGTATCTAAACCGGTAGTCATAGCGAAAGCTGCTATCTTTACAAAACTACCTTTTAAGCGACCCTCAGCAATTGATGTTTCTTTAGCAATCGAACTAAGAGCCCCACTTGCATCAGATTCTACACCCTTAAAAACTTGCTCGAATTGCGAATCTAGGGCTTGTGCGCTTGCTGCTGCCTCAATTGCACCAACAGCAAAATCTTTAATTGTATCTACAGCGATATAACCGCCAATAGCAACACCAACAGCCACAACCGTGCTCTTTAACCAATTCATGGCACCGCCTGCTTTTTTGGTTTCTTTTTCAAGATCATTGAGGCTATTATCATCTAAATCTTCAACTGCTTTATCAGCTTTTTTAATATCTTTGTTTAAATCATCAAAATCCCCAGAAAGAGATTTTGTCTCTTTTTCAATTTTTTTGAATGGATCAATACCATCTAAATCCTCAAAAGCTTCTTTAACATTATCCATCATTGCATCCAGTTCTTTTAAAGGGTCGTCGTCAATTTCCATACCGACTTCTACGAATAAGTCTCGTAAACTCATGAATTCGCCCCCTTCGACTGATTGATTTTATCAATTTGAATATCAATGGCCTTATTTAATTGAGCAAGCTCATGTTGTGTCATTTTACAAACTTCTGTATACGAGGCGACCTTTTCGACAATCGGTCGCCAAAATCCCCAGTTCTTTTCAACATTCCTGCGATAAATATAATCGGATTCCTTAGCGAAAAATAAATTTCGTTGCGTGTTTTAAAACATCCGTAAACACTTTCATCGAATCGTACTTTTCAAAGTGCGCCATGTTAACTTTTTGCGGAATATCATCTTCTACTACGAAAATTACATGTTCAAATAACTCTTTGTAAAAGTCCTCTGCTACACGATTTCCGTTTTCATCACGTGAATTGTCTTGAATTTGTACTGCTTTTTCAATACCTGGATGTTGGAATAAGAAAGTGTCCCCACCGAATTCTTTTTTTTCTTGTTTACCTTTAATTGACATACGTCTCCGTACCTCCTGCTTATGTTTTAAATGATTAGTTACATGATTTTTTTTCATAAAATAAAAGAGTGAGCAGTAGCCCACTCACTCCTTTCTGTTATTTTGTTTGATAATCAAATACTTTGATTGTGTATACTCGATTAGAAATCGATTTACCAAATTCCGCATCAGCTGGCTTTGTAACCATCGCACGGGATCCGCCTTTTACTTCTTTGACCTCGTTAACACTATTTACCCACGCTGATACCATCTCACGATTATTCGCTAATTTATCTAAATACGATACCGACGGCGATGTTTGAGACAAAGTGACCTCGATAGTACCTAACGAATCGCCATTGATAGCGATAGCAACGTCACCTTGAGCACCACTTGATGCTTCAAAGTTATCGTTGTCTTTAGAACATTTAACGAATGAACCATCTGGAAAACCGGTTAAAATAACACCACCGATTACCGTTGTTACTTTACGGGCATCGTAAGTTGCGATATGTCCTGACATACTCTATACCTCCTTAGTAATTAACTACACCTTTAATTGGGGCTACTTTGTGTATTGCTCCTGCTAATTCGAAATCAAAACTAAGCCCTCTATAAACTCGACTAGCACGTTCTGCAGCTGTTACCTCACTTCTAGATAATGCATTGACTGTATATAAGAATTGCCCATTATCAGAACGAGCGATAATTCCTTGACGACCTGCAAGCTCCAATGTATCCGTTAATGCTGTAGTTAACAAAGCGATATCAGAGTCCTCAAAAGCAATTTTTGCTGAATTATTTAACACTGCATCTATTGCATTTTTTGCATTTACCTTAATAAAGTCGATACCGTGTATCACATCGATAAACTCACCAGAAGCTACTACACCTTCGCGAGTTTTCGGTTTGCCGGAAGTGTTAATATAAATATTAGCATTGGCATTTGTATAAGCTAATGCTTGCGTAGTATTATTCATAGGTGTTACACCAACAAGGCTTTTAAATTTCCATGTGATTTCACCAACTGTACGACTACCACACGCTCCAATAAGTGCTGCATTCGCGTATTCCTCGCTGAGTTCAGGTGTTATTCCGAACAGAATAGTCCTTTCATATGCTAGTTCTTTCAAAGCTTCGGCCTCAACAGTGCTAGTCACCAAATGAGCAGCCATTTTAAAATCTTTACCTTCTACTATTTCGGATATTTTTTTCTTTTCAGCAATTTCACCAGCATCAAGAATGACAAAATACCAATCATTATCAAATACATCACGTAATACTACGTCTGATGTTTTTTCGACACTGTATGTCGCTACAGCAATTTTCGATGGACGATATTGCCCTTGATTTTCTAAAACTAGGGCAATTTTATATGCGCTGTGGTTATCGCCGTATGCTAATTTCACACTAGCTGCATCAGTGAATTCTGTATAGGTGCCTGCTTCCGTATGAGACACTAAAATTAATGGTGTACCAAGCCCAGTTAAAGAACCGGGTTTATTTACGTCAATGACTACTTGTACATCTTCGAATGCCATCTAATTTTCCCCTCCTAAAATTACTTGATCTATTGTGTCAACTCCGTAAGATTCAGACCACGTTGTACGTATTTTCACATCGAAACCGATACGTCTTTCATAATCAACGGTTAAAAAAACATCACGATTTTCTGGAGGCATGACATCAACGATTGTGATACCTGATACCATCAATCCCTCATAGCCTCGTCCTTCAAAATATAGTTGGGCTTTTAATGCTGTGTCCTCTGCTTCCTCAATAACTTGTGCATTTACAGTAATTGAGTAAACTAATTCGATATCTTGTGTGATGGTTTTAACACCCACGTTATCAATACTGCTTCTGGTAGTACCTAATTTAATAGGTCCTGATATTTTTTTAATTGTTACGAACGGATATTCAGGTTTATCACCCATACCTTCAGCTTGAATAACCTCGATACCTAAATGATTCGATAATTTTTCTTGTAACGGATTCCAAATATCGTCGTATTTAAGCATCTTTGGTCACTCCTTCCCATCGCATCAGATAAACATTTACATCCGTATAATCAGTGAAGTCCTTGAAAGCTTGTATAGTGTAAATCTCGCCCTTATATTTCGCCTTAGTTCCAATATCGATATGTTCGGTTGTAAGTAGCTTTTTTTCTTTCAGTGTGTATACACCACTTTCGACAAATCGTAACTCTTCACCGATACTTTTAGAACCAGCAACAATAGGCAAAATAATGCCTATCATTTCAACTTCTCTTTGAGGTGGTTGTACCCATTTACCTTTTATATAGCTCCCTTTAGTTGCTACGAGAGCGATAAAAGGAACCCCATTCTGTGAAATTACATCAGCAAAAAGCATTTTCTTAGGCATTACACACTCACCACCCTGTAGGTTATTCGTTGTCGGAGTCCGGTAGTTGCTATTAATGGGTTACTTGATTTTTTAGCAGCAATAGTTGACGGCGCATTTGGTGGGTCCTTTAAATCCCTGATTTTAGCTCGTATATCTTTAACCATTCTTTCCCCCAACAATCCCAAAACTGATTCGGCGTCGGAGTCAGAGATAATCGCTTTCTTAATTTGTCGTTTGAAAAATTCATACCATTCATTTTCTTTTTCATCAAAGGTAGAACGTATAAAGGACCGCTCCGGAATGTTAATTGTCGCTTTTTTGGTATTGATAACCATTCCAAATTCGTGTACCGATGCAATCATTGCATAATCAGGATCTTTGCCGTCTCCAAACACACCGACTTCTAAACGATATTTCTTTAAATCTTTTAAAAGTCTTGTGAGTTTTGGAATATTATTGTTATCTCTAACTCTAATTCGAATCCTAGCCATCATATCACCCACAAATTAATGCCCTTTTTAGGGCTCTTCGCTTCTTCTAGCAAGCGTGTATACTCTTGACCGAACTTAGTAGCATTAATACCTAAATTTTTGCTAGGGTCGCTATATTGACGCTCAATAACGTCTACTTTTTCACGGATAACAGCTTGGTCTTCTGAGATACTTAATGTTGTTAAATGAGCAGCTAAATAGCGCGTTAATTTTTCGTGATAGTTTTCAGGAACATTAGAAGAGGACACTTCCAAAGAAGCATCCTCAATGTACATTGTTAATCGCTCATCAGTGATACTTGTAAAGTCATCACTTAACATGCGAACTCGTTCAATTGTTGTAAGCATAACGCTCACTCCTTATTATTGAGCTTTTAGCTCATCAATACGTTTGTCGATAGCATCGAGAACTGTTTTGCGTGATTCTTCCGCTTTTAAATTTTCGAGCATATCAACATCAAATGCATCATTAATCATAGCAATTGTTTCTTCAGCATTTGGCTTCTTTTTCGTTTTTTCGTAAACAAATTCACCTTTTTCATCTAAATGCTGCATTAATGGGTGGGAAAGGAATTGCTCGAATTCCTTCTCCTCCACATCATTTGTACCTGGTACAAGTGTCAAACCGTTTGCTGTATACGAGTGATTCCCTTTATTTTGCACTAACATATAATATTCCTCCTTAAATTCCGTCCGCACGGCAAATAGCCATTGGATAACGAATGATTAATCCAGTAGTACGTTCCTCGAAAGGCACTTTCGTATTCGGGAATGCATATTCTTGCGGATGTCGCGTAACGTCCATCGGAATACCAAGTTCCACTACAGATGGCGAAGAATCGAGGACAACGAAGCATTCAGAAGCTGCCAACCCTTTTTTAGCAAGATCATTTACAGTTTCAATACGTTTGAACCAATTTTGAGATTTAATATACTCCAGTACAGACTGCTGCGTGAATTCATTAAATGTTTTTTCTAGCTCCTCGTATGAATCTGGTGTTAATAACAGCGTATCAGCTTCATGACCATTTAATTTATTGATCATATTTTTAGCTTTACGGATGTCAGCGACGATTTCTTTACCCGTTTTGTCCTTCCACTTTGTAGAAGAACCAGCTTCGTTATTCGGAGTAGCATACACTTGAATGCCTACTGCATCTGTTAAGCCTTTAATTCCGTGCTCTTTATCACCTGAAAGGGCAATCTGATTCTCCTTTTCAGCAATCGCTTTACGCACTGTATCAGCTTTCGTCACATCGATGGGACGACCTGCCATTTGTGCCTCACGTACTTCTTGTACAGAAATATTAAAAGCGGCAGCGATGGAATAAATTTTCACCGTTTCTTCTGTTAAATCCGCATCCACTAAAGGAACATCCGTTGCACCAGGAGCTAAGATTTTAGCAGCACCTGAACGTGTCATAACATCATAACTGTACGTTTTTGCTCCTGCTGGAATATCTGTTTTCAACGAGAAAATAGAGCGCGCTTTCAATTCAGAAGCATGTGGCTCATAAATTCGTTTATCGATAGCATTTAAGTCTTGTGGACGGATTAATGCGTCCCCTCGGTATTGTGTTGGCATATAAGTTTCCTCCCTTTACTAAGGTAAATTAATTTCGATTTCAACTAATTGATTAGCAGCAGCATTAGATTTAAACACCGCATTTTTTACATCGATTACCGATGCACCTGAAGCAACAAATTTCTGCGTTGATGGGTCCACTTTAACAGCTTGGCCATTAATGACATCGCCACCTGCAACAACAAAAATACGACCACGTTTTACAATGGCAGCAGGCTCCCCTACTGGGTAGTTTTGGTCGTCTTTTTTCTCTACGTAATCGTGAACATTCTGCGCTAATGCGATACCGATAACAGTACCACTAGTTGCAATAGGTTTAATTGCAGTACCCGTTGCATTTAACTGAACGGCCGCACCGAAAGGCACCGTTGCTTCTACTGCGTATGTGTCAGCCGTGTAATCTTGATAACTTGATAATTGCCCGGCTTTACCTGCAGGGCTCATGTAATCTGGATAATTTGTGATAGGCATATGATTGTCCTCCTTATGAACGCATGTTTAAGCGTTTATTTTTCATTTCTTGTAATGCTGTGTCTCCAGCTGCATCACCAGTAAACGCAGCGTTATGACCCGTGCTAGAAAAACCAGTTGCTTGCACTTGCTCTACTGTTGCATCAAAAAAGGCGTTGATATAATCGTCTGATTTACCATCGCCTTTAAAGTCCTGTTTAGTTGTAGCAATTACAGCTTCCTTCACTTCACGATCTGTTTTACCTGCAAAGTCGAACGAATCACCTAACAGTTGTTTAGAAGCGTCAATTAACTGTACACGTGCCTCAACGTGTTTATCTAATTCATCGGCTGATACTTGCTTTGCCTTTTCATCTTCGAGATCTTTTTCGGTCTTTTGTAATTTTGCTTCAAGTGCATCGTAGCGACCTTGTAAAGCATCAACCTGTGCTGTTTTTGCATCTGCAGCAACTACCTGAGCTTGTAACTTCTCGATGTGAGCTTTCACAACTGAATCTACTTCATAATCTTTTCCGTCAATTTTATATATTGGCATTGTATGCCCTCCTTTATTTATATCATCATTTACTTGCCATGCGTCTGAATCTGCACGAATAGCAACTTCAGGACCTGCGCGCCCTCTTTCAACAATGGCAATATGATTAATTTCAATATTACGTTGCACATACTCGTAATTTTGCCCATCGTATGTGCCAGTTTCAGCAACTACATCCGACATGAAACCAATACTGATTTCGTTCTTTCCATCGTAAATTTTCTGAATGAGCTCTTTATCTGTTATGGTAAGCGATACATAGAGCTTTAAATCCTCAACGCGTGAATCGGTATGACTCATACCCTTCGCATACGATTGATAGTTATCAAGCGTTACCGGCTCATTCGGATGCTCATCTGTAATTGGTTTAGAACGAGCCGAACGTAATGTACGATCACTGAAAATTTCTTCCGGAAGTTTAGCCTCCATTTGAACAGTTCCATCTTGTCGTTGATACGGAAAGACACCAGGTCGGGTAATCGGCACATTAACCGTTAAATACCCTTCTGGTGTTTCGCTGTAGTCTTTGATATAAGATGTGTCATAGCGTTGTAGTTTCAAGTTTTCACCCCCTCTCAAAATAAAAAACACCCTCAGATAAAAGGGTGTTCGAGTTTATTTAACTTTTTTGAATACCTCTAATGCTATTTCATCGCTTGTTTCAATTAAGAATGCGCCATTAGAGGGCCAATCTTTCAACAACTCATTTTCTTTTTTTGCATCTTCTAATGCATCTACTGATTCAAATTCGTAGATTTTAACAACATTACTCTCGTTGTAAAACATCACGCCATCTTTCGCATTAAGCATTTGGAACATTGGCTTTTCTGATGTATCAATTGTTATTCCTTCTTTTTCAAAAGCTTCTACTATAGATTCCATTGATACTTTTGATTCGGCAGAATCCCCACAAGCTACTAAAAGTACGGCAGCAAATAATAGTACTAATATTTTTTTCATTTTATCGCCTCCTAATACTAATATACACAATTTGTAGATGTTTCCATATATTATATATAATTTTTAATATAAAAAAGTTTTATCATTATTGTTATTTAGGTATTTGTATGGTGAAAATGAAAAACACTCTCATGCGAGAGTGTTTACTAATACTAATTTTCTTTTTTCGATTTGATTCAAAAGCATGATATGCATTGTTTTTGTTAAAGGACTTCTCTCTTTCGAAAATAGTCCGTATTCTTTTATATCCAATAGCCAATGATCGCTAATTTCTTCTAACGTATTACGCCACCAGTGTCCAATGTCTTTCGTAGTTGGTGGAGTTACTTCGATTGCATGTGAAAATTTTGTTAATAATTCTAATAATGCTATATCTTTTGGATTCATTTTTTATCCTCCTTAAAATTCAGAGGACATCCACGTTTATAATTAACCTTTTTAGGTTAACATGTTATTATTAATATGTTATTATTAAAACGTTATATTAAGTTTCGAGTGGATGTCACTCAGTTTTCTGTCATGTTTTAAGCTGCAACTTAAGACATGATTTTTTTATGTTTTAATTTAACTTGCTGCTCCATTTAATATTTCCTCGATTTTCTTTTTTCCTTTTTCGAAATAACGGAATGACTCAACTTGTTTACTGCTATACTTAGCCTTGTCTAATGCGAAATAACCATATTCTGATGTTTTAAGGTTGTGTTTATTTGCAATAGAGCCAACCTTTTGTGCAGAGATACCTAACTCCTCACCAATATCCGTTGCAGTATATGTCTTCTCTACCTCAGGACGATGCTCGATTGCTTTCTCTGTTAATACTTCTAAAGCATTTATGTTTAGTAATTCAACCGCTACAGGTGAAAGTGTTTTATTTTTTTGCATGTCCAAAATTAACTTAGCTTGACGTGTACGACTATTATTAAGCATTGCTTCTGCACGCATTTTTTTGATCTCTAGTTCTGCATCTAATGTTTGTGGTTGAACAAGAATAGTCTCTCCTTTACGCAGCGCTTTTAGAGTTTTGCGGACAAATGCTCGGAATACTTTTGCTTTAGGTTGAGATGATAACATTGTTACTTCGTATATACCATCTTCCGAAAAGATACGTCTTTCCCTCTTTACTTGCCGTTTACCTTCAACCACTGACAGTTTGTGGGTAGTTGAAAACTCACTATCTTTTAAATATTCATTACGAGAAACAATTTGTTCTACACCGTTTTTGTCTGCGTATTCTAAGGCTTGGGCTAGTTGGTCAATTGTCATAAACACATCGCCATTTTCATTCTGCCAAAAATCGCACATAACCGAATTAAATTGTTGTTGTGTTGCTAATGCTAGATTCATTAAACTGCCTCCTTTTCAATTTCGAATAAATCACCAACTTTGCATTCTAGAAAAAAACATAAAGCTTCTAGCGTTTGAAATTGAACACCTTTTGCTGTTTCATGATACAAGGAGCTGATTGTATTTCTAGATAAACCTGTTAACTCAGCCACTTGAGAAATATTCAACTTCCTTTTCGCTAAAATAATCCGTAAATTATTCCGCACAATACACCCTCCTTTTTTATATAAATTCAAACATTTTGTCCAATAAGCTGAACAAAATGATAAATTTAATATAAACTACCATTCTTTAACTGTCAACTATAAAATACTAAAAAACTTTAAAATTTGTTCAGACTACACTACAATAGTCTATATGAGGTGATAAAAATGATTAAATGTAATCTAGCCGTATTACTTGCTGAACGTAACATCAAAATTAGTGAGCTTTCAAAAAGAACTGGAATTTCTAGGACTACCTTAACCGCTTTAGCCCAAAACCAAAGTAAAGGAATTCAATTCGATACTTTCGACACGCTTTGCAATTATCTTAAAGTCCGACCGAATGATCTATTTATCCAAGAATCTTTAGAGTATGATTTTGAAGTTTTAGGAATTGAATCAAATACTGACTTAAATATAAACGATTATTTAGTAACAGTTAGTGCTGAAATTCAACATAACAATCATTTGATAGATATAACATTCCCGTGTTCTTTAAGTTTTTGGACTGAATATGAAGAAGTTAGAACGATTAATATTAAACCAAGCTATCCAGGCGTAGTTCAAAATTTATTAGATTCTATCCCAATAACTTTTAAAGTAAGTATAGAGCAGGAATTGTTAGATGCTATCAAAGCTTTTATTATAGTTGAACTTAATTTAGATGAAAGTATTCTAGAAATCACCATCTCTTAATTATCAGGCTGGCGACAAATTGTCGCCGGCTTTTTTTATCCTTCAAATATTTAATATCTGTATCTTACTAAAGAAAAACAATGTAACACTAGGAAAAAATTTACCCACTCCAGCTCCTGTAAAGAAGTCTATATATTAAATAACCTCCTAAATTAGTAATTGAATTTTCATTAGCCTCATACTATCATGCGTTTCATCTAAAAGTAGAAGGTAAAATTACAAAACGAAAAAATCTTTTTTAACTTAATTTTTCTTAATACAACAAAGTATGTTAATCATCGTCAAACACTGGCATGGCAACACACCGACAACGATAATCTTCTCCTGGTAGTACCTGACGTCCATTCACTATCGGTGGGTCATCATAATAAAATTCTTTCCCATCAAGCTCCCTATGCTCGTCACGTACACGCTCATCACCAGAAGTATCCCAAGTGAACTTATTAATACCTAATCGTTGATGGCGTTCTGCAGTCATCTGCCCTAAAATACTGCCAGCTTGGTCAACTGCAAGAAATTGAGCACGACTCTTACTAATGTTTGTTTGCTCTATGATGGCATCACGAATAACTTTCGATGACGAACCTTTCTCGATATGTTCACGAACTATGTTTTCAATGCGTTCATACACTTCATCTTCAAGATTTTTAATGTAGCTGACATTATTCGATACATGCCCATTTACAAAGCCTTTGAGCCACGGTTCACTAGCTACTAATTCAATACCTTGCACACGTGCTTGTTGCACGAAATTGTGTCTGTTAGTGCGATTAACCGCCTCTACGAAATCACCTGCAGCTCGCTCTACTCGTTTTTCACTAAAAATACCGGTAACTCGATTTTTTAGATCTTTAAACATTCTCTTTAATTCATCATATAGACCGTCGATGCGATAATTCTCGCTGTCAGCATGCAATTCTTTAGCGATATGCTTATCAAATAGCTTTAGTGCCTCTTTGGTCACTTGGTCGATTAACTTCGTTAGAGCACGCTCGTATGACGTTACAGCAGTATTAGGAAATTTCGTTTTTGGTGTACGTTTCCTCATTTTGAACGCCAACCTTTGTAAACACCATCAGCAAGCTCTTTTAAATGAGCTTCATCACCACTAAATCTCAATGTTTCTTCTAACCCGAATTGACCAAAACGTTTCTCTCGAATTTCATCCTCAGTCAAGATGTTATTCACTAGATAAATTTGGTCTGTCTCTGCAACGAGCTTGCGAATTTCAGCATCTGTTTTAGCATCAACGTTCCAAAGAGGGTTGAACTTGATTTCCCATTCGAGTGATTCAGGGTCAACACGACCACCTAGTTCTTTATCACACATCAACAATATACGGATAAGTTTTTCAATTAACGGCTTTAGATCATTTTCCTGGTCAGCAGCTATACGAGCGTAATAGTTCATTACATCGTATTGAGCGCCTGCAATCGTGCCACTTTCTTGCCCTTTAATAACCGTTTTCGGCATACGAGCAGCACCAGCTAACAAGTCCCAAACGAAATCAAGTAAGTAGTTGATACCACCAACCGACGTGCTTTGCTTTGTTAAATCCTCATCGTGCGCAATCATCGCAAGAGCTTCAGTACGGAACATAAAGTCCATAATCATAGACAACTCTTTTTTATCCTGTGTCGATAAATTTTCAATGTCCTTCGACTTGTAGACTTTAAATGTGAAATCATGAAGCATTTGTCCAACTGACCAAACAGACGTGTCAAAAACCGTTAGAATGTCGTACAGTGGCTCTAATAAAGAACGACCTTGCGCCTCTCCTTCAAACCGTCTTGTCTGATAATGAAGCAAGCGTGACGTGTGTACGTCTGATTCTGAAATGTTTGTTACACCGTGAGCAGATGCACGATTAATTCGAAGTTGCTCTAGTTGACCATATTGTACGTCGAATACATCCTCGTTAATTAAGAACTCATTAACCTTTTGAGAACTGAATGCATGCAGATAATCTAACGAATACAACTTATCTAATTTCAACTCGTCTTTTAAATTGAATTTTGTTGCTTGTGTAACGCCCAACGAAATAAAACCATCGCCACGCAAACGCTCATAAGTAATCATTTCTTTAAATGCTTTTTTTGCGTTTAGATCAGCAAGTTTACTCATAATGTCGCGCGCTATTTGTTCATCTTCCATGCGCAAAGTAAACCAATTCCGAGTCATATCCTCCGCTGGAATATCGATGATATTTTGAACGATGCGACTATCACCATACAAATTGGTAATCTCATCGTGTGACAATTTACGACCAATGCCAGCAACTTGTCTTGTGAGCTTGTCCTTTTGATTCGCCTTACCGTTGCCTTGCATAAAGTCCTCGCGCATTTCTTTTGCTTGTTCCAATGATGAGCCCATACGTTTCACCTACCTCCCTAATAGATTTTTATAGCGGTCAATCGGATTAGACTTACTTGTATATAGTTGATTCAATGCTTGTGTCGTCATATCCACTAGGTCGTCGTGTGCAGCGTTCGGGAATGCTACTAGTTCCTCTACAATATCCTCCGACCAACTGCATATATTCGGATGTGGCAAATAGACGTTGCCAGCTTCAAATAATGGCGAAACAGCATTTGCTCGCGCCTCTTTACCACCATCTGGCTCAACTGGAACGATACCGCTAATTTCATCTTTCAGCATATCTATAACAGCTGATCCATTCGCTTTATCCTCAATGTACTTACTTCTTGCTTGCGGCCATTTATCTGACATAGATCGTATTGCTTTTACAGTGTCAACAAAGCCCATGCGTTTATGATGCAAATCGAGTAAGAAGAAATTTGCACCTTTACGCCCCCAAACACCACCTGCTACAAAGTCGCTTGCTGTGGAATCTTTAAACGTACAATCCCACGATTGAGCAAGCTTGTCATAATTAGTAGGTAAAACCGCTACATCATCACTTAAACCCCACTCATTCTTTTGCTCGTTTGTACGGACGTAATAACGTATCCATTCACACTTGAATACGTTACCGCCTGCAGGTGTCGGTCTTTGTTGGTATAAAGAAGCCCATGTACGCGAACCAACCTCTGCTTTTTTTGCCTCTGCCCACGTTGCGTTGTAGCCTAACTCTGGGCAGAGTGCTTCGCCAATTGCACGGTCTAGTAAATCGTCTTCATCTTCTGCAATAGCTGGTAAACGTAAGCGAATCCATTTACGTGGGCTACGAGCAAGCAAACGACCAATAAGGTCATCTTCATGCCAACGCGTCATGATAACGATTAATGAAGCACCATCATGTAAACGAGTGGAAAGTGTAGCCTCCCATTCATCCCAAATGTTATCTCGTATAGTTTGAGAGCTTGCTTCTTTCATGTTTTTGATTGGGTCGTCAATAATCATGAGGTCAGCACCCTGTCCAGTAATGGAACCACCAATACCAGTAGCGATCATGCCACCTCGTCTATCTTGTACGCCCCAATCCTTCATAGCTGCATTAGATCCGGATAACTCTAGCCCAAACAGATTAGAGAACTCATTAAATTTGTTACGATTTAAACGCCCGAATTTAGTTGCGAGTCCATCAGAATAAGCAGCTGCTATTACACGTTTATCAGGATTTTTAGCCAAATAAAAAGACGGGAACGATTCTGTTACCGTCATTGATTTACCATGTCGTGGTGGCATCTCAATCAGAACGGATAACTGTTCTCCATCTGCTATACGTTGTAAAACGTTACATATTAATTCTGTATGTCGGTAATGTGTGTAATGGCCGTGATGCGCAAATTCTACGTAGTCACGATAAAATTGACGAGCGAGTTCTCGTTGCGCTTCATAAGCTAGTGCGTCTAGTTGTTCATCGCTTATTTCTTGCAGCAAGTGCCCTCAACTCCTCTGTAGTTAACTTGCTTAAATCAACACCGCTAGCTTGCGCAATATTAAGTCCTTTTGTTTCTGACTTAATTTTTGTAATTTCGGCTTTTGTCTTTTCTTCTTGTAACTTTTTACGCGTTTTCTCATCCAACATATCGAAATGCCTTGTAAGAAATTCAAGAGCTCTCATCTTATCAGCAAACCTAACAGATAACCCATCGCGACCTTGCTTAACCTCTGTAATAAGCGTACCGTCAACGTCTATAGATTCATTGAAACGAACGTAATCTTGGTCGACCATTACCGGCTTGTCGTCTTTATCGTAAACTGGTCCGAATGCTCCGATTAATTGAACTCGCTCTCGACCAAATGTGAGGTAGTCTGTAATATCTGCAAACGCTATTTGAATGTACTTATCCAGCACATCCATAGCATCAATGAAGATGCCTTTTCGTTGCTCGCCTTTAAGTCGGTTTATTTCAGTAGCTACCTTAGCATTTCTTAGCAATCGACTTCCTTCTACATGAGCGCTATCTTTTGCATAACCTGCCTTAATAGCTGCCATCGTTTGATTGTAAGTTTTGATGTAATACATACAAAAAAGCCGTTGCCTATCGGTTAATCCATCCTCACCTTCTGCATCAAAGATGATAACTTCTTCCGATTCAACGACCTCTTTTTTTCTAGTTGCATCTTTTTTTATGGTTGCAACCTTCTCGCTTTTGGTTGCATCCTTTTTAGTTCCATCACGAACCCAAGGATTGCCGCTTTTTGTATCTCTACTCTTTTGGCTTTTAATAGTACCTAATGGTATCTCATACTTTTCTGCGAGCTTTGCTAAAGTAATTTTTGTTGTTTCGTATTCCTTTTGAATTTCATCCCAGTTAGCCATTTCTCATAACACCACCTCCAAGAAACAAAATAAAAAGCCACGCTCGAAAGAACGTGACCACAAAATCATTTTTTATAATTGAGCATTTTATCGACAAGGATTTGGATATCAATATCACTCAAACCACTACCACTCAATATTTTTTCGCTATACGGCTCTAAAATCCTGCTGATTTGCTCCTCGTTCAACCCAGTTAATTCCATGGTTTTCTTAAGTGTTTTATGCAAAGCTGGACCACCAGGCGATAATTTTATGGCATCTAATAACGTTATATCTGTTCTCATTAATGATCACCTCCCAATCCATCATACCTTGAACTGGAAAGTAAGTCCTTAACATCTTTCTGCTCTCAAAACCACACCAAACTCCGCCCCTAGCCTTATAACTACTCCATGGCTGTTCGATGCAGTTTTCAAAATAGAAAAACCACCTACGTGATATAGGTGGTCTGAAATGTGTAGGTTTGTAGCAAATTAAGCCTTTCAATATTTTTTAGGACGAAGTCTTAAAGGCACCAGGGATTTAAAGCCGCTCCGTCCTACCTCATATTCTATAATTTCAACTAAATATCACCTAATGTTGAAAGTATGGCAATTTTGGAAAATATGAACTATATCTATATCATTATAATTATTTCTATATGATAAATAAAAAAATTATATTATAATGGTAATATTGTCGTTAACTGTATAACATTTTATATCTTGTATTAATTGGAGGTATTAAATTGAGATTAGAAGAATATGAGTTCGGTTTTGCAGACGCAGAAAAGGAATTTAGTAGAGTGCCTGAAATATTTGAGCGAGCGTTTTATGATTTCAGAGGCACAGTTGATAAACTAATGAAATCTTATTATTTTTTATTAATAGGCAGAAAAGGAGTAGGTAAATCAGCTGTCAGTGCGAGAATTCAATCCATATCTAATCACGATTCGAATTTTCATGCTTTTCCCGTACAATTAAATGACTTTGAATTTGCTACTTTTGCAAAAACTAGTATTGATAAAGAACTAGTTGGCACTCAAAAGTATAAAGATTCATGGGATTTAATTTTACTTTTAACAGCTGTAAAAATTGTCAATAGAGAAATGAATTTGAATGGAAATAAAGAATTAAAAAAATTATTAGCTAGCTTAGATGATTTGGGATTTGCTAGTCATACAGACTATAAAAACGATGTTACACGGCTTTCTAAATTAAAAGTTGGAGCTAATATGGCTATATTTGACTTAGTATTTGAAAAGGAATTTGGAAGCAAACCTGATTCTTTTTTAGAACGAGTTTCTACATTAAAAGAAAAGATTATTGACGTACTTAACATATTCGATTACAGAAATAATCAAATCACTTTATTAATTGATGGTGTAGATGATATTCTCAGAATTAAGAAAAACCAACTAGAAATATTGATGAGCTTAATTAGAAGTGTCGATTATCTAAACGATAAATTCCACTCTAAAAAAATTCCTATTAAAGTTATCTTGTTTATTCGTGAAGATATAGTAAATAAAGTCACCGACCCAGATTTAAATAAAATCAAGAGAGATGGTGCTATCTTACTTAATTGGAACTCCAAGATAGATGACTTAAAATCAGTAGTTAATTTACGGTTTGAATATTCTGGGCTTTCAAAAGAAGATGCTATTAATCAGTGGGATGTTATTTTCCCTAAAAAAATCCGAAATAGAGATTCATGGCAATATATTCTGGATCACACTTTATATAAACCAAGGGATATACTTCAATTACTAAAATGTGCTCAAAGTATATATCCAGAAAAGCAAAAACTTAGTTATTCAGAAATCAGGAATGTTTTGAAGGATTACTCTAAAAATTATTTCATTGAGGAAATGAAAAATGAAATAACCGGCTTCATTGATGATTCTTACATCAATTGCCTACCTCCTATTTTCCAAAAAATAGGCGAAAGGAGTTTTTCTTTACATGAATTCTCTAGATATGTAGAAGAACAAATATCTAAACCAGAAAATGATAAGGATGCTAGATATTTATTACTTTTATTATTTGAAGCTGGTTATGTAGGTCAGTTAATATCTAACACTAGGAATTCTGGAAAATCGGTAATGTTTAAATACTGGAATGAAAATTCACAAATTGATTATTCAAATCATTTTATTATACATAAAGGTCTGTATAACGGTTTGGGAATTAGAGGAATTTAAAAAGGTTCCCTGGCAAGTGCCAATCAGGAACCTCAAAGCTTAGATGCAAAAGCACCTATAAATATGTATATCTTTAATTTAACATATTTATTCAATATTTAAAAGTTTTTTATTTATGGAATCCGTTTTTTTAGCGGATTCCATTTATATTTTACTTTATTATTCCATCATTTGATTTTTTATGACCTGACAGATATTTTGGATATGTGTATGGCTTAACCCCATTCTTTGAGCTATCCATCGTTTTGATTTACCATCCAACATCCAGTTAAGCACCTGAATCTCCCTATCCCCAGTGACTTTTTCGATTACTTTTTGAACTTGCAATAACTTTTTCTCATATTCTGCAATACGTTTAATATTCTTTGATCGTCTAATGGCTTCTTGCATAATTGGATCACCTACACCACCTGCTGCTTTTGGGAGCGTAGCCTCTATACCATACTGAGCGGTCTTTGCCCCAACCACCATCTCTGCTCGCATCTCCTTGATTGCATTGACCATCCAGTGGTAGTCCGTAATTATTCCATCGAGTTTGTCTTGCGTTAATAATGTTGTTTGCCCTTTGCCCATTGTACGCCCTCCTGCTATAATCATAGTGTCACCTAAATTAAAGCAAGAGCATCGTCGTAGCAATTAGCTACGGCATTTTTATTTACCATTCACAGAACATACGTGCTATAATAAACACGTATAATTTTGCTGACCTGAGCGTGGATGCCAGGTCTTTTTTTATGCCTAAGTAAATATGTCACCGATGGACAAAATGAAATCCACGAAATCTCGAAATCTACTTTTCTTTTTCCTGCGTTTCATTCGCATGGTTGCTCCTTTGACGGAATACTTATTAAGCTTTTGCTTTAATAATCACCGTAACTTCTGAATCCGGATATACATTTTTAACTCGATCAACAAAACCTTGAAAATTGATTGTTGCTTGAGTCATATTTTTTGTATCAATAACTTTTTCAGCTACTTTTCTTTTTGCCATTTCACTTACTCCTTTCTTTTGACGTTATGCTGAGTAATTAATTACAAACAGTCGTATATGCTAATTCATATAAAATCCCACATTCACCCATTACTTCATCTTCTAAGCGACCACGTTCTGGGTCTAGTTCATCTAAAAAGATACCTTTTATACAACTAGCACCAATATCACGCTCTAGTGCTGCCATTTCTTTAAAACGCTCCGGGAAATGCTTTCGAATCATATTCCAGTATCCCATGCCACCTTTAACGCAACCAACGCAATTATTATTACGAAAACCTAGCTCATACATTAAAGGTCTTTTGATTCCTAGTTTCTCTAACAATCCATGAACTTCATCTTTTGTTAACATCGCATCAATTAGAGGGAATACATGATCGTGCTCTGGATAAGTGTTTACCAAACGTTCCGCTCGATTACGCTCTTCACTGTCATAACCCCAAACGTAACGTAGTAAATCATCTTGCGTTTGTTCCCAGCGCTGGCGTACTTTTCGTTTTAACTCGCTGGTACATGGCGCACCAGATGGACCATTGATATAGCGTCGTTGTTTCATAATATCAATAGCGCTATGCATTTTTTCATTTCTTAACAATGTGAATTTACGTCCAATTACTTTCTCACAATCTTTCATAAATCTATAAGTATCTTCATGCTGCTCTTTCACGTCCAAGTAATAAATTTCGTCAATTTCATCCTTCATCAGATAAATCGATATGAAACTACTTACTCCACCGCTAAACCATGCAACTGTTTTCATTTACTCACCTTCCTTTACTAAACAAAATGTTTCTAGTGCTCATTATTTTTGACGTTTTGTTTAGTATTCTGTTGATGCTATGATAAACGGCTCGTCTGTCGGAGTTGATAACATAACTTTTAGCCAATCGTTTAGTGTGACATTAAACGAATCTTCATCTTGCGGAATAATGTCACCAAGGATTTTTATAACACGGTCATATTCACTCTCTGTTAGTTCTCCCACTGAAATTACTATTTCTTTATCTAGTGATACCTCGCCTTCGAAATACTCCTCGACTTCTTCTCTTGGAACGAATTGCTCGTACCATTTTTTCGCTTCTTCTTCATTTTTAGCGGCTACTAAATCACAATCATTCATTTCAAACACTTTGTATTTTTCCATCTCAATCTCTCCTTTTTTACTCTGCATTTTTTCTTACGAGCATTGACGGATTGATGATTAATTTTAAGATTCTACTGGTGATAAATCTTTTTGAATCGCTTCGGTTAGCCTTGGAAGTAAGTTATCTCTTAATGCTTTATCATCTGGAGAATAATCCAAGCATCGATATTCATATGCATCATCAATTTCAGTACCGTAATACCAAGGATCAAACATGCCATCGTCGTAATCGTTATAACAAGACCAAACATGGTCATATTCAGAACGCGCAAAATCTTCGTCTATCGAGCCATCACGACGGGCCTCTAATATATACTTCACGATGTTTTTTAAAGTTGCTTCTGCATCTAATTCTTGTGTTTTACCGCACCCTAAATGCAATTTATTTAAAATATAACCATAAGAGTTTCGGTCAAAAAACTTCCTAAAGTCATCCATACCATGATGCGTCCAACGGAATGAATAATTACCATAATCAGTTACACAACTGAATAAACCTGTTGAATCTAACAAAAATATCCCCCAACCTTCACCGTCAATTGAAGGAATTTCATACCTCCAATATTGGATTTTTTCACTCATAAATATCTCCTTCCTGCTACTCAACATTTTGATTCTTGTACCGACTAAGCACTCTTCTTCCTAAGCACCGCCCAGCAATTCTTATAAACACTGCTCTCTGAAAACACCGATTTATGACCTAGCCCATTATGCCGTCTATCAAAATGCTTTTTCTCCTGCTCATTACTACCCTGGCGTATTACCTCAAAGCCCCTAGCTGTTAAATCAGCAATTGCAATATTTAACTCGGATTCATTCTTTCTGTTGATCTTCACTTCACCATTCCACTCTCTGCCCCATCTCATGATTACCCCACCTTTTGTTTTATTGTGGCATCTAGCACACTACCAATCTCAATGAACTCATCTCGTACTGGACACTTTAAACAAGCATCTGAATAGTTGTATTGCTGACGATAAGGACACTTGCGACAACGGTTATTAAACAGCAGCGTTTGTCTGTCTAAAGCCTCAATGCGTGTATAAGTTAGCTCCATTCGACCGTCACCTCATATCGCCTCTAAATAATGCAGCGTGTACCCGTCTTTCGATTTCACTTCTTGCCCCATCTTTTCAAATTCGTCATAAGCGATAGATTTACGACCACCACTTTCAGCTCGTTCCATAGCCCATTTAAGCGTTGCAAATGGAAGGTAGTAGTATTTGTCGTATTTGCTAAAATAAACGATTAGGAAAGCGACTGCGCCTTTTTCTGCCCATGATTTCAATAAGTTATATTGGTGCTTCTCTAAATTAGCTAAAGGAAAATTCGTTCCAGAAATTTGTTTTGCATCAAAAATCAATGCAGTGCCTTTATAAATGCCACAGTAGTCAACCCATGTTGCCTTTTCTTTACGGCCTTTAATAGTTCGCCCGAAATCTTCTATAATCTGCACTGGTGTTGGGATTTTATTAACCTCTGCTACCCCTGCATTGCGATATTTATTATTTGCCATGTCGATAATGCGCTCCAGGTGCATCCCTCGATTGGCGTATGATCTGTTTTTGTATGTCACTGCTGCCCCTCCTAACTAACCCTTGCCTGACGCTCTCGTTCCCTATGTTCTAAATACAAATTACGCCATCCTTCTGCTTTAGCTTCTGCAAGCTCATCATCCGTAAAGTGCCCAACCCTACGGACCATTTGCTGATCAACTTGCTTGTACAACGTGACTACTCTCATTTGGTATCACCTCGTCAATCGTCACTTGTTTTACGATGCTTTTACATATTTCGAATTAACTGCCGTGTACTCAATTTCGAACTGTAGCCCTTCCGTGAGCTTCGTTCTGTTGTTGATTGCATCAGCCATTTCGTCACCGTCAAAGCATATCGTTCTGAAAGTACGCTTTCCGTCCACTAGCCAATAAATGCGGCAATATTCAAATGTCCTAAACCCAACATGCGTTACTCCGTTTCCTGCTACATGCATATCTTTAAATGGCATTTTGTTCACCTGCCAATAGCTCTGGATTTTCGTAAATGTTGCCGATGATTTTATAACTCTGTCTAATCGACTTATCGAAATCGATGTATTGCTTGCCGTAATCTTTTGTGTAAGCTAAAAATCTATAACGCATTTCTTTTTCGTCATAAACAACCACTGCGTTTGCCTTGAAATGTTCTCGACCTTGTTTCCACCCGAAATAAACACTACTTTTCAACGGCACAATATCACCTTCATATAATTCAATGTCACCGTTTACTTTTAGGCCTGTGTATTGCATATAAACCACGCCATCTTCTTGCTCTTCGTTCGTTATGCATGTATACATAGCGTGTGTTTCTTGGTCCATATCAATCAGTTGCTCATGCGATAATAATTCATTTTCGAACCATGCTCGAAACTTAATCTCCCTCATATTGCCCTCCAATCAAGGGGCGTGGTGCCCCTTATGCTAATCGATAATTTAAAGACAAATCCTTTTCAACCGTCATAAAATACTGTTTACACATCATGTAGATTCTGGTGCCGAGCCCTTCATCAAGTGCAATCATTTCGTTAAAATCTAACTCGCTGCTGATAAAGATTGGCTTGTTATTCATCTGGCGGTAGTTAATCACTGCAAACAATTGTTTAAGCTCCCACTCACTAGCCTGCGGAACACGAATTCTTTTTCCATCACGATCCGGCTTACTAGCAGGCTTAAATAAGTCATCGATATATAAAATCTCAACTTCCTTCATGCGTATTAGCTTGGCTTCTAATTTCTCGAAGTCGTTGCGCAAATCGTTAAAGCCCTCAACATAAGGGAAATAAAGCACACTCTCTAACTTTTTTTGCATCATGTTATTGGATAACGCTGTTAGTAAATGCGTTTTGCCACAACCAGGCTGTCCGAGTAGCGCAATGCTATTTTGTTCAGTCCCTTTGATATCGCTGTATTCTTGAAAGTACTTCGTTGCAATATCCTTCATAGCTTTTGCTACAGGACGGTTCGTAATCTCATAGTTTGAGAATGTTTTATTTTTAAACTCGTCCGTAATTTCACTAACTTTTAAGAGATTGTTCGCTCGCTTTTGTAGCTGGCAATCACAATCGACCCAAACTTCGTACTCTTTGCCTTTGGTGCAGCAGTCCTCTTCATCGACTTTCTTAACAATTAGGCCACCAACATCCTTGCATTTCGGACACTCATATTCACGTTCATTCAAGGCTTGACCGTTTTGTAATGACTGTTGGTACTGTGTTTTGAGTCGCTCCATTACCTTTGCTATTGGATCCATTTGCTTGGCCACCTTTCGTTAAGAAGTCTTGATGCGTGTTAATAGCATGTTCTGTAGACCAGCGTCGTAATATGCCATCGATGTAGTTAATAAACGGCTTTCCACGGTCCAATGCTATTTTCATAGCTTCAATGATTAAATCAGCATCTAAGTGTAGTTCCAGTAATTTGTTAATATCCTGGGCATCCCGATAATTTAATGAACGGAAATGCTCCTCGAAGAAAGTTTTGATTTTGATAAAAGATTCATCTATGTGAGAAGGGAGAGGAGGAGCTTCTTTCTCTTCTTCTTTTTCTTTATCTTCTTCTTTATCTTCTTCTTTATCTTCTTCTTTATCTTCCCCCCTTGACGTCGACGTATCGTATAACGTATCGTGAGAACCTTGATTTAATGGGGTTTCTTCATTTTTAGCTTTGTTAGCAGGATTTCCTTCTAACGAGTCGTTGCACGTATCGTCACACGTAACGTAATACGATTCGAAAACTGATTTTATCGACTCGTTCGGAACACCTTCTGCCACGTATTCAATCAATGAAATATCCTTCACTTCTGGTAACTCTGACCTCACACAATCCAACATCGGCTTACCACCACGAGTAAGGTTGTATTTGCCCCAATTTTTGATGGCAATTTCACGAGTTTCTGGATTGTATCTAATTAAATTATGATGTTCTGAAAACCGTTGCATCAGTGCATTTACACTTTCCATCGAGTAGCCAAGTTCGAATGCTATTTGCTTTTTTGTGATGCTGTAAATGCCGATTTGTGTTGTCCGTTCATTTGTTAATAAGTAGAGGAAAAAGTATTTATCTTCGCCCGTCATTTCCTCAATTACATGCGGATCATTCCAAAATGATGTGTGAACTAAACGAAATTTAGCCATTGCCCTTGCCCTCCTAGTTATGAATCAAAGGGGATTACTCCCCCTCTGTTACCTCAAATTCTGGTGCCTCAATGAAAAACTCTGTATCTGGAGTAATATCCTTCATTTCACGTTTTGGAGCTGTACCTTCATCGTGCGCCACTTGTTGTTGCATTTCGACACTTATCGGTAGGTACTTCCACATGTGACGTACAACGGTTTTCTTTGCCATTTCTTCGTAGTCTGTAGCCCACGGAGAATAGTTTGAATTAGCAGCTTTTGAGCGACCTTTACGCTTCTCGATTTCCGCTTTCGACATAAACTCAAACTGATAGCCTCCATCTTTGAAATGCGCTACCGCATAAGCCCCCACAAATTGACCCTTTTCAGCCTCCATAGACGGCTTGTGTTGGAGTTTTGGTTTTAACCCTAATTCGTATTCGAACTCATCCTTTTCGTACACCGCATGGGCGTAAATTGACTGAATGTGACCACTTCGACGAGCAAGATCAATCATGCCCTTATAACCGATAATGAATTGAACTTCTGTAATACCTTTTTTATTATTTTTGAAAGGAAGTAAGTAACAGTGACCCATCAAACCAGGTTCCAAACCTAATTGTGCCGCTTGCATTACTGCTCCTAACAAACTCGAAACATCTGCATCTTTAAGTGCTGGAGTTGTGCGAATAGTTGTCATTGCTAAGCGCATTAAACGGTCAACATCCATGTGTTTAGGTAAAGCTTGAGCCATAGCCGGAGCCATTTGTTTTAAATAATCATCAATAGTTTTAGGTTTCTGCTGTGCAGCTGGTGCCTGTTGCATTTGAGCCTTTAAATCGTTTGTAGTTGCCATAATTAATTAGCCTCCTTAATCGATAAACGACGTGATAATGATTCATTACAATATTTCTTATATACTTCTGGCTGTTCTGCCTTTAATCGCTTGCTGTCAATGCGATTAGATGTGATTGTTTTATAAATGACTTTGAAACGATTGGAATGACCTTCCGCTGCATCTTCCAGTGTTAATTTCAGTTGATTTTCATACTCTTTACGTTGAGACTCTAGTTGCTTTTCCTCAGCTTTTAACGATTCAATCGCTTCAATAACTGTGTTCATCTGCTCGTCCAACATAATGGCCGAACCGTCATCTTGTGGGTACATCTTTGCTAAAAACTCACTAGCTGATGAACTGCCATCGATTGCAGGTGGTACGTTAGCAAGTACGTGATTTTCCCAGAAGTCTTTTTCTCGCTCGATCATTAACTGGATAAACTCATCGTCTCGCTCAACTTCTTTCCAAACGAAGTTGTTACCGCCAATTAATACCGCAATATAAGCCTTTTCAAAGCCAGTAACCGCTAGGTAATGTTGCAACTGACAGATGTATGCAGCTGGTACCTCGTCACCTTCCCAGGCATCTTTGTTGTATGTGGAAGTAGTTTTGCATTCAAGAAGCGCCTTTTCACCCACAATTCGACGGTCAAGGTTAGCTGTCATAAACGGATAATCAGTGTGGCGTAACATGCGATTAACACGCTGCACTTTCTTCCCAGTACGCTTTGCAAACTCTTGAGCAACTACATCTTCTAAGACATTGCCCCAGTAAATAAATTCATTATCGATTTCTTCAGCAAAATCAGATGTTTTATCGATATATAATTGAAACGCTGATTTCCAACGGTTAAAACCAAGGATTGCCGATGCATCCGAACCACCAATACCGCTTTTACGTAACTGTAGCCATTCGATACGGCTCATTTCTTTAGTAGAAACTGCTTCCATTTCAATGCCCTCCTATGTTAAAATCAGTAAAAATATTTGATTTTAGAGACCACTTTGCAGAGTGGTCTTTTTTATGCGATTTTTTTCACCAGATCGTTATCGAACAACCAACGAACTAAACAATCTGTACTGCAAAATGTTAAATCCTCATACTCAACAACTTGTTCATCTTCTCCACAATATTCACAAGGTTTCACTTCTGGAGTACAACCATCTGCATAACCTGTGTGTATCATGTTCTCGATAACTGCATGCATTCTATTCACCTACTTTCTGATGGCATCCCATCAAGCAGCCAACGATTCGTTGCTAGGAGGGATTTTCAATGGCAGAGAAAATCCGATTCGTAAATTCGTAGACTGCTTGACGAGAGCGAATTTACATTCGCACTGTCTTTTGATATAATGCTATTAACTGAGTTTGACCTAGCTGTTTAATCGTTGGCGCGATTAAGCAGTTTTTTGTTTTCTCCAATGTAATGCCACTAATTCTTCTTTTAGCGATAATCGTTTTTTCTTCCAAAACCACATTGCATTCACCCCACTGAAATTAATACGAACGATAATATTGCTACCATCACTAGATACGGACCAACTAACCAGCAGTAATCAGATAATGATGGTTCTTGTCCTTCCTCAAACACCAACGCTTTATCCAGTAACTTTTTCAAAACGTTTAACAGCCTCCTCTAATCCTTGCTTGCTCATTTGATTAATAATCCGATTAAAATTAATACGATCTTGTAAATGGCGTTTACGTAATGCGAGTGTTTTACTTAACTTTTGTATACGCATACCGCAATCTGCAGCTTTTCTTAAATCGCCGACTTTGTTATAAACAGCTACTTCTTTAAATGCATCCTCTAACATCGATGTTAGATTGGCTATTTCAGCTTCGAGTTGTTTTGTGTTCATCGTGTTCCCCCTCTTATGCAGCAAATGGCATGATTAATGCTGGCACTAACGTCATAACTTGAGCAGCCTGTGCACATACGTCAGCTCCAAACATGATTAGTGCTGCTTGTGCCTCGCTATTAGTTACTCGAACCCAGCTCATAAATGTCTCAAGGTCGATTACCTTGCGACCGCACTCATACTTGCTCACATGTGACTGCGTGATGTTTAGCTCATGTGCCATTTCTTCCTGCGTGAGATTTGCACCCTCACGAAATTTCTTTAACACCTTTGAAAAATTCACGGATAAAGCTCCCATGACCCTCACCCCCTCCCTGATAGTCGAAAATGGACTATAGTCGATTATGGATTACTAACTAGTATTAAAATTGGATATTATAAGTTCATAAGCAAGTTAACTTGTTTATTGAGCAATTGCCCTTGCTCTTATAAGGTCGATTGCCCTCGACCTTATGCCCTTAACAACCGAAGGCTTTCCTGGTGCGTAACGTATATGCCCAATCGTTCATTCATGTACATGGCATTTTCGTCTTTCCATTTAAGTACTTGATCTCTTGGATAACGAGCTGTAACTGCATGACACTTAGGAAAGCCGTTCATACGTACTATTTTCTCAACAGTTGGTAATTCAACTTGAAATATTTGTGCAACATGTTCTTTTCTTAAAACTGGAGGCAAGGAGTGTTCAAATTTCATACTTTCTCTACAATCCTCCACACCTTGCTTATAAGCTTGTTGAAACATATCAATTAACTCCGCTTTAAGTAACTCCGCTTTTAATTCCTCGATGCTTAGATTCATGGATTTTCCTCCAATCTAAGGCGCTTGCCCAGCGCCTTCCTCATATATTTGAAATGTTGTCACTACGTTTTAGTTCATTGCTTGCATATTGTAGTACCTGAATAAGTTCATCGATTTCTTCGTAATCTAGGGAAAGCGTTACACCTATTTTTTCTTCGAAATTATTTTCAGACGTTTCGTGCACCTCATTTAATTCGACTAAAGCAAATGCATTATCTTTATTGATATTTACTGCAATACCGAAAGAATCAGTTAGTAACTCTTGTTTTCGAAGCAACTCTTTCATTAAGCACCCAACCCTTCTGCGTTAACTTTGTGTGCAATAGCCATTTCCTTAACAATGGCTAAGTAGATTTCTGTTAGACGAGTATCAGCTTCAATGACAGTGATTTTATTAAAGTTTCGGATTTTACTCGGGGAGCAGATACCTCTCGCTTGAGCCTCTTTTTTAAGGTTCTCTAAGCGGACATTCAAACGGCATTTACCTCGACTTTCTAATAACTCGTAACTCTCATTTCGCACTTTTCGGAACTGATCTCCTCCGCCTCTTGCGATTGCGATACGATTCAAAATAGCGCTAACCTTGTCCTTCCAACCTTCGATGTTTAGGGATACCACATCTGTAATGTTATCTTGTTGCTGCTCCAGTTTCGCTTGACGTTCCTCAACTGCGTTCAAACGGCGCTCTTGTTCAACACCCTGCTGGGCCATCATCGCAATAATTTCAGCTTGCGTAGGTTGTGGCATAGTGAAATTCGCTTTCTGCTGCTCTTCCATCTCGTTAAAGCGCTCAACATACTTAAACGCGAACTGTGTACCTTTTTCGCCTGTCATACGGGTAGCGTATAACTCGCAACCTTTTTTCGTAAGTAAGTAGCAAGGTTTAGCGCGATTAAGATTGTCTTGATAAGTATCTTCTATGAAGTAGTTGCCCACACTTTTGTGGTCATCTCCTAGATGTTCAAGGATTGTTTTAATATCACGTAATACTTGGTCGTGTCTGCGCCCGACCATTTCGGCTACTTCCGTACTCGGGATATTTCTTGTTAATTGATTCATGATAAAACCTCCTGATTTTTATTAAAGGACTACCTCGTTTACTGTCGAATATCGACAGTGAGAGGAGGTGTAGTTATGAAAACGAAAGTTACATTTAATGGATTTGATGATTTAATAGAGAAATTAAAATCAGCGTCACCAGGAAAAACAAAATTAACTGATTTACTAAACGATGATTTTATGAAAGAAAACACTAGATTCGATTCTTTAGACGCTTTTGCAGAAGCATCACCGTTTAATTGGGATAACCAAGAAGCTTTTGAATCTATTCCAGAAGATGAGTTAGATAATTTCGTAAACGAAAATACTGATTTTTCTTCATGGAAAGAGATGGCTACAGAAGCTGCTAAGTTAATCGTTATTAAAAACTTAGGGTTGTGATTCAGTCGTGATTTCTAATTTCTTTTGATTGATTTCATCAATTGTTAATTCCAATTGTTCCAAAAGGTTTGAGGCTTTTTGGAACAATTGAATTAACTCCTGAGAATTATGAATTCTAACATTAACGTTTATATCTTCTAATCCCACTTTTACACCTCCTATGCTAGTTGTTTTTGTTCCTTAAAAGAACATTCATCTTCAAAAAAAATCGTCCAATCGAAATCCAGAGCATTGGCTATCTTTTTTGCTACTTCTACAGTAGGTGTCTTTAACCCTAGTTCGATTTTAGTGTAATAACTACGAGAAATTTCCGCAGCGTCAGCTACTTCGGATTGAGTTTTCACTCTATTACTGCGTATTTCCTTAAGCCAATTTCTCATATTAACCCCCTTTCGTTCCTTAAAGGAACATTTCGTACTTTCATAATAAGTCACTTTAAGGAACATGTCAACATATAACTTATACTTTTAGGAACATTTTTTATTTATCTCTTTAAGTTCCCGTTAGGAACACTTAGAATGGCTATTATAGGAGGAATGAAAATGAATAATTTTGCAAAGAGATTGAAAAATTGTAGAGAAAACTTAAAAAAATCAAATCCTCAATACACACAATCTTTTGTAGCTGAAAAAATTGGAGTGGCTCGTACTACGTATACTGCGTATGAAAACGGCACTAAAACTCCTCCGCCAGAAACATTATCTATAATAGCTAACTATTTCGATGTATCAGTCGATTACCTTTTAGGTAGAGACAAAGAAGAGAAGGACATTGCTAAACGAATGCAACAATTACGCAATGATCTCCAAAATGCTGAAGGACTTGCTTTTGATGGAGAACCTATGTCTGATGAAGCTCGGGAATCTTTATTAGAGGCAATGGAATTTGGCGTTCGACTCGCAAAGAAAAATAACAAAAAGTTTATTCCGAAAAAATATAGAGAGAATAATGAAGAATAATACGATTTGAGGGGATTCGGATGGGATGGATCAAGCAAAAAGTCGAGGGTTTATACAAAAAATATAAAACTCGAAACCCATTTACGTTAGCGAAGTTGTTAAATATCCAAATCTTCTATTGGGACTTGCCAGAAGAAATTAGAGGATTTTATCAATATGAGAAGCGTAACAGATTTATTTTTATCAATAGTAATTTAAGTTTAGAAGAGCAACTTGTTGTGTGTGCTCACGAACTTGGCCATGCTTTATTTCATAAAAACGTAAATACAACATTTATGAGCAAAAATACTTTTTTATCAGTAAGTAAAATCGAGCGTGAAGCCAATCGCTTTGCTGCTGAACTATTAATACCTGACGAAGATTTTAATGAACATAACAACATTTACGACATTGCCTCTTTACGAGGTGTGCCAGTCGAATTAGTGAGATTGAAACACCAATGTAAAGAGGGTTTATTTTAACTAAAAATGGAACATATATTCTATTTTAGGAGTGACTTACATGGGTTATGTAAAGAAGTTAGAAAAAAATAAGTTTAAATTGATTGCTGACTTAGGTTATCGCGGTAAACGTCGTATACGTAAAACGCGTATTGTAGAAGCGAAGAACGAAAAAGAAGCGAACAGATTGCTCATCTTATTCGAAGAAGAGATGAAACAAAATAAGGATGTGTATTTTAGTGACGTAGATTCTATAACGCTAAATGATTTGTATCCTCGATGGCGAGATAATTATGCCAAACAACATTACAGTGCTAGATCATTTAATGATAACTGCACCCACTTACAAAAACGTATCCTCCCTATTTTCGGTGATATGAAATTGAAAGATATAAAAAAAGTAGATGTAGTATTCTTTGTCGGGGATTTACAGAAAAGCAAACGTAGATTAGATGGTCTTGAAGGTGAGCTAGCCCCTTCTACTATCCATAATATATACAAAGCGTTTTCCAGTATTATGAGGGTTGCTGTTGAGTGGGAACTAATAGAAGAAAGTCCATGCAAAAACATTAAGCTACCTAAATTGAAATACGAAGAAGGAACAGCATATAACGAGGATCAAGTGAGATTATTGTTCAAGAGGTTAAACTCACGGGAAAATGCTGAAAAAAGATTATTAGTTGAACTTGCTTTAGTGAGTGCAGCTCGACAAGGTGAGCTAGTAGCAATTGAAGAAAAGCATTTAAACACTGAAAATAACACACTGTTAATCGAACAGGCACTTGTAAACTTAACTGGTGAAGGTATTGCTGTTAAAGAAACTAAAGGAAAACGTAAACGTGTTGTTACTATCCCTCAAAATATCATGAATGATTTAGTTACATTAGCTGCAGTAAAAAAATATCAACTTAATACGGCTGGCGAAGAACGAGAATGGAAGGAACACAATTTTCTTTTTTCAAATGAATTAGGTAAACCTTATCGTCCAGATACAATAAGCCAATGGTGGGATCGTTTTATGAAACGTAATCCTGATTTACCTAGAATTCGATTTCATGATCTAAGGCATACCTCAGCTACCCTATTAATTCATGCTGGTGAACACCCGAAAGTAATTCAAGCACGTTTGGGTCACTCAAATATTACAACAACAATGAATACCTATGGGCACCTTCTGCAAGAAACCGACCAAAGAGCAAGTACACACTTTGATAAGTTTTTTGGAGAAAAAGAATGATTTGGGCACTCACTGGGCAACTATTAGGAATTTAAGTGAATATGAATAAATATAAAAAGCCTTACAACCGTTGTGGCTGTAAGGCTTAAGTTGACGTCCCAGGAGGGATTCGAACCCCCGACCGACGGCTTAGAAGGCCGTTGCTCTATCCTGCTGAGCTACTGAGACAAGTATGTTTTCCTAATAGAACTCTTAGGAAGACAATATTTATTATATGTTCTTAAAATCAAAAAGTCAACATTAATTTTACTGTGTAGGGAAGGATTGCCTAGCTTCTTCTTGAAAGTATTTTATTATAAAATCTCTATTTTATTTTGCGTTTTCAAACTCGCCTACTCGATTGAATATACACGAGGTTGTCCTGATTTTGCACTAGAATAGTAACAGAACAGGTTAGACTGTAAAAAATGTCTAACCCGTTTGCACCTTAAGCTAACTCCTCTTTTACAACTAATTGAAAATACAAATTTCGCAGCTCTGATGTTCTGTAAAGTCCTAAGTGATTTCTGAATTGTGGGTGCTTTTTTACACCATTCGCCCGTAATTCCTTTACATACCAGCCTTTCGAGTACTTGTACATTCCTCAGTCCCCTTCTACCCCTTTTTATGAAAACTAAAGCTGTTTTCCGTACCTATCATATGCTGGAGAATTGTCTACATTACGTCTTCATCGAAAATTTTCAGAACAAAAAACTCCCTACACTTTTACTTTGTAGGGAGCACACATTATCGTGAAAATTTTATAGATTCCAGTAATTCATTACGGTCAGTAAAGCATTGCACCTCATAGCCTTCTGCTGTTATTGTCACGACAACATAGCTCTTTTCAGCCCGACCTCTTGGCTTTAATAGGCTACCAGGGTTGATAAATAAAATACCATCCATCATTTCTGCACCTAGTAGATGCGAATGACCGAAGCAACAAATACTAGCTCCAGCTTCCTTCGCTCGATACGTGAGAGATAAAAGGGACGATTTCACATTAAATAAATGCCCATGTGTGACAAAAACCTTTGTAGCCCCGAGCGAGAATTCAAGCTCATTTTGGAAACGATCATCCGTCCGGTCACAGTTTCCACGCACTCGTTCAGTTCCTTGTAGGTAGGGATGATCGTAAGGTAATTCACTATCTCCGCAGTGAACAACCGCATCTACATCCGTATGATATTGACGTACGCGGTTGATAACATCCGCATCTCCATGTGTATCACTCATGACTAATAGCTTCATAACCAGTCCCTCCATTACTTCATTAGTGTAGGTAGTGTGGCAGCAAGCTTACGAATAGCATTCCCCCTGTGGGAAATAGCACCCTTTTCCTCTGGCGTTAGCTCGGCCATTGCACGATTTAAATGTGGTACATAAAAAACAGGGTCATAGCCAAAGCCATTCGTTCCACGCTTTTCATGCAGTATAACACCTTCACATGTGCCAAAAACTGTTGTTGTTGTGATGTTCGGGCCAGCAATTGCTAATGCACAGCAAAAACGAGCAGTACGTTCCGCTTCAGGTACATCCTTTAAATTTTCCAGCACCTTTACTATATTCGCCTCATCATCATGATCTCCTGCATAACGAGCGGAATAAACGCCAGGTTCGCCACCAAGGGCATCAACTGCTAAGCCTGAATCGTCTGCAATAACGATTGTTTGTAAGGCTCTAGCTAATGTTTCAGCCTTTAACACAGCATTTTCTTCAAAGGTTGTTCCTGTTTCCTCAATTTCCATTTCTGGCGCAACTTCAAACATTGTGACAACCTCATAGCCTAGAGGATGAAATAAAGCTTCGAAATCTTTTGCTTTTCCTTTATTTTTCGTAGCAATTACAACCTGCTTCATTTACGCTTCCTCCTTCTTGCCGACTAGATTTGCTAGCTCTCCTAATGCCGCCTTCTGAGCTTGGATGAGCTTCGCGATTCCTTCCTCACCTAACGCTAATAGATCATTTAACTCCTCACGTGAGAATGTTGCTTCCTCGCCTGTTCCTTGTAGCTCAACGAAACGGCCCTCACCTGTCATGACAATATTCATATCTACTGCTGCATCTACATCCTCGATATAGTTTAAATCGAGCACGGCGCCGATTTCTTCAAGCATCCCTACACTCGTTGCAGCTAAATAATCCGTAATCGGAAATGTTGTAAATGGTTTTGTTTCAGCTAGCTTTGCAATCGCCTGTGTCATTGCTACAAAGGCCCCTGTAATTGAAGCTGTTCTTGTCCCGCCATCTGCTTGAATAACATCACAGTCAATCCAAACTGTTTTTTCGCCTAGCGCCTCTAAATCGACAACTGCACGTAAAGCACGTCCGATTAATCGTTGGATTTCCATCGTACGACCGTTCACTTTCCCACGTGAGGATTCACGCTGTGTACGCTGTGCAGTCGCTCTAGGGAGCATTGAATATTCTGCTGTAATCCAGCCCTTTCCTTGTCCTCGCAGGAAGCCTGGAACTTTATCTTCAATCGTTGCTGTGCAAATTACTTTCGTATTCCCTACAGTAATTAGGACAGAACCTTCTGGATGCATTAAATAATTATTTTCAATATGAACTGGACGTAATTCGTTTACAGCTCGGTTATCATGTCTTGTCATAATTGACCTCCTCTTACATTCGCGCACTTATCTTAACATAATTTTTACACGTAAGAAAGACACATCCTTACTAGCTATAGGCTAATCATATAAAAAACTCGACCGATAAAATATCGATCGAGCCCTTGTTAAAATTTAATTCGGTGAATATCGAGCTTTTCTTTTTCTAGCCAACGTTCTGCTATAGAACGGAAAATCGGCACCGACCCCGAGGCAAAAAATTTATGCTGCGGTGGTGTCGAATCCGTTCTTAGCTGATTTGTATAAGCTAAAATCGCTTCTGCATCTCTTGCCGTTTCTTCTGCTGATGAAAGAACATGAACATCTGGCCCAAGAGCTGCTTCAATTTGTTTTTGTAGAATAGGATAATGGGTACATCCTAGGATCGCCGTATCAAAACGCTCCTCCTCTAATGACTTTAAGCCTTTTGAGACTAGATCATAAGAGAACTGTCCTTCATACTCTCCACTTTCAACGAGCGGGACGAAAGTAGGACAAGCGAGCGGAATCACCTTTGCTTTCGTACTTAATGAATGTAATGCCTGCTCATAGGCAGCACTTTTTACAGTTCCTTCAGTTGCTAATACAACGATTTCGTTTCGTTTTGTTTTCTTAATAGCTGCTCTAGCCCCTGCATTAATAACGCCTAATACAGGAAATGGCATGTTCTTCTGCAAACTCTCTAGTGCTACTGCTGTTGCCGTGTTACACGCAATCACAAGCATTTTAACATTCATTTTTTCAAGTGCCTTCGCCATTTGCCACGTAAACGTACGTACTTCCTGCTTCGTACGAGGCCCATATGGACATCTAGCCGTATCACCAATATAATAAATTGTTTCATTTGGCAAAAGCTCCATAATCGCTTTTGCTACTGTTAAGCCACCAACACCTGAATCGATAACACCAATCGGGGCATTCACATATACCGCCTCAATCCTATTTCATTAATAAATGTAGTTTTTGTAAAAGTTTAAGTAATTCTGTTGCTTCGTCCGTTTCGAAATGTTCGACAAGATCTCGTAAATAATTTTGTCGTTTTTCGATAACTTCTTCAATAATCCGTTCGCCTTCTGGTAATAAGTGAATGCGCACTACTCGACGATCTTGCTCATCCCGAATACGCTGAACAAGCTCGTTTTTTTCCATTCGATCAACCAAATCTGTCGTTGTACTAAACGCCAAATACATTTTTGTCGAAAGTTCCCCTATCGTCATATCACCAAACTCGTGTAACCACTGCAACGCGACAAACTGCGGAGGTGTAATCGTATAATTACTCAATATTTCGCGACCCTTTTGTTTAATTAAGTGTGAAATATGTCGTAATTCCTTTTCTAATAAAGCTACAGATTCAAAGCTGTGTTTACTATTGTCTATCATTTAACCCATTCACTCCTCAAAATACATTCATACCTCTATTTTGAAGTGTTTTAATGGAAATAGCAAGCACCCATTCAGTTTAAAGACAATTCTTGCAGTCGTAATAACTCAACTAGCGCCTGTGTTCTACTAGAAACGCCGAGCTTTTGAATCGTGTTGGAAATATGATTACGCACCGTTTTCTCGCTAATTTGTAGCTTCTCCGAGATTTCCTTTGTCGAATAGTCTTCAATTAGCAGCTGAAAAATTTCTCGCTCTCGCTTTGTTAGTAGAAAACGCGACTGCTGGCTACTCATTTAGCAACAACCTCCCATCCTCTTCTATGTAAAGTATGTGAAGAGGTTGTTAGCGGTGAGGGCTTTTTCACTATTTCCCATGCAATAATTGTTTCTCGTCCTCAGTCCAGGCTGCTCCTTTTCCAGAATGGCGATTTATTTGTACAACTGTGCCCCTTCCGGTAAAGACCGGTTCATCTTTTTCATTTTTAGCTAAGTAATGAAGATCGATTGAACTCGTTCCAATACGAGCCGTCCTTACATATATTTCAAGTTTTTCATCAAAAAATACTTGCTTTAAATAATCACATTGTAAATCGGCTACTACTAGTATATTTTGAACTTCTTCCTGCTGCCAATTAGTCATTAGTCCCAATGATTTTAAATATTCGATCCGAGCAAATTCAAAATAAGTAAATGTTACCGTATTATTTAAGTGGCCAAACATATCTGTCTCCGAAAAACGAACCTGCACCCCTACAGAAAATTTAAATTCGCTTACCTTGTTCAACGTATCTTCCATATAACTTGCCTTCATAAACAATTCCCCCTTCGCCCTTTATAAATGAATAGTGATTCATTTATTATAGCAGATAAGAGGTATTATCGCATTATCTGAATCTATTTGAAGTTCATTTTTTTGCTTGCTCATCGTTGTTATTTATGAACCGCACACTGCACTCCGAGCGGACGCTTTCCGCGGGCATGGCTTCAGTCTCCTCGTCGTTCGTACCTCAGTGCCGCTGTCGTCACAGGAAAAACATTGCTATTCCCGCTGGAATCTTTGCACCTGCCGCTTCACTTCTGGTGCAAAAAACATTGCTCTGTAGCGAAAGGCGTAGCCGTCAGCTACACTCGCCGCTCTACGTTACGTGTGCTAAATATTGCAATAATAATACTGGATTAAACCATTTTGATGAATATCGATCTTCATTAATGATCCATTAAAGTATATTGCTCCTGCGGTGGTCGCATCATCATGTCACCATCCTCGTCGCAAAGGGACCGTCTCAAAATGTTTTTTCAGACGGTCCCTTTGTTGATTTAAGTGGAGCCAGCGTGATCAACATCGTGTTGGTCTTTGAAGCAATGGAAATCAGGCTTAAGTTATGATGAATTTCCGTTTTCTAACACTTTACTACAAACACGCTTCAATACTAGGATTTTTTTGATACCCAACACACCTAATATTTTTCATTCAAAAAAAGCCCCGTGCACTTATATGCACGAGACTCATCTTTAAAAATTAAACCATATGGTCAGAACCGAAGAAGTTCTTGAACATTTGAACTGTTGCTGCACGGTTAAGTGAAGCGATAGATGTTGTTAAAGGAATACCTTTTGGACAAGCAGCTACACAGTTTTGTGAGTTACCACAGTTTGCAAGACCACCGTCACCCATAATTGCAGCTAAACGCTCATCTTTGTTCATTGCACCAGTTGGGTGAGTGTTGAATAAACGTACTTGTGATAATGGAGCTGGACCGATGAATGAAGCTTTTTCAGACACGTTTGGACATGCTTCCATACATACACCACAAGTCATACATTTTGATAATTCGTAAGCCCATTGACGTTTGCGCTCTGGCATACGTGGACCTTCACCTAAATCGTAAGTACCATCGATTGGAACCCATGCCTTCACTTTTTTCAGTGCATTAAACATACGGCTACGGTCAACCTGTAAGTCACGTACAACTGGGAAAGTTTTCATTGGCTCTAAGCGAATTGGTTGCGTTAATTTATCTACTAAGGCTGAACATGATTGTTGTGGACGTCCATTGATTACCATTGAACATGCACCACAAACTTCTTCAAGACAGTTCATATCCCAAGTTACAGGTGTTGTCTTTTTACCATCTGCAGTTTCAGGGTATTTTTGAATATGCATTAACGCTGAGATTACGTTCATACCCGGACGGTAAGGAACTTTGAATTTCTCCCAACGTGTAGCACCATTTTCTGTATCTTGACGAAGGATTTCAATATCAACCATTCTTCCTGTGTTTGCAGTTTCCATTGATTATATCCCCCTTAAGATGAGTAGTCACGTTTACGTGGTGGAATTAACGAAACGTCTACTTCTCCATATGTGATAATTGGCTCGCCCGTAGCTGGGTCGAATTTCGCCATCGTTGTTTTTAAGAACTTCTCATCATCACGTTCTGGGAACTCTGGCTTATAGTGAGCACCACGAGATTCGTCACGTAGTAAAGCACCTTTTGTCATAACCTTAGCAAGGTATAACATGTTCTTTAACTGACGCGTGAAGTGGGCACCTTGGTTAGACCATTTTTGTGTATCGTTAATGTCGATATTTTCCCAACGCTCTTGAAGTTCAGTTAATTTTTCGTACGTTTTTTCTAGGCGATCATTATGACGTACTACAGTCATGTTGTCAGTCATCCATTCGCCAAGCTCTTTGTGTAATAAGTATGCGTTTTCAGTTCCATCCATGTTAAGGATAGCTTCCCATTTCTCAGTCTCTTCTTTTACGCGAGCTTCGAAGATTGATTCTGGTAAGTCTTCCGCATGCTTTTTAAGGCCTTTGATGTATTTAACAGCGTTTGGTCCTGCAACCATACCACCGTAAATAGCTGATAATAATGAGTTCGCACCTAGACGGTTAGCACCGTGCTGTGAGTAATCACATTCACCAGCAGCAAATAGACCAGGAATTTCAGTCATTTGATCATAATCAACCCATAATCCACCCATTGAATAGTGAACGGCTGGGAATATTTTCATCGGTAATTTACGTGGGTCATCTCCTACGAATTTTTCGTAGATTTCGATAATACCACCTAGTTTGATGTCTAGCTCATGTGGATCTTTATGAGAAAGATCTAGATATACCATGTTTTCGCCGTTAATACCAAGCTTTTGGTTAACACATACGTCGAAAATCTCACGAGTTGCGATATCACGTGGAACAAGGTTACCGTAAGCAGGGTATTTTTCTTCTAAGAAGTACCAAGGCTTACCGTCTTTATAAGTCCATACTCGTCCACCTTCACCACGAGCAGATTCTGACATTAGACGGTTTTTGTCGTCTCCAGGAATCGCTGTAGGGTGAATTTGAATCATCTCACCATTTGCATACGTTGCACCTTGTTGGTACACGATAGATGCTGCAGAACCAGTGTTGATTACTGAGTTTGTTGTTTTACCGAAGATAATACCAGGACCACCAGTAGCCATGATTACTGCATCACCACGGAACGCGCGGATTTCTTCAGTTTTTAAATCTTGCGCTACGATACCGCGGCAAATGCCCTCGTCATCAAGCACAGCACCCAGGAACTCCCAGTGCTCATATTTTGTTACTAAACCAGCTACTTCGTGTGCACGAACTTGCTCGTCTAGTGCGTATAATAATTGTTGACCAGTTGTTGCACCCGAGAATGCTGTACGGTGCATCAGCGTACCACCGAAACGACGGAAGTCAAGTAGTCCTTCTGGTGTACGGTTAAACATAACTCCCATACGGTCCATTAAGTGAATAATACCAGGGGCTGCATCACACATACCCTTTACTGGTGGTTGGTTTGCTAAGAAGTCGCCACCATAAACTGTATCGTCAAAGTGGATCCATGGAGAATCCCCTTCACCTTTTGTATTTACTGCACCATTAATTCCGCCCTGCGCACAAACAGAGTGTGAACGCTTTACTGGAACTAATGAGAATAATTCAACCGCAGTACCATCTTCAGCTGCTTTAATTGTTGCCATTAAGCCTGCTAAGCCGCCACCAACAACAATTACTTTGCTCTTTGCCATGATTGATTCTCACTCCTCTAACATTGCTTTATCTATCCATTTCGAACACTTAATGTTGCAAGTTTATTCACTAATTAATTGCAACTTGTTTATACTACGAACGCTAAAATTGCTGCTACGCCGACAATCGAAAGCACTACGAAGAATGCCATTGTAATATATGTAGCAATTTTTTGTGATTGTTTTGACTGAGTAATACCCCAGCTTACTAAGAACGACCATAAACCGTTTGCTAAGTGGAATGTTGCAGATAAGATACCTACGATATAGAAAATTAAGAATCCAGGATTATCTACAATTTCAGCCATCATATCAAAGTTAACTTCAGCTCCAAGCGCCTTTTGAACACGCGTTTGGAAAATGTGCCATGCTACGAAGATAACTAGGAAAATCCCAGTCATACGTTGTAGACGGAACATCCAGTTACGGAAAGTACCGAAGCGCTGTGTGTTGTGCGTTGCAGTAAATGCAATGTAGATTCCGTAAAATGCATGGAACATTAATGGTATATAAATAATTACCCATTCCATTAGTAACAATAATGAGTGAGGAACTAATTCCATCATTCCTGTAGCATTATTGTAAGCTTCTTCACCACCAACTGCAGTGAAGTTCAGTGATAAGTGGAACACCAAGAACAAACCTACTGGAATTACACCAAGTAAAGAATGTAAGCGGCGCCATAAAAACTCACGATCTTTCGACAAGATTGTTACCCCCCTTAGTACTTAAAATATGCTTTTCTCTTTGTCAATACTTTGTAACCGTTAGGTGATTGACTGCATATTTCATCATGGTACAATATTATGACATGTCCATTGTACTCTCAAGAAGTACAAGCGTCAAGGCACTGAGGATTATTTAAGGACCACTAAAAACGTACATTTTCGCTGCTTAAAACACGTTTTTTCTAAAACGTGTCATTCCATATGGGAATAAATCTAAAAAATAAGAAAATTCTAGAAAGAGGTTAATAGAATGAATGAAGATAAGATGAAAGCGATTCCAATATTCGGCTATGAAATTATTCGGGATCATGTCCTTTCTTCCATACTGGGTAAACATGAAAATGATGTATTATACTGGGCTGGGAAAGAGCTAGCTCGCAAGTTTCCGTTATTTTCTATAGAAGAAGCAAATTCTTTTTTTGAACAAGCCGGCTGGGGATCCTTATCGTTAGAAAAGGAACAGAAGGATAGTGCAATTTACGTATTAGAGACTGACCAAAATATACTAAAAACAAATCAGCGTTGTTTTAGACTTGAAGCAGGTTTTTTGGCAGAGCAAACTCAAAAACTAAATGGCTTTTTAACAGAATGCTATGATGAAGTGAACGGTAAACAAAACAAAGTTTCATTCACTGTAAAATGGGATTTAAAAGAGAGAATTCTCGCAAAATAAACGTGTAAATCGTAATTAATTAATAAATCACTATCTTCAACAATGTATCGTAATTTTACATTCTAAAACATTCATAGATTCTTACAAAGGATATAGTCGTCTGATTAGTTTTAAACTGACTCAGACGACTTATTTTTTGCCCCGAAGATTTACAATTATGGCCTATACACGGCCACTACACACTTATATTTAATTCATCATATAAAGCGTTTGCAGCTTTCATCATATCCTCTTGAGCAACGACTACCGATATTTGATCGTCCGATCCTGAAGCTGTTTTCACTAGAATCTCTTCCTTTTCAAGACGGGTAAAAATGGAGCTCGTAACATCGGGCATTGAAATAGTTTCTGTCCCTAGTATTGTGATCTTCGCTAAGCCAACTTCAAAATCTGCAAAACTAAAGCCTAGCGATGCTTTAGTTGCCTCTAGCACACGAAGAGCCTCAGGGAATGCTTCCTTGGCGATTGAAAATGAAATCTTAGAATTTTCACCGTCTATATTCTTTTCAACACCACTATCTACATCGATCCCTTGTCTAGTAAGCTCGTTAAAAATTTCTTCTACTAATGCCTCTTTAAAATTATTGTATCCTACCGTAATTTGAATAATATCTGATTCATACTGAACACTTTGCACACTTGATTCCCGTTTCATTTCAACACTCCCCTTTAAGAAAAAAAAGGCAGCTTCTCACACATGTGAAAAGCCGCCTCAAAAACGAATCTAAAATTAGTTGTCGAGATAGCTCTCCAGAATACATCATTCTGACAGTTCTACATTTCTTAAACGTAAAACCAGCAAAGGACAGGAACAAGCTGTCGTTCACTTCGGCGGTTTCCCCTTTCCAATATGGTCATAGGAGTTGTTCCCCCTCACAAATTGTACTCTTGAAGCCCGCGCCTCTATCTAAAAATATTGAATTATTATTGTAAAGATAGCATAATGCTAGTCGTTTTTCAACGTTTCTTTCTGAAAATAGCCATAAATCGAAAGAGCCAGTTTATTTGGGATACCTGCCTCTAGTAATTGTTCGATGGATGCTTCTCTAATTTTCTTCACGGAGCCGAAATGCTTAAGAAGCTGTTGTTTCCGTTTAGGTCCAATACCTTCAATTTCATCAAGTACCGATGTAATCGCATTTGTTTGCTGCTGCTGACGTAAAAAAGTGATGGCAAAACGATGGACCTCATCCTGAATTCGTTGTAACAAATAAAATCCATCACTAGTGCGTTTCATTTCAATCGGTGCGGGAGGATCTCCGAAAAGTAATTGTGATGTTTTATGCTTAGCGTCCTTTGCTAAGCCAGCAATCGGAATATATAAACCAAGCTCATCTTCTATCACTTCACGTGCAACCTCCATTTGGCCTTTACCACCATCGATAATAATTAAATCTGGCAGCGGCAAATTTTCACGGAGCACTCGTGAATAGCGTCTTCTAACCACTTCCTGCATTGCACCATAATCATCGTGCTTGGCTGCCTCTCGAGTTTTATATTTTCTATACTCTTTTTTGGCAGGCTTACCATCTATAAACACGACCATTGCAGAAACCGGATCCGCGCCGTGCATATGGCTATTATCAAAGGCTTCTATACGAAGTGGTACTGCGATATTTAATGCCTCTCCTAACGCTTCACAAGCCCCCACTGTTCTCTCTTCCTGACGCTCGATTAACTGGAATTTTTCATGAATTGCAATCCGGGCATTTTTAATTGCCATTTCAACGAGCTCTTTCTTTGAGCCACGCTTTGGAATCCTTACCTGCACATGAAGTAGCTTTTCCAATAGTGCTTCATCAACGGTTGCTGGAATTAAAACCTCTTTTGGCTTTATATGCTGTGGTGACTCGTAAAAGCGTCCGACAAAGGTTAAAAATTCCTCGTCTGGATCCTGGTAAATTGGGAAAATGGATACATCTCGCTCAATTAGCTTACCTTGGCGGACAAAAAACACTTGTACACACATCCAGCCCTTGTCTACTGCATAGCCAAAAACGTCTCGATTGGATAGGTCTCCCGTTACAATTTTTTGCTTTTGCATGACCGTTTCAATATGGTTAATTTGATCACGGAACTCCTTTGCTCGTTCAAACTCAAGCTTCTCAGCTGCCTCTAGCATTTTTGCCTCTAAATCGTGCTTTACGTCCTCATAGCCGCCGTTTAAAAATTTAACAATGTCTTCTATCATATCGTCGAATATTTCCTTTTCAATATCCTTTACACAGGGCGCTAAGCATTGCCCAAGATGATAGTATAAGCACACTTGGTTCGGGAGCTTCGCACACTTTCGTAATGGATATAGGCGGTCAAGCAGCTTTCTCGTTTCATTCGCTGCAAAAACATTTGGATACGGTCCAAAATATCGTGCCTTATCCTTTTTCACTTTCCGAGTCGTTAATATACGAGGATACTTTTCATTTGTTATTTTAATATACGGATACGTTTTATCGTCAGTTAGCATAACGTTATATTTCGGATCATGCAGCTTGATTAAGTTTAACTCTAATATGAGGGCCTCTAAATTACTAGAAGTTACGATATACTCAAAGTCCTCAATTTCACTAACAAGCCTTGCCGTTTTCCCATTATGACTGCCTGTAAAATAAGAGCGCACACGATTTTTTAAAACTTTCGCCTTCCCAACATAAATAATTGTTCCTTGACGATCCTTCATTAAATAACAGCCGGGCTCATCCGGTAAAATTGATAACTTATTTTTTATAGTGTTGTTCATCCTATCACCTAAAATTTTTGTCCTATAGTGCTATTATATAGTGGTCAAGCGAAAAAATACGAATTAAAAAACCGAGCACACTGACTGTACTCGGTCCCTGTTAAAATTATTTGTTATCGTTAATGAAATCGATTAACGCTTCTTTTGGCATGAAGCCAGCTGTTTTTGCCTTTAGCTCACCATCAACGAATAAAAGTAATGATGGAATAGACATGATTTGATACTCGGCTGCTGTGCCTTGGTTATTATCAACATCAACTTTTACGATTTTTACGTCGTTTCCGATTGCTGCATCCACCTCTTCAAGAACTGGAGCAATCATTTTACATGGTCCGCACCATGCAGCCCAGAAGTCTACAAGAACAACGCCGTTTGCGATTTCTTGTTGGAAGTTTGAATCAGTACCTTGTACAATTGCCATAATAAATAGCCTCCTTAAACTAACATCTGATTGTAGTATAGCATGATAACATTTGGATTGAGTATTATTATGCTCACGGTGTGTTAATTATAAGGAAATGAGGTCTTATTATGAAAAAATTACATTATAATTGGATTAGTGAATGTTGATTTCCTTTACAATTTAATTTGCTCTTTTGTGAAAGGCGTAGCCGCCAGTTACACTCGCCGCTCTACGTTACGTGTACTTTGCCAAAAATAATTCTGAGTAAAACATTTTTCTAAATGTTGATCCTCATTAATTATCCATTCGTGACCAACGTCGTGTAGCTGACGCTTCGCTTTCGCTACACAAAACATCTGTTGTCCTCTGGCACAACGGAAATCAACCCCTTAGTTATAGTGAAATGCTTTTGTTAGTATAGCCGTTGACTGTTGCAAGGCACGAAACTCCTACCCATAAGAAAAACCGCCTCTTATTAGAGACGGTTTTGAATATTATGCATTTACTTTTAACGCTTTGAATTCTTCGATTAGCATTGGAATAACCTCGAATAGGTCGCCAACAATACCGTAATCAGCTACTTTAAAGATGTTTGCTTCTGGATCTTTATTAATCGCTACGATCACTTTAGAGTTTGACATACCAGCTAAATGTTGAATGGCACCTGAAATACCTGCTGCAATATATAGGTCTGGTGTAACAACTTTACCTGTTTGGCCGATTTGTAGTGAGTAATCACAGTATTCTGCATCACATGCACCACGAGAAGCACCTACTGCACCACCTAGTAAATTAGCAAGCTCTTTTAATGGCTCGAAGCCTTCTTCAGACTTCACACCACGACCACCAGCTACAACTACTTTCGCTTCAGAAAGGTCTACACCGTCTGTTGACTTACGTACAACCTCTTTAATAATTGTACGTAAATTTGTGATATCTACTGAGATTGCAGCAACATCACCTGAACGACCCCCGTCCTTTGCAAGAGGAGCAATATTATTCGGACGAATTGTCACAAATACAATACCATCTTTAACTTTTACTTTTTCAAACGCCTTACCAGAATAGATTGGACGAATGAAAATTGCCGAGTCACCAGCACCTTCAATTTCTGTTACATCAGAAATTAAGCCTGATTGTAATTTAGAAGCAATTTTCGGTGATAAATCTTTTCCTAAAGCTGTATGACCGAATACGATTCCTTCTGGGTTTTCACTCTCAACAACAGCCATAAATGCTTGACTAAAGCCATCAGATGTATAGGATTTTAAATGTGGATGCTCCACTGTTACAACGCGGTCTGCACCGTATCCGATTAATTCGCTTGCCACACCTGCAATACCGTCACCAATTAATACACCTACTACCTCGCCACCATCAGCAATTAGTTTACCAGCAGCGATTGCTTCAAATGAAACGTTACGTAGGCTTCCTTCACGAACTTCAGCTAATACTAACACTTTTTTTGACATAGATTAACCCTCCATTACCGTCTTCGTTTGTTTTAGATTACTTTTGCTTCTGAGTGAAGTAGGTTGACTAACTCTTTTACTTGGTCAGCTAACTCACCTTCTAATACACGACCAGCTGCTTTTTGTGGTGGTAAGTAGATTTCAACTGTTTCTACCTTTACCTCAACATCGTCCTCGTCGATATCTAAATCATCAAGCTCTAGCTCTTCTAACGGCTTTTTCTTCGCCTTCATAATTCCTGGTAAAGAAGGGTAGCGTGGTTCGTTTAACCCTTGCTGAGCCGTTACTAGAAGCGGTAATGAAGTTTCAAGCACTTCTGAATCCCCTTCAATATCACGAACGATCTTCACTGTTTCTCCATCGATTTCAAGAGAAGTAATAGTCGTTACGTAGTTAATGCCTAGTAGGTCTGCTAATCGTGGACCAACTTGACCCGATCCACCATCGATTGCAACGTTACCAGCTAGGATTAAATCTGCTTCTTTATCCTTTAAATATTGGGCTAAAATAAATGATGCCGAATATTGGTCTAGTTCATCTAAATCATCTTCTGTATTAATTAATACTGCTTCATCTGCCCCCATAGCTAATGCTGTACGCAATTGCTTTTCAGCATCCTCGCCGCCGATTGTAACTACTGTTACTTTACCGCCATGCGCATCACGTTTTTGAATCGCTTCTTCAATTGCATATTCATCATAAGGGTTGATGATGAATTCAGCACCATCTTCTTGAATTTTTCCATTTGATACAACAATCTTCTCTTCTGTGTCAAACGTACGCTTTACTAATACAAAAATATTCATTTTACTGACCTCCTGAAAGCTGATTTATTTACCTTTAAAGACTGGCTCACGTTTTTCGATAAATGCTCTAATACCTTCTTTTGCATCCTCTGATACGAATACAGATCCGAAGCTTTCCGCCTCTGCCGCCACACCTTCATAGAAGGATGCTGGCTTAGAATATTGCAGCATATGTATGGCTGCTTTTAATGCAACTGGACTTTTCTTTGCCATTTTTTTTGCGATTTCTAATGTTTTAGGTAGGAGCTCTTCATCGTTATAGGCACGATTCGCTAAGCCCCATTGCACGGCTTCCTTACCTGATATAGGATCGCTAGTAAACATCATTTCTGCTGCTTTTGCAACCCCTACATAACGTGGTAAACGTTGTGTACCTGCAAAGCCAGGAATAAGACCTAGCTGAAGCTCTGGTAAACCAAGCTTAGCATTTTCAGTTACAAAGCGCATATGACAGCTCATTGCAAGCTCTAATCCTCCACCGAGTGCAGCACCATGAATAGCTGCAAGTACAGGTTTTGAGAACGTTTCCAAACGTTCAAATACGTCCTGCCCATTTTTAGCTAATCTAGCAAACTCTTCACCTGTAGAAACTTCAGTAAACTCTTTAATATCCGCTCCTGCTGAGAAGAATCGACCTTCACCGTGAAGGACTATTACACGAACAGCTTCATCATGCTCTACGGCATCTAATAGTGCACTTACTTCTGCAATCATCCCTCGTGATAAGGCATTTGCTGGTGGGCGCTGAATTGTAACTACAGCTACACCTTCTTCAACTTTCCAACTAAGAAACTCCATTCTCCCACTCTCCCCTTAAGCTTTTAACCCATTTAGCAGTTGCTGTTGCACTTTCGGTGTTAACTCGACTAAATCATAACGATATTCATTCATTACCCAAGAAGTCGTAATTTCATCGACTGTACCGAATACCATTTGACGGGCAAGTCGAACATCCATTGTTGGGTTAAATTCACCTGAAAGCATTCCCTCAATTAGAATTTCATCTAACAGCTTCAAATATTCTTTTAGAATAGCGTTAATTTTCAATCTAATTTCCTTATTTGATTGCCTAAGTTCTAATTGGGTAACGGTCGCTAAATGTCGATCTTTAGATAATACTTGAAAATGGTTTTCGATCATCTGACAAAGTTTTTCAGATGAGCTATTTCCATTTTTTATTATTTCCTGTAAATTGTCCACAAAAACGGCCATTTTTTCTTGAAAAACTGAAATTAATATATCTTCCTTGTTTTTAAAGTATAAATAGATTGTTCCGTCAGCGACACCAGCCTGCTTTGCGATTTTCGATACTTGTGCCTGATGATACCCATTTTCAGCTATTGCAACGACAGCAGCATCGATAATCTGTTTATATTTGGGTTTATTTCGTTTCACGTTGTTCACCACCAAAAAAATATAAAAACATGAATGACTATTCATTCATGTTTTTATATTATATTTTGTTCACGTTTCTGTCAATAGATTACTTAGGTTATTACGCTTCTTTCTCACTATTAGACATTTTCGCTTTTTCTTCATCGATTAGTGTACGGCGCAAAATTTTTCCTACAGCTGTTTTTGGCAGCTCATCTCGGAATTCATAAAACCTCGGTACTTTATAAGAGGCTAAACTTTGACGACAATAAGCATTTAATTCACTTTCTGTTGCTGTATGTCCTTCTTTTAATACAATATATGCTTTAACTGTTTCACCACGATAAGGATCTGGAATCCCCGCAACAACACATTCCTGAATTGCATCATGCTCGTATAATACTTCTTCTACTTCACGAGGATAGATATTAAAGCCTCCTGCAATAATCATATCTTTTTTACGATCCACTACATAAAAGTAACCATTTTCGTCCATATAGCCTAAATCCCCTGTTAGGAACCAGCCATCAAAAAATGTCATAGCTGTGTCTTCTGGTCGATTCCAGTAGCCCTTCATCACTTGCGGCCCCTTAATCGCGATTTCACCTATTTCTCCTATAGCAAGAGGTTCAGATTCACCTGAACGTAAAATCACTGCATCCGTATTTGGCCAAGGTACACCGATCGAGCCTATTATGCGTTCATCCCAAATAAAGTTTGAATGAGTGACTGGTGAAGTTTCTGTTAAGCCGTAGCCTTCAACAAGTTTTCCACCTGTAATTTCTTCAAATTTTTCCTGTACCTCAACTGGTAGTGGAGCAGATCCACTTAAGCATGCTTTAATAGAGGATAGATCGTATTTTGCGAGGTCTGGATGATTTAATAAACCAATGTACATTGTTGGTGCGCCAGGAAACAACGTAGGCTTTTGTTTATCAATCGCTTTTAGAGCCTGCTCTACATCAAATTTTGGCAGCAGAATCATGCGCCCTCTTTTCATAATAGATAAAACAAGAACGGTTGTCATCCCGTATACATGGAAAAATGGTAACATACCAAGAATCGACTCTTTACCATCTTCACATTTGTACATCCAAGCATCACACATCATGGAGTTTGCAATTAAATTTTTATGCGTTAGCATAACACCTTTCGGGAAGCCTGTTGTACCACCTGTATATTGTAATAGGGCAATATCCTCTTCAAAATCAAACGGTACATCTATCTCCTTCAATGGCGCTGAACGGATGATTTCTGTGAACAAATGATTTATCCCACTATGCTCTACTTTTACACTAAAGCCATATTGCTTCTTTTGAATAAATGGATAAACTAAGTTTTTTGGGAACGGTAAATAATCTTTAATACCAGTAACAATGACGTTTTCAATTTTCGTTTCATTTAGCACTTTCATGACACGTGGATATAAAATATCCATTACTAGTATAACTTTGGCGCCAGAATCAGCCATTTGATATTGTAGCTCTCGTTCGGTGTAAAGTGGATTTGTTTGAACAACGATTCCTCCAGCATATAAAGTACCATAGTAGGCAATTACAGATTGAGGACAGTTTGGTAGCATAATAGCTACACGGTCTCCCTTCTCTATACCTAACTTACGCAAATAATTGGCAAATTTTAATGAGGAATCGTACAGTTCTTTGTACGTCATATCTTTGCCCATAAAATGAATTGCTACTTTATTTGGGTCTGATTTAAATGCATCTGTTAAAAATTGCTGCACTGGAATACTTGGAAACTCCAATGTATGAGGAATCTCCTCTGGATACTTTTGCAACCAAACTTTTTCTGTCATTATTCTCGCCCCTCCACTTCAAACTTTTAAATATTCTAATTATTTAATAATTATAATAGAAAAAGAAATCAGTTTCAAACATTTTTTACAATTTATTTCTATTTTCGCTCGAATATGACCGTTTTTTCTTCAATTCATTATAAAATGAATAACTATTCATTATAGAGTCATTTATAGATATCTAAATTTATTGCAGCAATTTATTATTTTAATGTAACAAAAAAACTAGCAGATGATTTTTCACCTACTAGTTTTTTATTATGCTATCTTTAAAAAAATATACGTCCTGTCATCAAGTAATATACACCGATCACAAAAAAAAGAATACAAACGACAATTAATATTTTCGATAACTTTTCCATTTTATCTCTCCTACGAAATACTTGCCCCGATAACGAAGGATAATCCTACTGAAATCGTAAACGAAATTAATCCTACTGAACGATTATCCATTTCAATTTCTTCATCCACCTTAAATCGTGGAGTTAAAAATTCAAATAGTATATATGCAAAAATAAGTAAGACAAATCCAAAAGATCCCCACGCAAGCATTTCAGTTAGTGATGTATGCTGTTCAATAGAATAGCGGAAAATATTGCATACCCCCAATATTTTTCCGCCAGTTGCTAAAGCGACCGATACATTCCCATTTTTAATTTCTTCCCAATTCTTATATTTCGTAACAATTTCAAATACTACCATCGAAACGATTAAACATAGAATGACGACACTGAAATATCCTGCTGTTTCAACTAGAGGGTGTTGCCAAAATGTTGAACCTAGCATCGTTTTCTCCCCTTTTATTTCAATTCTACTACAGTGACACCAAATCCACCTTCACCGGCTTCCCCGTAACGGAAGGATTTTACTCGCTTATGGCCTTTTAAAAATGATTGAATTCCTTGGCGTAGTGCACCAGTACCCTTACCATGAATAATTGAAACACGAGGATAATTTGCTAATAATGCATCATCTAAATACTTTTCTGTACGAAGAAGAGCATCCTCATAGCGCTCACCACGTAAATCGAGCTCCAGCTTCACATGGCTGTTACGATTTTTAACATTCGCCATCGTTCGTGTAACAGGCTCTTTTTCTGGCTTGATATATTGCAGATCGGACTCTTCAAGCTTCATTTTTAGTATCCCGATTCCAACAACCCATTCATGCGCACTCACTTTTTCAAGAATTGTTCCTTTTTGTCCATAGCTTAATACCTTTACTTCATCGCCCACCTTTAAATTTTGGGCACGTTCACGCTGGGCAACTGCCTTTTGCAGTACTTTATTTTCTTTCGGTGCGGCTTCATCCAAACGCTTTTTCGCATCAATTAGCTCATGCTCCTTAACCGCCTGGCTTGCATTTTTACGCATTTCACGAAGCTCCGCAATAATTTTTTCTGACTCTCGCTTTGCTTCGTCAACAATTTTGCGCGCTTTGTCCTTTGCTTTTTTCTCTAACTGCTCTTTTTTGTCCTCATACGCTCGTAAACGCTCTTCAAGCCCAGCACGTAACGCTTGTGCCTCTTGAAGTAGAGCATGTGCCTCGTCTGCCTCTTTTTCAGATCGTAAACGACTTTCCTCAAGTGACGCAATCATGGATTCTACCTCATGACGGTCTGTTCCTGTAAAGGATTTCGCTTGATCAATAATACTTGAGGAGAGTCCTAAACGCTTTGAAATTTCAAATGCATTAGAGCGTCCAGGTACACCAATTAGTAAACGATACGTTGGACTTAATGTCTCGACATCAAATTCTACACTTGCATTCACAACACTCGGGCGATTGTAGCCATAAGCCTTGAGCTCAGGATAATGTGTTGTTGCCATCACACGTGCACCACGACCAACAACTTCATCTAATATTGAGATGGCAAGAGCTGCTCCTTCCTGAGGATCTGTTCCAGCGCCAAGCTCATCAAATAGCACAAGTGACCCCTCATCAAATTTTGCTAATATATCAACAATATTCACCATATGTGAGGAGAAGGTAGATAACGATTGCTCGATCGACTGCTCATCCCCAATATCAGCAAAAATTTGCTGGAAGACGGCCAGCTCAGAGCCATCAAGCGCAGGTACTGGCAAACCAGCCTGTGCCATTAAAGTACATAGGCCAACCGTTTTTAATGTGACCGTTTTACCACCTGTATTTGGTCCGGTAATCACAATCGCTGTAATTTCACGTCCAAATTCAATCGTGTTCGGAACAGCTTCTTCTATTGATAACAGTGGATGGCGGGCTCGAACTAGTCGTGTATAGCCCTCGTTGTTCATTTTTGGCATTGTACATTTATTGGCTTGTCCATATTTTGCTTTTGCTAAAATAACATCGATTTCGCCTAATAAGCCAACAAGAACAAATAAATCATGTGCTACCTCTTGCACTTTCACAGAAAGCTCGAGAAGAATTCGTTCTATTTCAGCCTGTTCCTTTACCTTTAACCGTTGGACTTCATTATTTGCCTGCACAACAGCATCTGGTTCAATAAATAGCGTTTGACCTGATGACGATTGGTCGTGAACAATGCCACCATAATGGCCGCGATACTCTTGTTTAACCGGAATAACAAACCGATCGTTACGAATCGTAATAATGGCATCCGAGAGCATTTTCGCGGCATTCGAGCCACGTATTAGGCTTTCTAGCTTTTGGCGAACTTTCGCCTCCTCTGCACGTAGCGATTGGCGAATCGACCGAAGTGCTGTACTTGCTGAATCAAGCACTCCTCCGTTCTCATCGATGCAATCGTTAATTTCATGCTGCAGCGGGGTTAAGACAGGCAATTGCTCCTTGCGATCGATAAAATGAGGAATTTCGATTGCTTCCTCCGCCTCTATATCCTCAATAAAATTGCGTAGAATACGGCTAGCTCGGATCGTACTCGATATTTCCATTAATTCCATAGGCGACAGCATACCGCCAATTTGTGCACGTTTCGCATGAGGGCGAATATCAAAGATCCCACCCATTGGTACATTGCCTTTCACTCGTAAAATAGATAGCCCCTCATCCATTTCCTCGAGTAAATCAATTACAGTATTTAACTCTGTTTCAGGAACAAGCTCCTCAATTGCTATTTTCCCAATAGAAGACGTACAAAAGCCTGCTACCTGCAGACGAACCTTATCAAATTCTAGTGTTTTCAATGCTCGTTTTTCGATCATAGAATACACCTCCAAAAATCAATTATTTGTGTTTACGAATAAATGCTTCAAATTGCTCAACATTCCACGTATTAACGACTAACTCTTTTTTCAGCCATGCTTTTTGTGCATATTTTGTTCCAATATCCATAAAACGAAGCTGGTCGATTGCATGAGCATCTGTATTAATGGCAATCGCAACATTTTTCTCCATTGCAAGCTGCAAATGCTCTATACAGAGGTCTAATCGGTACGGATTAGCGTTTAATTCTAATATTTTCCCGTACTCTGCCGCCCATTCAATTAACTGTTGGACATTAGGATTATACCCACCCCGTTGCCCTACAATTCGACCAGTTGGATGGGCAATCATATGCACATTAGGATTTTTTATAGCTGTATATAAACGGTCCATAATTTTTTCCTGAGATTGCGTAAAGCTTGAGTGAATTGACGCAATCACAAAATCAAGCTCCTTTAATACATCGTCAGAAAAATCAAGCGTCCCATCCCGTAAAATGTCCATCTCTGTTCCAGCAAATAATTTAAAATCAGGATGCGCATCGTTAAACGCAAAAATTTCTTGCCGTTGCTTTGCAAGACGCTCGGGTGTTAAACCATTGGCAACCTTTAAATATTGCGAATGATCCGTAATAACCCCATGTGTATAGCCGCGCCCAATTAACGCCTCGCCCATCTCTGAGACTGAATGTGCGCCATCAGACCACGTAGTATGCATGTGTAAATCAGATACAATGTCGCCCAGTTGAACTAAACCATCTAGTTCATTTAATCGATCAAGCTCCCTGCCATTTTCACGAACAGTCGGTGGAATGAACGGTAAATCAAAATGAGCAAAAAAAGCTTCCTCTGTTTCGAATGTTGCAATCGAACCATCCGCCTGCTCTACACCATATTCACTAATTTTTTTCCCTTGAGCCTTGGCAAGCTGACGCATACGCACATTATGATCCTTTGAGCCGGTAAAATGATGCAAGGCCGTAGCATACTCACTAGGATCCACTAATCGAAAGTCGACACTAACTGGCTCCTCTCGATCTAAAATGACCGAAATTTTTGTCTCTCCTGCCGCAACCGTTTCTTGTATAGCTAAAGTAGACAGGAGCACCTCACGTACTGCTTCTGGTGACTCGGTTGCCACGATAAAATCAACATCCTTACTCGTTTCGCTAACTCGACGGAAGCTGCCTGCTACTGAATATTTTTGGACATCTTGTAGGCTAGACAGGAGCTCATTTATCTCAAGAACAACTGGCTCTAGACTCCAAACTGGTAGACGTTCAGCCCGCGCACCAAAAGAAGCCAGCTCCTTTAAGATTTTTTCCTCCGTCTTTGCACCAAAGCCAGCTAACTCTTTGACCTTTCCAGCTTCGCAAGCAGCCTGTAATGTTTCCTGATCTACAATGTCTAGCTCTTGATATAATTTTGCCAGCTTTTTACCTCCTAAGCCCGGCAATTTCATTAGCGGAAGAAGCCCCTTTGGAACAGCCTGCTGGAGTTCCTCTAGTACACTTGATTTACCTTGTTGGATTAACTCTGTAATAACAGCAGCTGTGCCTTTTCCAATTCCTTTAATTGCTGTTATATCGTCTATTTCACTTAAGCTACGATCGTCCACCTCTAACGCCGCAGCTGCTTTTCGAAAGGCAGACACTTTAAAAGGATTTTCTCCTTGTAGCTCTAAATAGAGAGCGATTTTTTCTAACGTGCGGATAATGATTTTTTTATTCATAAGAACGCCTCCTATCAATCTTTACGATGTGCAAAAGCACGAAAAGGGAGTGTCTCAAAATTGCTTTTCAGACACCCCCATTGTTCAATTATTTTGAGTAAATATACCACCAGTTCTGGAATACCGATGTAATTATAGGTGTATGTTCTAATATTAAACCCGTTAAAATGGAATTATCTAATATCGTTTGCAGGCCTTCTACCGGCAACAGTGCCAATACGTATAAGGCAATAAATAATAAGAAGTAAAATTCCACAAAACCTAATAGGGCACCTAATAGTCTATTAATTGAACCTAGTATAGGCAAGTACGTTAAGAAATCAAACATCGAGCCAACAATTTGTAGCGCAATTTTTACTACGAAGAATATTAGGGCAAACGCAATTACACGATAAAACGTACGATCCACGTCTAGGGAATCGAGTACAAGTGTCATCGTCGCATCTTCTGTAAAGCCTGGATAAGGAATCCATAATACAAACTTTTGCGCTAACGGTTTGTAATAAATATATGCTACGATAAGTGCAACTAAAAAACTAAATAAATTAATTGCTTGTACGACAAATCCACGTTTTCCACCAATAAGTAAACTAGCAGCAAAAATGATTAAAATAATAATATCTAACATTGTATTCAACCCTTTAATTTTTTCACTTGCTCTTCAAGTGCTTCAACCTGTTCTTTCAGCTTCAAAAGATCATGTACTGAATTAACAGCGGTTAAAACGGCAAGCTTTGCGCTATCTAATGACGGATTATTCATGCTAATCTCACGCATTTTATCGTCAACCATTGAAGCAACTAATCGCATATGTCCAGTAGACTCTGTTCCTACGATTTTGTATGTGTGACCATAGATTTCTACTGAAATTCGATTTTTTTCTTGTTCAGCCAAAGTGATACCCCCTACAAAGCGTAAGCAATTACAACAATCCTAGCGCGAAAGCCACACATGTATGAAAAGCGGCTCTTATGCTTTTACAAACTAGCTTAACACTATTTTAAGCTCAGATTTTATGTAAAAATTCATATAATCTATCATAACACGAAAAGGTTTCACATGTGAACATTTGAAAAGAGAGGAATCACTATATGTCCAATATTGTTTTACAACTACCCTATGAGGATCAACAAAAAGTACAGGCTTATTATGTTAGTTCTCGTGTAGAACGAAATGCACCAGGGGTTATTTTTGCTGCCAAGCTTCCTGATACAGCCATTACCGTTTATAAATCTGGGAAGGTAATGTTCCAGGGGGCTGGCGCGTCTCGTGAGGCAGCTAAATTTGGTACTGCCATTAGCCAAACAACGAAAACGAACAACACGAAAGGAGATTCCCTGCCGTCTAATTTTTCTTCCCTCTCTGTAATCGGATCTGACGAAACAGGAACAGGCGATTATTTTGGCCCTGTCACTGTAGCAGCTGTTTATGTGCCTGCGGATAAAATAGCGCTCGTAGAAGAGCTGGGCGTAAAGGATTCTAAGCAATTAACGGATGACTATATGCGAAGGATTGCACCTGATTTAATGGAAGTATGTGTGCATAGCATTTTAACACTTCGCAACGATAAATATAATGCGATTCAGGAAAAAGGAAACTCACAGGGCAAAATAAAAGCACTTATGCATAATCAGGCGTTAAAGCATGTGCTTAATAAAATGGCTCCCCAAAAGCCTGACTATATTTTGATTGACCAATTTGCAGAGCGGACTATTTATTATAATCATATAAAAAATGAGGGTGAGATTGTCCGTGAAAATGTGCTCTTCTCCACGAAGGCAGAAAACTTACATGTCGCTGTTGCAACCGCTTCGATATTAGCTCGTTATGCATTCCTAAAGGAAATGGATCGACTAGCGAAGACTGTAGGGTTCCCTCTGCAAAAAGGAGCTAGCGGGAAAGTAGATGAGATGGCAGCAAAAATCTGGCTCAAATACGGTGAAGACACATTACGTTCCATGACAAAATGGCATTTCGCCAATACGCAAAAGGCGAGAAATTTAATGAAGAAAAAACAATAAAAAGTTTCTCACTATAAGTCGGGGTTGCTATATGCACCGCGCAATGCACTCCGAGCGGCGCTTTCCTTGGGCAATGGCTTCAGTCTCCTCGTCGTTCGGTGTGATGAACTTTTCTATGAGAGAGGACCAAGGTTACTAGCCACATTTTTTGAAATACTAGCCAAAAATCCGAAAATACTAGCACAACTTTCAAAATACTAGCCGAAATTTTAAATTTACTAGCCAATGTGAGACGGACCAAAAATAGTACTAGCCTTTCAAGGTGAATACTTGCCAATTTTCCGATTTTATTAGTCATTCTCAACCCAGTCACTACTGCTTATTGCAAATTTGAGGAGGCTCGCCGCTCGCTCACGAAAACCGGTGTGACAGGGCTTGCCCATTTCTACGAAAAAAAGCAGTTTATCCACATCCTGCATCGTTTTCAGAAATATTTTTGACATAAATCACATCCCTTGTTCATATTCAGTTCATATTAGATTGATAGAATGCTTAAATAAAGAGCTTATAAGACAAAATTACTTTCTGGAGGAATTTAATAATGGAACAAAGGTGGAGTATTCGACTTATTCGTTTTGCGGCAATTTTTGGGTTTATCGGAACGTTTATAGGGTCTCAAATGTCTGGAAGTATGGATTATTCCTTACGTCCCATTCATGCTCATATTTTATTAGTTGGCTGGTTATCGGTTTTTGCATGGGGTATTTTTTATAAAGTGTACAGGGTTCGACTGAAAAAGCTCGTTTCTATTCATAGTATTCTAGCGATGTGTGGGGCACTTGGCTTAACAGCGGGGATGTGGATGTATAACATCAATCCATTTAATTTAGGGGAAACATTCGTTACAATCCTATATATCGTAGGTGGCTCATTATTATTACTAGCCTTCCTATTATTTATCGTTGTTACCTTTGCAATTGAACAGGACAAAAAATAACAGTTTAATCGCACTACCATCCTAATAAAGGGGATGTAGTGCGATTATTTTTCGTATTAATGGCAAACTTCGCGAAAAATTACTTGGTTACGCCCGTTTTGTTTTGCATAATATAAAGCCTGATCTGCCGCTTCAAATAATTTCATAAGCGTTGCAGGTGTATGATCTGTATAGCTCACACCAATACTTACATTAAAATGAATCGTGTCCCCTGTTTCACGAATTATAAATTCACTTTTAGCAATCTTTTCTCGTAACCTAATCATATCTAATTCGATTTCTTCTTTCGGATAAGGCATAAAAATAATAAATTCATCCCCTCCATAACGAATTAGCTTCATATCACGCTTTGGCAGCCACTCTAATGCTTTTGATGCAATAAATTTAATCGCTTGATCGCCTACTAAATGACCGAATGCATCATTCACCACTTTAAATTTATCAATATCAAATACAGCTACTGAATAGTGCAGCAATTCCCGATGTTTTTCAATCTCTTCTTCAAAATAGGCTCTACTTTTCGCCCCTGATAGACGATCATGGTGTAAACGTTCAATTACGCCACTTGTAGAAAGCTTCGAAATAATTTCTGTACGCCTCATTTTCTTTTCAAGCGCAATATACCCCTTTAATGCATCAACTAATAAACATTGATAATTATACGCCTGTTCAATTTCTCCGATATCTTTCATCGCCTGCACCCAGCGCTCTAGATCCGGTACAAAGTAAAATTTATCATGGACCATACTATAAGCCTTATCAAAATATTGCTTAGCCTGATCGAGGTTTCCTTGCTGCAGAATGTAAAGACCTTTAATACTCCAATAATTATACTCTTCAACAATAATGGATGAGTGGAGAGCATTTTCCTCGAGTTGCGCTAAAATATTTTCGATATTTTCAAAATCTTTATTAGCATAATAAATATCACATGAATTAATGAAGAATGTGAGGAGCATAATCCGATCATCGTTTTCAATCAGATCCAGATAGGGGGTCACGTTTTCAATTAATGTATAACCTTTTGCGATTTGTCCTTCTTCGTTATAGATGTGCAATAAATTCACAGCAGCCCTTAGTACATGATGATAGTCTTGTGTGGCGACCGCTTCATCATAAATTTTTTCAAAATCTTGAATAGGTGAACGAATGCCCATTAAGTAATGAAATAGTGCTTTAGTTATGGAATAGGCTAATTTTTCACGTTTTTTTGCATAATTTTTAATGTATGGCTCTATAGCAACAAGGTAGTCGTACATTTCTTCAAATCGATGTACCATCACAAGAATTTTTAAAATACCTAAATTCACTTTAATATAATTTTCAAAATCCTCTTCTTGTAAAAAACTTTCACTTAATAATTGAAAAAGATTTTCTGCCTCTAAGTAATCTCCATTTTGCAGTTTTTTAATCGCTTGCTCGTGGTACTTTTGTCGCTCATTTATCGTGAATATATTTTCCACCCAATCACCTACTTTGGAAATATTTAACCTTCATAATACCTAATATTATCATTTTTCTGAAAAATTAAAAGTATTTTCACTTGCAATGTTCACTTTTCTCAGATTATTATTGAATAACTTCTTCACGAAAGGTGGTGATGTATATGACTTATACGGGCTACTTTAACTCAGTGCCAATCAAACATCCATTTACGCATGAAAACGTCCTAGACAATGATGTAGCCTATTTATTTGAGGAGCAATTTGAAGATGAGCATTTCGACCATTTTGATGACAATGATTTCTAAACACAAAAAGCGGTAAGTGTAGAGGGTTGAACCTTCCGACATCTACCGCTTTTAACTATATATTTTTATTTATTCCTAGCTTCGTGAACCTTTAATGCCTTGCCTTTAACTGTTGTCGATTTCATTGCGTTCAGTACAATAGGGCCTTTTCCATTTAGGATTTCTACAAAGGTTGACGTATCTAAAATTGTAATAATGCCAATATCCTCTGAGGTAATACCAGGAATTTTGGCAATGGTGCCAACAAAATCAACTGCGCGAAGCTTTTTCTTTTTGCCACCATTAAAATACAGCTTCATAATCCCTTCATTAACCCGTTCACTTTTTGCCATTTTCTTTTTCGGTCTTTGATCCATCTTTTGCTCGAAATGTATTTCCTTTCGAACGACCTCTTCGCCTGCTGGCTTCTCTCTCTTTGGAATTAAAAACCCTACATATTCTTCAATATTCGCAAGGAAGTCATGTTCATTCTGTGTTACAAATGTAATAGCGGTACCCTTCATACCAGCACGACCTGTTCGCCCTGTTCGGTGTACATACGCCTCCTTCTCTAGTGGCAAATCGAAATTAATAACATGAGTAATATTATCAATATCAATTCCGCGCGCGGCTACATCCGTTGCCACTAAATAACGAAACTCCCCACGTTTAAAATCATCCATTACGAGCAGACGAGTCGATTGTTCCATACCACCATGAAGCTTATCCACGCTATAATCAAGATCATATAGCTCATCATGTACCTCATCCACACGGTCCTTCGTGCGACAGAAAATAATACAGCTATCCGGATTCTCTACGATAGTCACATCCTGTAACAGTTGCAGCTTCTCTTCCTCGTTCACCTCGATGACAGCATGATGGATAAGATTCGTTGTCATGTCGGTCCCTACTTCGATATAGGTCGGTTCATTCGTATGTGATGTTGCTAGCTCCTTGATCGCATCGGGTAAAGTTGCGGAGAATAGCATCGTTACTCGCTCAGAAGGAAGATGCGCTAGAATGGCCTCCACCTGCTCAATAAAGCCCATATTTAGCATTTCATCTGCTTCATCAATGACGACATAACGAACCTTTTCTAAATGCAGTGTCCCTTTTTCAATATGATCTAGCACGCGCCCCGGTGTTCCAACGGCAATATGTGTTTTTTGCTGAAGCTCTGTTTTTTGATAATGAAACGGCTGCTTCCCGATTAGCGAAACGGCTTTTATTCGTTTAAAACGACCTATTGTTGTGAAGTCCTCCTTCACCTGCACAGCTAACTCACGAGTCGGCGTTAAAATAAGTGCTTGAGGTTTATTTTCTATCCATTCTACCTTTTCACAAATTGGAATAGCGTAGGATGCAGTTTTTCCACTCCCCGTCTGTGATTTGACAACGATATCTCGATCATTTAGAGCTACTGGAAGCACTCTTTTTTGTACTTCGGTTGGCTCAACGAACTGTAGGGAATCTAGTGCTCTTATTAGGTCATTGCTTATTTGATATTGTTGGAATTCGTTCATTTTGTCCCTCTTTTATTATAGTATTCTGCTCATTATACACGAAATTATGAACGTAAACGGTTACATTGTGACAGTTTGCGCAAATGACTAAACTTTCAGATATTTTCCTGATATAGTACATATTATAAGAAAAGATAGGAGGGGTTTGATGGAACATAAGTTAGCAAAGGTAAATAGTATGAAAAAAGTCATTCCACAAATTTTACAAATTGTGTTGAATGTCGGCTTAACGATTTTAGCTATTGTACTATCAGCATTGCTCATTATTGAAATTGTTGAGTTTATTAAAATTTTGTTTTCCTCAGGCAAGAAAGATTATAAGCTGATCCTAGCAAACATCCTCATCTTCTTTATTTATTTTGAGTTTATTACGATGATTGTTAAATACTTCAAGGAAGATTACCACTTTCCACTTCGTTATTTTATGTATATCGGTATTACGGCGATGATTCGACTCATTATTGTTGAGCATGATCATCCAATGGATACCCTCATCTTTTCCCTTGTTATTTTAGTGCTTATTATTGGCTATTACATTATTAATATTACACCGCGCGAAAGACCAACTGTGAAAAAGGTGATGTCGAATACAGACTAGACAGATTTCTTCGTCTGGATGGATATTGATAATAAGTCGTTGATTTCCGTCTGGCGGACGTGCATCCAGCTGTTATCAATATAACAAAAATGTTGATGCTCCATAAGTCGGGGTTGCTATACGCACCGCACACTGCACTCCGAGCGGACGCTTTCCGCGGGCATGGCTTCAGTCTCCTCGTCGTTCGTGCCTCAGTGCGGCTGTCGCTTCGCTTTCGTCGCAAATAAATTTCCTGCGGGGCCTTCAGCTCATGTGACTGTCGCTGCGCTTTCGTCACAGGAAAAACATTGCTTATCCCGCTGGAGTCGCCGCTCTACGTTACGTGTGCTAAAATTTGCAAAAATAATTTTGAATAACCTACCTACAATTATTGACCCTTATGGAAAATTGCTCCTGGGTGGTCGCATCATCATTCACCATCCTCATTGCAAAGTGAACGTTTCAAAAGGTCTTTCTAGACGGTCCATTTGTTGATTGGAGTGGAGCCAGCGTGAGTGCATCTGTCGGCTACGCCTTTCGATGCAGAAATAATCGGTTCCGTTCACTGGGGAACAGATTATTTTCCTTGGGGATCAGCGTCACAGATCAGACCCCTCGGGCGTAGTGAGGAGGCTCATCGGACGCCCCCAGGAAAGCACGCTGGCGCAACGGAAATCAACAACAAGTTATGGTTAATATCCAAAAATACAACATCTTTGATTAATCGATTTTATTTCATTGGGCGTACCTTTTTCTCCTTTACCTTAATAAACTTTCAATTGTTTCATATACTTCTATAATTGCTACTTTTCTTTTAAGGGAGGCACGTCATGGAAGTATATGTTCGGCGGGGCGACACATTTTGGTATTATAGCCAATTATTTGGCATACCTCTTCAATTATTAATTGACTCTAACCGTCAAATAAATCCGAATGCCCTTTCTATTGGGGCTGAGATTCAAATTCCTGGATTCCTTGTTCAAAACTATCAAATTAAGCCAGGTGATACTTTATGGACGATTGCAACAAACCGAAATCTTGCTTGGGATGCCTTGTTACTCGTAAACCCTGAACTTAATCCGAACTTTCTAAAAATCGGACAGACGATTAAGGTGCCGATTCGCGTGACATGGCGACTCGTAAACGGAAAGCAAAATTATGACTATGCTACGATGATGAATGATATTAGGCAGCTACAGACTGTTTACCCATTCCTACAAACCCCATCCATTGGCAATTCTGTTCTAGGCAAAGAAATTCCACAAGTACTGATTGGAAATGGGACTAAACGGGTGCATTATAATGGCTCCTTTCATGGAAATGAATGGATTACTACCCCCATCATTATGACGTTTTTGAATGATTATGCCCTATCCTTAACAAATCAGCAGCCGATTCGTGGACTGTACACGTACCCACTTTATTCGCAATCAAACTTATCAATCGTGCCAATGGTCAATCCTGACGGGGTAGATTTAGTGCTCCATGGACCACCAGAACAGGAGCCTTGGCGAAGCAAGGTCGTCGAATGGAATAATGGGAGCACGAATTTTTCTGGCTGGAAGGCTAATATTCGAGGTGTCGATTTAAACGATCAATTCCCAGCACTATGGGAGTTAGAAAGAGAAAATGGTCCTAAAACTCCCGGACCAAGAGATTATGGTGGCGAAAAACCTTTATCAGAGCCAGAATCCATAGCGATGGCGGATTTAACAAAGAGCCGTGATTTTGCCAGAGTCCTTGCTTTCCATACACAGGGAGAAGTTATTTATTGGGGCTTCCAAAACTTAGAGCCGCCAGAATCCGAAGTGCTTGTAAAAGAATTTAGTAGAGTGAGTGGCTACGAGCCTATTCGGAGCATCTATAGCTATGCTGGCTATAAGGATTGGTTTATTCAGGATTGGCGAAGACCTGGCTTTACCGTCGAGCTTGGCCTTGGAAAGAATCCTCTTCCCCTTTCGCAATTTGACGAAATATACGAGGAAGCGTTAGGTATTTTTTTAGCCGCTTTATATATGTGACGTTGTTAGTATGGCTTAATGACCTACAAAACATAGCATCGAAAAAACATTTTTTCGTGCTATGTTTTTTTGTGATAAAAAATTTGTCTAATGCCATATTAAGAAAGACAAAAGAGAAAGGAGGTATTTGTTATGGGAAGAGACAATAAACAAGGCAAAAGTCAAAACAAGGGTTCTTTACCCCAAACACCGAAAAACCAAAAAATAGCACCAAATAAAGCGAAGGAAGAGTTCTCTGAAGAATTTGCTTCACTTATTAAATCGGTTACGAATGGAGAAAAGAAAAAATAGGAGGTCTTCATTTGGAATATCAACGTGCACAAGAAATTGTTGCCTCACCTTCTGAGTATGAGGTGAGCTATAATGGCGTGTCGATTTGGATAGACAAGCTACACGATGATGAAAAAACGGCAACCGTTCACTTAAGGCGCTCGCTTGAAGAACGATCCGAAGTGGCGATTTCTGAATTAAAAGAAGAATATTTAGTTCATTAACCTCTTGCTGGCAGTCCTAGGAGAAATTCTCTTAAGGCTGCTGGCTTTTCTTGTTATATACCCTCGAATAATTTTCTATAACCTTGTATATATTGTCTATTATATATGTATTTTTTGTAAAGGAAGGTAATATGAAAAATAGAAGATTCATACTGCTCTTGAGCTTGTTTATAGCTATACTAAATTTATTTGATGGAATTGCAACTCACTTTGGTTTAATCCACAATATTATTGAAGAAGCTAACCCAATTATGAAAACTATCGCCACCTTTAGTCCTGCACTCTTTCTATTGATTAAAACTTTACTTTCTATTTTGATTGTTGCCGTTTCTTATTGGATTTATAAGTATAGCCTCGCAGCATTTCAACGGTTTTACTTTCTCTCATTAGTAGGTGTTCTTACGCTATATATAGGGATATTTAGTATGCATATTTTTTGGCTAGTGCTGCTATAAAATGAAAAAATGCCCTATGCCTTGATATAGACGTAGAGCATTCCTCATATTATTTTACTAGTGCAGAGATTGCCTTAAACGTATCTCCCTTTGCAATTTCTTGCATTTCAAATAGTGCCATTTCAACACTTGTTATTTTAGCACCGAGTCCGATCATTTTCTGAATTCCTACTTCTCGATTGCCAATTGTTCGAGATGACACACAGTCTACAAGAACTTCCACCTCATAGCCATTTTCTAATAGCTGTGCTGCCGTTTGATACACACAAATATGTGTCTCAATTCCAGCTAACAGTACCTTTTTTCGTCGGGTCTCTTCTAGCTTTTCTACAAATTCTTTCGTGTTATATGCACTAAATGTAATTTTTTCTATTGGCTCGCCGTTAATTTCGTTCGCAATCGCCTCTACAGTCCGACCAAGTCCTTTTGGGTATTGCTCCAGCCATAGGATTGGTAGCTCTAAAAGATTTGCTCCCTGGACTACCTTTACAATATTGTCTATAACAGTTTCACTTTCATCCACAATCCCGGCTAGCTTTCCTTGAATATCAATTAACACTAGCACCGTTTCATCCTTTGTTAACATAGTGCATCCCCCTTTATTGTTATCACTCTTATTATAAATGAAGGAGAATAAAATTTTCATCCCAAATATAGCTTTAACTTTATTTCGTGCTTTTAATATAGTTTCTTTCTGTAGGAATTCTGATAAAAATAGTTAAATGTCGTCCATAAACGCGATAGAATAATGGCAAAAAAGGCATTTTTTCTGCTATTTCCTTTGTTATCTAATACTATAAGCTACCGATCAACCAGTATAAAAGACATATATTTTTTTATCGCTACTAGAGCTAATACTGACTTAGTAAAGGCGATTTCCAAGCAAAAATTGATACAGAATCGAAAAGGCTGTTTACGTTGCCTATCGATTATTTGCTTGCCAGTCATTTTTTCAGCTCATTTTCCGCCTCTACAAATGAAAAAAGCCTATTTATTTTTTCTTGGCGAAATTTCTAACTCGATTTATTTAAAATAGTCGATTTTGACATACAACATATTTCTAAATAAGTGCCATATGATATTTTTCTGCTATTTGACACATATTTATAAATAAGTAGTATATCAATTCCGCCAAATCGATCAACTAACGATTAAAAACTATCACCATAAAATACAACCTCCATTATTTTTTTCTTACTAGCATCCTAATCGATTAACTTTTATACTAGAAGATAATTATTTTTTATACAGCATAGATTAGGAGGTAGAATTAATGCTACGACTGAGCTGGATGATTAGTTTAGGAATTGCACTTCTAGGAGTAATGGTGATCCAACACTTTTTCTCATTAAGTGCAGAGGAAAGGGCTGGCGGTGGAAATTTAGGAGCTGTAGGTATTACGTTAGTGCTACCTTTTATATTATTAAGCCTCTTTACAACATTTCGATATTTTGTAGATAAGGCTAGAAAGGCACAGGATAAAATACTGCGTGCTCTTTTCCTCATAGGTGGGATAGCACTTATTGGGGCACTTATTTATTTCTCACTCAATTACAAGGATGGCGTGTACATAGAGCTTGGTGGAACTACGAAGGACGAAGAGTCAAAAATTTACGGGTTCCCAGTACTTAATGAATATACAAACCATGTTTTTATAAACTTCTACACATTTGCGCTTATTCAAACGATTAGTGCTGTCTTTGGTGGAATTATTGGTACCTTGAAGCAGATAAAAACAGACGAAGCCTTTCAAGAGTAAATAAAAGTCTACTGCAAGTATTTTTGCAGTAGACTCTTCAACCCATCATCTAGTTTTTTCTTGCCCCGTTATATTGACCTCTTCCTTGTTTAATTTCATCGAATTTACTGTAGTGAAGAAAACACCGCTCGCTAAAACAAGCAGCAGAATGCCAGTAAATAGGAAGCTGCCACCAATCGATAAAGGAAGCATCCCTAAACCTGAGGAACCGACGACTACACCTAAAGAGAAGAATGCATAAAAATAACCATATGCCTTTCCTCGAATAGAGGCTGTCGTTGAACGAACAAGCAATGTATTGATCGCCGGGAATAAAAAGGCAAACCCTACTCCATATAAGGCAAGTGCCCCGTAGAGAGATGAAGATGTTGTCATTTGACCAATGAATATTTGACTACATCCAATAATGCTAAGACCGAATATTAAGCTATACGCAGGATGCAATTTATCAAACAAACGATTTGTCGGTAGGATAAAAATAAGAACTGCTACAATTCCGAACATACTCATTAGCGTTCCACTTAAACGTGAGCTATAGCCTAAGCTTTCGACATGTAGAGGCAGCAAATAGGCAAGTGCCCCCTGTGAAAACATGAGGAAAAACGCTCCGCTATAGGATTGAATGATTCCCTTATTAAACTGGAACGGTGTACGAATTTTTTGTTCTTTTACGGTTTTTGTAGCTGTTGCCTTCAAGAATAATAGGGTTAAAATCGCAAGCGCTACACCAACTACCGCTACAGATGTAAAAACAAACGGTACAGATAAACGATTCGCCATAATGCCACTATAGGCAGGACCAACAATCGCAGCAATCCCGACAAAAGACCCTGTAATGGCACTTTGACTACCCTGTTTATCCTTCTTTGTTGTATTCGCCAAAAGCGTAAATGCTGCTGGAACAATTAAGCCTCCGAGGAATCCATGAATAAAACGAACTGCTACTAGAATCTGCACATTATCCGCAAAATTATAAAGCATTAACGAGCCACTTGTTGCAAAAAGTCCTATGACAAGCACAATAAATGCCCCGTAGCGATCCGTTAACACGCCTGATAAAATATTCCCAAACGTATTTGTTAAAGAATAGATCCCCACGATAAAGCCTGCCACCATTGCCGTTGCCCCTACCGAAGTAGCAAACGTACTTATGACAGGCAGCTGAGTAAATAAATCAATAAAGGTGAAAAAGATAATCATATAAACGATCCATGATTTTTGAAACGGCTTTACATGGTAGCGCTTTTGATGCTTTTTCAAATATAGGTCAAAAATAAAATTACCGAATGGAATAAACGCCACGAAGAAAGCAAGGAAGGATAGTCCTACATGCCACTGCACTCTTAGCTGTGTAAAAAGTATAGATAGTGCGTAGGCGACAAAAATCCCGCCATGCAAAGCCCCTACGACCGTTACCGCCATCGGTAGATCTCCATAATATTTCAATGGCATCGCAATAAAGAGTAGAGCAATTAAAGAAATGCCATCAACAATTCCTGCAACACGCAAAATGTTAATTGGATGAAGCGACACCATGTATGCCTCCTTTTAAAATAGCAACTAAAAAAGTATATAGTTTCCCAACTCTCATTGTACACAGTTCCAAGCAATCTTTAAACAGTTGAGAGCAATTGATGAAAAACGTTCACGAGTTGAACCAATTTCAGAGGATTTCATTGGAAAGCATAGATAATAAGTGTAGAGTTCGGACGATATGAGTAGATAAAGAGGCGAAATAATGGAGACCATTGATTATAATAACTGTTTATTTTATGATTCCCACCTTTAATTCTTGCGCAAAAACGGAGACTTCCGGAGAAAAATTTTTCACTATACATAAAAAAAGAGCAAGCTTTGAGGAAGCCGCTCTATATTAGTATATTTAAATGGTCTCACTAGCGTCGCATTAAAATAATTCAACTCCGCCGTTAAATCTGAATTTTCTGAA